>DASQPN010000153.1:0-20270 GCA_035643915.1 Terriglobales bacterium | reverse complement strand
CGTTTTGCCGTGGCTCGACGCCATTCACGGAGGTATTCCCGCAAGGCGGTGTCGACCTCCCCGATTGTTCTGACTTCCGGGACGCTCGCGATCTCCGGCACCGAAACCATGGGCAAAGGAAGCCGGCCCCGCCTGCGAGGCGCAGTCGGGACGGGCGCCGCCAGCCATTCGGGTTTCGAGCCACACCCATCACAGGCACCGCAGGTCATCCACTTCGGCGTCTCGCCGAAATGCAGACAGATCTGCCGATGCCGACACTGGTTCGCCTCGGCGAAATCACGAATGTGCCGGTATCGCTGCCAGGCCCGCTCGGTCTCGGCAGGATCAGTGATCTGTCCGATAAAGTGCGCCAGTAGCCCGGCGTCCCGCTTCTGCCAGAGCAGGATGCAGTCCGCGGGCTGGCCATCGCGCCCCGCCCGGCCCGCTTCCTGATAGTACTGCTCGATCGACTTGGGCAACGAAAGATGAATGACTGCGCGCACTGAGGCCTTGTTGATGCCGAGTCCAAAAGCAATCGTACCCACCAGCACTCGCGCTTCATCGGACATCCAGCGCTCCTGGTTCCGTCGACGCTCGTCCGACTCCATCTTGCCGTGGTAGGCGACCGCGGGAAGGCCCTGCTCCTCCAGAAAGTCCACGGTCTGCTCAACGCGGGCGATTGTGGGCGCGTACACGATGATGTTGCCCTCCCGGTAGTGCTTCAGGGCGCGCACCAGCAGTTGCGGCTGCGAGTTGCCGGCGCACTCCTTCACCACATAGCGGAGGTTTGGCCGGTGGAAGCTGGCAATGTATTTGTGCGGATCCCGCAATTGAAGTTGATGCAGGATGTCGTGCCGCACCCGGCGCGTGGCGCTGGCCGTGAAGGCAGCGATGGGCCGGTCCGGGAACGCCGTGCGCAAGCGGCTCAGCTGCCGGTATTCCGGACGAAACTCGTGTCCCCACTCCGAAATGCAATGGGCTTCGTCGATCGCGAAAAACGCGATGGGCGCCTGTTTCAGCCAGCCGATCGTGTCTTCCCGCCCGAGACGCTCCGGGGACAGATACAGCAGCCGATACTCGCCCTTACGAGCCTTGCGTATAACCTGCGACTGATCGCTGCCGGCCATCGTGCTGTTGAGCACCGCGGCTGGAATTCCCATCTGCGCCAGACTGGCAGCTTGATCCTGCATCAGCGCGATGAGCGGGGACACGACCACAGCTGTCTTACCCAAAACCAGGGCAGGCAATTGGTAACACAGGGACTTGCCTCCTCCGGTAGGCATCACCACGCACGTGTCGTGTCCACCGACAAGGCTACCCACGATGCGCTCCTGCAAGGGACGAAACGAGCTGTATCCCCAGTAGCGATGCAGCGCTGCCAGCAGGTCGGTCTCAGCGGTCACGCAAGGAGTATAACGGCAGGGAGTTTCACAGGGTCTGTGACGGTTGAACGGTCGCAGGGTGCAACCTGCTCCCGCGGGAGAGTGCTTCCGGACACGAAAAGGGCCCTCAGGGGTCGCCCTCTCCAGAACCGGGCGTGTGGAGCGTTCACCGCATCGACTCCTCCACTTCCGAGATCCAATCCGGTCGCTTCAGCAGCTCGCGCGGCTTGGGACCATCCGCCGCACCTACGATGCCATCCCGCTCCATGAGATCGATCAGGTGCGCAGCACGCCCATAGCCGATGCGCAACCGCCGTTGCAGCAGGGAAGTCGAGGCTTTGCCGAATTCCACGACCAGCCGAACCGCATCGTTGTAGAGAGGATCGTTCTCGGCCGCGCCACCTTCGCCACCCTCAGTTCCGGGCTCACCCGGTTCGCGCTCCTCCCGCGGCGCCTGCAGGAAGGCTTCCTGATACTCCGCCTGTCCCTGGGCCCGCCAGAACTCGACCACCGCGGCGATTTCCTTTTCCGTAACGAAGGGCGCATGCAGGCGGTGCACCCGCGCAGAACCGGCAGGCAGGTAAAGCAAGTCGCCACGCCCCAGCAGCGCCTCGGCTCCGTTTGAGTCGAGAATGGTACGTGAATCGACCTTGGTGGCCACGCGGAACGAAATGCGAGCCGGGAAGTTCGCCTTGATCAGTCCGGTGATGACGTCTACGGAGGGCCGCTGGGTCGCCAGCACCAGGTGAATTCCGACCGCTCGCGCCATCTGGGCCAGCCGCGTGACCGACTCTTCCACGTTGCCCGAATCGAGCATCATCAGGTCGGCCAGCTCGTCGATGATGATCACAATGTAGGGAATCGGCTGCTCGTCTGAATCTTCCCCGAACAAGCTGGGCGTGCCGTCGTCCTCAAAGAGCCGGTTGTACTGATCAATGTTGCGGACGCCCTTTTCCGCCAGCAGCTTCAGCCGCCGCTCCATTTCGCGGACCGCATTCCGCAAGGCATTCGCGGCCAGCTTTGGCTCCGTGATGATCGGAGTAAACAGGTGAGGTACGCCTTCGTAGTTGCCTAGTTCCAGCCGCTTTGGATCCACCAGGATCAGGCGCACTTGGTCGGGCGTCGCCTTGTACAGGATCGACATGATGAAGGCGTTAATCGCCACGCTCTTGCCGGTACCCGTGGAGCCAGCGATCAGCAAGTGCGGCATGGCCGCCAGGTCGGCGACCGCGATGCGTCCGTTGATGTCCTTGCCCAGGCTGAGCGTGAGCTTGGACTTCGATCCCAGAAATTCCTGCGCTTCAATGTTCTCGCGCAGCCAGATGATCTCGCGCTCCCGGTTCGGCACCTGGATCCCGACCGTGGACTTGCCGGCCATGCGCTCCACCAGAATGCTCTCCGCCTTCAGCGCCAGGCAGAGATCTTCGGTCAGGTTGGTGATGCGGCTGTACTTTACCCCGGCTTCCGGCTTGAACTCGAAGGTCGTGACCACCGGCCCGGGATTGATCTGGGTCACCTGGCCATGCACTTCGAACTCGGCGTATTTCTCCGTGAGCACCCGCGCGAGCAGTTTCAGTTCGTCCGCGTCAACCGAAGTCTGGCCATCTGCGCGATGCAACAGGGCGCTGGGAGGAAGCTTGTAGCCGCCCGCGATGCGTGGAAGAGTCGTTTTGGCCCTCGAACCGCTGTCGGCCCGCTCGGTGACCTCGGGAACAATGACTCCCGACTGAGCAGCCGCCGCAGTCAGGAAAGCGCTCTTACTCGCAGCCGCGACGGACCCCTCCCGCTCAGGCGCCAGCATGCGGTCAATCCCGGTCCGCACCGCTCCAGAAGGGGCCGCGCCGGCATCTTGCCGGCTGTCCAGCGGGCGGCCCGCCCGCACTTCGAAGACCGGCGCCGCCAGCCGGCCCGGCACCAGCTGCGTGCTGACCACCGGCTTGGTTGCCCGCCGCTTCTCGAGTTCCTTCTGCATCTTTCTCTTCGCGCGCTCTTCCCGCCAGTCACGCCAGCGGTCACGCAGCGCTAACACAAACGCGAAGCGAGTCGGCAGCCACACCTGCATACTAGAGAACGAGAATGCGGTCGAAAGATAGAGCGCGACGGCCAGCACCGTGGCGCACACAATGTAAGCCCCGGCTAGGTTCAGGTAATGCACCTGCACATCTCCCACCACTCGCCCCAGCAGGCCCTCGATCGGGATGACATGCAGCCAGCGCAGATGCCCCGGCAGAAGCGACAGGAACGCCGGAACGAACACGATCAGCCAGAGTCCGCCCAAGCTCTTCGCCACCGGGGATTGCACCTTGCGGGAGCGGAACCAGCGCGTGCCCACCAGGGCGGGGAAAATGGGCAGAAGGAACGCCCCAATCCCGAAACACTGCAAGCACAAATCGGAGGCGACGGCACCCACGATCCCGATCCAGTTGCGCGCTCCTCGCGCGTTGGTCAAAACCGAGGCGCTGTTAAAGGAGGGGTCCAGGGGAGAATAGGAAGCCAGCGCGAGGAAAAGGAGGAGCGCGGAGACGCACAACAGAAAACCGATCAGCTCGTTGAGCCGACGGTTACTGGTCGGATTGAAAACGCGCGAAAGAAACTTCATTAGGGCGTATTCCGCACCACCGGCCGCGTTTGAAGACAAAACGGCCAACAGTGTCCGAAGTGCGCCAGAGCCTTACGATTATGCCAAGAATGGTCGCAACCGACAATCAAGGAATCAGCCGCCCGTATCGACTTAGCTTCAGGGGCGAAGGGGAGGCAAATCCCGCGCTGGGATGAGATTGTCAATGAAGGCTTTAAGCCGACGTTCAATTTTTCCGCCAACTTAGCCCGCCAGTCTGGCCGCGAACGCCAGCACCGCGCTTCCCACAATGATGCGATAGACCGCGAAGGGCGCAAACCCGCGCTTCCTCACCCACGCCATAAACCAGGCGACGCTGGCATAAGCCACCAGGAACGAGACCACGAATCCGATGGCCAGGATCAGCCAATGCGCAGAGGTGATCTGGGAGACCCCGATCGGATTCTCGCCCTTCCCGCGCAGCGACTTCAGCAGCGTGTAGCCGGTGGCAACGATCATGGTCGGCATCGACAGGAAAAATGAGAACTCCAGCGCCGAAGCGCGCGACATCCCCACCAGTTGTCCGCCCGCGATCGTCGACATCGAACGCGACGTTCCCGGGAAGACCGCCGACAGAATCTGGCAGGCGCCAATCCAGATCGCCTGGCCGAGGCGAGTGTCCTCCATCTTCCAGGTCTGGATCGTGCTCCCGGCGGCGCCCGGTCCGGCTCTCTCCCAGGGCGCCTTCATCGCATCCACCACCCACATCACGATGCCGCCGATCAGCAGGGAAGCGCCCATGACGTAGAGGCTCTCCAGGTTCTTCCCAATCCGCTTAGTCATCAGAAAAGAGGGGACCGCCGTCACCACAAAAGCAACCCCAGTCAGGCCTAGTGGATGAGTCAGTATCGTTCGGTCACCGCCTTCTCCCGCCGGGAAGGTGGAGAGAAACTTCGCGATCCGGTCGCGAAAGTAGACTGGCAGGCAAAGGATCGCCCCCAGTTGAATGACAATCGAGTACATCTTCCAGTAGCCGTCGGATAGGGAAACGTGAAACAGGCTCTCGGCGATACGCAAATGCGCGGTGGAACTTACCGGCAGGAATTCCGTCAATCCTTCAATAATGCCGAGCAGCAGCGACAGCAAGTAGGGGTTCAAGCTTCCTCCGCAAGAAGCACCAGTATCCCAGAGATTGGTGGCGGATAGATTACGAAGTTGGATACCTCTCCGCGCCAGCAAGGACACCAAGGAATGCGCAGGCCCTCGATCTAGGCCCCCGCTTCGTGTCCCATCGTGTCCGTGCCGGTTTTGCCGCTTTTTCGAGCTCGGTCCGGGCCAGCCCCAAGCCGCCTGCTCGTCTTACTCCACGGCGTTCCCGAACGTCGGCACATTCTGCTGCACCAGGAACATCAGTCCCTGCGCCCGCGCCGCCCAGTCAGACTGCGGGTACTGCTGCAGCGTTTTCTGAGCGAGCGCGAGAGCTTTTGCGCGCGACTCTTCCGACTTCTTTTTTTGCTCTTCGGTCTTGTAAATCTCGATCAACGCTGCCCGCCGTGACGCCGCCAGGTAGAGCGCTTGCGCAGCCGCTGGAGATTGCGGGCGATCATTGGCGTACTTCTCGTACAACTCGGCCTCTTTCTCGGGGCATTTCGACGAGCCTTGCCACTCACCACACAGCTTGTTCTCGATCATGTGAAATGCGGCCAGATCGGCCCACTTGGTGCCGGGAAACTTCTTCATCACCTCGTGCATCCACTCTTCGTTCATGCCTTCGCGCAGCATGGGATCACGCTCCCGCGCCGAAGGACGTGACATCACATCCGCCCGCTCCAGTTGCCAGCGAATATCCGCCGCCCGGTAGAGAGCTTCTCCGGCCACCGGCGAAGCTGGAAAGAAGTCGTAGACGCGGTAATACAAACGAAGGGCGTCCTGATCGGCTCCTCTGCGGCCGTGTCGCCGGCTGGCTTCGTCCTCCGAATCCGCGCCCTCACCAAACAGGATCTTGTCTCCCTCCGGGTTGAGGCTGCGGACGAGCCCCTTATCGAGAATCCAGCCTGCGACCGTCTTCTCCGGACCCAGGAGCGCTTCGACGTGCACCCAACCGCGGGTGCTCTCGAGGATCACAAGCTCTCGCCCCCGCTCGATCTCCGCGAGTTTTGCCGAATTGATATCGGGCGACAGGTAAATGTTGGCCACCCTGACCAGGGCGCCGCGTTCGCCCGAGGCAAAAGCGACGGTGTGGATTGGCATGAAGGCGACGATGAGAAGGAGAAGAAAAAACACGGGAATAGGAGCGATCCGCGTACTCGCGGAAACCGGCATGGAATGGACCTCAACCGTGAAGATGAGAGCGGAACTCGATTTTACACCGTGCCGGGTTTGGTGTGGCGCGGGCGCTGCCCGCGGGCGCCGCTCTACGCCTGCCGAATATCTTCCAGCATCGCTGGCTCAATATTCCCGCCGCTGATCACCGCCACGTGGATCGTAGTGGGAGGCAGCGGATCGGCGCGAAACAGAAATCCCGCGACCGCCACGGCTCCGCTCGGTTCAGCCACGGTCCTGGGATCGGCAGCCAGCCGGCGCATGGCCTCGCGGATCTCATCCTCGGAGACGGTCACGATATCGTCCACGTATTTCCGGATGTGCTCAAAGTTGATTGGACCGATACTCTGCGTGCGTAACCCGTCGGCAATGGTCCGCGTAACCTGCTCGGCGGGGAAGTCCACGAGCTTCGCGGATCGAAAGCTGGCCTGGGCATCGGCCGCCAGTTCCGGTTCCACGCCGATCACCTTGACGGAAGGCTTGCTGAGCTTGATCGCAGTGGCGATGCCACTGATCATGCCTCCGCCGCCCACCGGCACCAGCACGGTCTCGACTTCGGGCAACTCCTCGAGAATCTCGAGTCCCATCGTCCCCTGACCGGCGATGATCTGCTCGTCGTTGTAAGGAGGGATGATCACGTATCCGTGCTGCGCAGCCAATTCTTCCGCTTTCAGTTGGCGCTCCCCGCTGCCCGGACCGACGGCGACAATCTCCGCTCCCATCGACGCCGTAGCTCTAAGCTTGATGGCAGGCGCATTGCGTGGCATCACGATCACCGCCTTCGCCTTCAGCGCTCGTGCCGCGTAGGCGACTCCCTGCGCATGGTTGCCACTGGAGTACGCAATTACGCCCCGCCTTCGCTCTTCCTCTGACAAGGAAGCAATCTTGTTATAGGCGCCGCGCAGCTTGAACGCGCCGATCGGCTGAAGGTTCTCCAGCTTCAAGAACAACCGGCGCGTGCTGCCGGCGCCAGCGTCCACCAGATGCGCTTCGAGCAGAGGCGTCCGCACAATTATGCCGCGCAAGCGGGTTTGCGCCTGTCGGATGTCGTCGAGGGTTACGATGGAATTGCTCCCGCGGGCTAGATCTCCAAAATCACCGGCATGATCAGCGGCCGCTTCTGCGTCTGCTTGGAGATGTAGCGCTTCAAATCCGACCGGATCTTCTCTTTGATGACGCCGTAATCGGCCTTCTCCTCATCGCTTGAGGCATCCAGGGTCTGCATCACGATCTGCTTCGCGCCATCCATAAGGCCGTCCTCGCCGGGGTTGAAGCCGCGGGTCACGATTTCGGGCGTCGTTTCAACTTCTCCGGTCAGCTTGTTGATGGCGATGATGGGCAGCACGATCCCGTCTTCGCTGATGTGCCGCCGGTCCTTGATGATGAGGTCCTCCACCACGTCGGTGCGCGAGCCCGAATCGATGCACACCCGGCCCACATGGATACGCCCCGCTTTGCGGGCGCCCAGTTCATCGAACTCAAGAACGTCGCCGCTCTCAATGAGAATGACCTTCCCGACGGATCCGTGCATCGCGCCCGCCATCTCCGCATGCAGCTTCAGTTGCCGGTACTCGCCGTGCACCGGGATAAAATACCGGGGCTTCACCAGGTTGATGATGAGCTTCAGTTCCTCCTGGCTGGCGTGCCCGCTGACATGGATCGGCGGCGAAGACCCGTCTTCGTAAATCACGTGCGCCTCGCGCCGAAACAGGTGATCGATCATCCGGTAGATCGCTTTCTCGTTCCCCGGGATGATGCGCGACGACAGCACCACCGTGTCGCCCTTCTCGATCTTGGCATGCTTGTGGTTGTCGACGGCGGCGCGCGACAGAGCTGACATCGGCTCGCCCTGCGTGCCGCTGATCAGCACGCAGACTTTCTGCGGCGCGAAATTCTTCATTTCGCCCGGATGAATCAGCAGCCCCTCGGGAATCTCGACATAGCCCAGATCTTCGGCGATCTCGGCAGAACTGTTCATCGACCGGCCGATGAACGCAATCTTGCGGCCGTGCTCGTGGGCCAGCTCCACCGCCAGTTTGATCCGGTGGATGGACGACGAGAAGCAGGAGATAAACAGACGGCGTTCGGTCCGCGCGAACACTTCGTCGAATTTCCGCCGCACCGCGCGCTCGCTGGGCGTGTAGCCCTTCCGCTCGACGTTGGTCGAATCCTGCAACAGCGCCAGCACGCCCTCCTTGCCATATTCGGCAAACCCGTGCAGGTCGAACAGCTTGTTGTCGGTCGGGGTCGGGTCAACCTTGAAATCACCGGTGTGAATCACGACTCCCAGCGGGGTATGCACGGCCAGGGCCACACAATCCACCAGGCTGTGCGTCACCCGGATGGGACGAATCGTGAAGGGGCCTATCTTGAAGCGCTCGCCCGCACGAATCTCGCGCAGATCGGCCTCGTCCAGCAGACCATGTTCTTCCAGTTTGTCCTCGACGTAGGCGAGCGTAAATTCCGTGCCCCACACCGGCACGTTAAGCTCAGAGAGAATCCAGGGCAGGGCTCCGATGTGATCTTCGTGCCCGTGCGTGAGCACGATGGCGCGCACTCTTTGCCGGTTCTCGGTCAGGTAGGAAATATCAGGAACAACGATGTCGACGCCCAGCAGCTCGGGTTCGGGGAACATCAGGCCCGCATCGATGACGATGATGTCATCGCCCCAACGCACGGCCATGCAGTTCATGCCGAACTCGCCCAGTCCGCCCAGCGGTACGAGCTGCAATTTTCCAGATGGCATGAGAAGTTATGATGCTAGCACACGCGCCAGGACCGAGCTCGGTTCCGCACCCTTTGATGAGCACTCGCATCGGGAGTGGAGGAGTCGCTTGCGAGAGGCGATCGGGAGTCGAAGGACCTCCATGTCTCGCGCTCTCTCCCGAGTCCTCGAGGACATGTTCTCCCAGGGAATACGCCGGCGAAGGCAACCGGCAGGTTGACCGCGCCAAGCTCCCGCTGCCTGCGTCCCTTGGCTGCGACGCGTGGGGTGCGACCGTGTGGGTCATAAGAGGTTTTCGCGCCGGAACTCCACCGGCGCGCATCCAACCAGCATGGCTCAAGAGCAGCCGAAATCCTGGCTTGGCCGGCGTGTCGAGACCGCCCTGGTGCGCGGCCTGACGCGCGCCTACGAGACCGTGAAGGTCGATCCCGCAAAATTTCTTCTGCAGTTGCGCGCAGCCTACGACCTCCCCATTACCAGTTTTCAGGGAGTGTACCGCGTGGAACTGGGCTATCTGGATGCAGTGGCGGCATCGGTGATCCGCAGCGGTATGAAAATGGCGGCTGCAGAAGGCGCGGGCTTGGGCTTGGGCGGGATGGTGACGATCGTGCCGGACCTGGGTATCCTTTCCGCGATCACCATGCGAACGATCCAGAAGCTCAGCCTGATCTATGGCTTCGAGTTCAATACCGACGAGGAAATGGCCGAACTGTGGATTGCCGCAGCCAGCGCCGCTGGCGTGGATATCAGTCGAGAACTGCTGGAGAAGGAAGTGGTCAATCGCTTCGTCCCGCGGGTCATTCAACGGATCGCCGCGCAGGCCAGCGGGGAAGTGGTCGAAAAGTGGGCGGGGCGTCTCATCCCTCTTGCCAGTTCCCTGATTGGCGCGGGGCTGAATTACTATTTCGTGCGTGCCTGGGCAGGGCGGGCCTTGAGCCATTTCCGTAACAAGCACCTGGAAGTTCGCGGTCGCACCGCAGCCGAGGAGGCATTCCCGGTAGCCAGCCATACGCCGCTGTTGTCACCTTAAGCGCGGACCAGAGAACTCAGTTCCGGAAGTCTTCGGTTTCGCCAGAATCGGCGCTTGGCGTCTCCGCAGGGTAAGCTGTTCGAAATCTTCTATGTCGCTATTCCGCTGCTCCGCCATTCTCTTCGATCTCGACGGCGTTCTGCTCGATTCCACCCGTGTGGTCGCCCAGCAGTACACCATTTGGGCGCGAGAACGTGGACTGGATCCGGCTCTGGTGTTGAAGGCCGCCCACGGTGTCCGCACCGTGGAAGTCGTCCGCCGGGTCGCACCCCACCTGGACGCCGAAGCCGAGACCCGGAAGATCGAAGAGCGTGAGGCCGCCGCCACCGACATCGTGGCAATGCCTGGCGCCGTCGAGTTGGTCCATTCCATCCCCCCAGGGCGGTGGTGTGTCGTCACCTCCGGCACCCGTTACCTGGCCACAACGCGTATGCGCCGGTTCGGTGTCCCAATCCCGGACATACTGGTGACCGCCGATGACGTGAAGCACGGCAAGCCCGATCCGGAGCCTTATCGGAAGGGCGCCGAACAGTTGAAAGTGAACCCCGCCGAATGCGTGGCGGTCGAAGATGCTCCCGCGGGAATCCGCTCCGCCCACGGCGCTGGGATGCGAGTGATCTCGCTCCCGAGCACCTATCCCGTGGACGATCTGAAAGAAGCCGACGCGATTGTCGCGGGGCTGGCGATGATCAAGGTAAGCCTGGACGGCGCGGCCAGCGGCGGGCTGCTGCGGGTATCGTTGAGCTGATTCCCGGCAGCGCGAAGGCGAAGGGAAATCCCTCTTACCGCAACCATTCCTCCAACTCAATCCCGCGATCGGTTTTCTCGTCGCGGTACTTCACGATGACCGGCGTGTAGAGCGACAGATTCCAATCCGCCGCCGGACCTCTCTTCACGGCTCGCGATCCCGGCACGACCACGGAATTCTCGGGAACTTCCAGCGGGTTTTCGCCCGTGGCCCGGTGAACTTCGCCGCGCACGATGTCATAGAGGGGCGTGGACCGCGTGAGAATCGTTCCCGCCCCCAGCACCGCGCGTGCCCGCACCAGCGTGCCCTCATACACACCGCAGTTCCCGCCCACCAGGACGTCGTCTTCAATGATCACTGGAGCCGCGTTCACCGGCTCGAGCACCCCGCCGATCTGGGCAGCCGCGCTCAGGTGCACGCGCTTGCCGACCTGCGCGCACGATCCCACGAGTGCGTGCGAGTCCACCATCGTTCCTTCATCGACGTATGCACCCACGTTGATGAACATCGGAGGCATGCAGATCACAGATGGCGCCACGTACGACCCCACCCGCACCGAAGATCCCCCCGGCACCACGCGCACGCGATCCGCCACCGTGAATCTGCGGACAGGGAAGGTGTCCTTGTCGACGAACGAGAGCGCGGTGTCGCCCATCTCAGTCAACTCACCGATCCGGAATCCCAGCAGGATCCCCTGCTTCACCCACGCATTCACCACCCAGCGTTCGCCCTTCTTTTCGGCGGCGCGCACTTTGCCCTGCGTGAGGGCATCGCGGAATTCCAGGAAGACCTGGCGCGCCTCGGGCTTCTGTTCCACCTCGCCCATGGACGCAAGGCGCTCAATCGCAGTTTTCAGGGATTGCATTTCGCGGCAGTATAAAGGAATTCTTGATGGTCGATTGCCCATGGGCAATCGATAATTGAAAATCTTCAATCCTCAAATGCACTTGCACTCGCTGCGGATCAGCACGCCCGGCATGTCATGCGCGACCTGGCGGGCTTCGGCGAGCGTTCCATAGGGGCCATGCCAGCGCGCGTGATTGGCGTCATGCCCAGCAGGACGTCCCTTGCCGTGGTTGCACTGGCCGCAGCTCGAGCGATGTAGCACGATCTTGTGCGGCCCGGCCAGCCAGTTTTCGTAGACGTAGAACTCGGCCGCATCCGGCGCGGGCGCCGCAGGCTTCGTGATCAACCCCACCTCGGCCACGATCTTCTGAAGCCGCGAGCGGGTGTCGCGCCGCATCGGCAACAGGGGCAGACGATACACCTCTTCGATCCTGCCCATCATGGCCAGCACCGCTTTCACGGGAAGCGGGTTCGACTCGATGAAGTTGGCCTGCATCAGCGACAAATATTTCCGATGGATCGTGCGAGCCGTGGTCCAGTCGTTGTTTAGCGCCGCGCGCGTCATCTCAGCCATTTCCCGGGGGATTTCGTTCGACGCCACCGAGATGATTCCGACGCCGCCCAACGCCATGACCGGCAACGTGAGGGCGTCGTCGCCGGAAAAAACCAGGAAGTGTTCCGGCACGGTATTGCAGACCTCGGCAATCTGCGTCATGTTCCCGCTAGCCTCTTTCACGCCCAGAATGTTCGGAACTTCCGCCAGGCGTCCCAGAGTCGAGGGTTCGATGTTGGCTCCGGTCCGCCCCGGGACGTTGTACAGGATGAGCGGCTTGTCGACCGCTTCTGCGATCGACTTGAAGTGCCGGTACTGTCCTTCCTGCGTCGGCTTGTTGTAGTAGGGCGAAGCCGTGAGGATGGCATGAATCCCTGGCCGCGACGCGACTTCCTTTGCTTTTTCCACGGCTTCGTAGGTGGAGTTCGAAGTCGCCCCCGCCACGATCGGCACGCGTCCGGCAACCACTTCAATCGTGATGTCGATCACCCGCAACCACTCGTCGTGCGACAGAGTCGGAGTTTCCCCGGTGGTTCCGCAAGGGATCAGGAAATCAATTCCCGACTCCACCTGCCAGGCGACCAGGTTGCGCAAGGCAGCCTCGTCGAGCGAGCCGTCCTGATGAAACGGAGTGACCAGCGCAGTTCCACATCCACGCACTTGCATACCATTAAGATAACGCTAACGAGTGTCCCCAGGGAACCGGATCTATCGGCCTACCAGATCGACCGCTGGCGGGAAGGAGTTTGCCCGGAAACCGTCCGACCATCGGCCGCCGCTATAGGTCTCGCCACACATCCTTGAACTCGAAAAAGCCCTTTTTGGCTCCCAGCCACTCGGCTCCCAATACGGCGCCTTCGGCAAAGCCGCGCCGCGACTTCGCGTCATGGCACAGATAGATGCGGTCGTTCGGAGAATCGAACACCAGTTCGTGCATCCCGACCACGTCGCCCTCGCGAAACGAAATGATCTCCAGTTCGGCCCCGGAACTCTCCCTGACGATGTTCTGCAGAACCAGGGCGGTCGCCGAGGGGGCATCTTTCTTGTGCTGGTGATGCCTTTCGAAAATCTGCCCGAAATACCCGTGCCGGTGGGCCTCAGACGAGGCCCGTACCACCTCCAAGAACAGATTCACACCAATGGAGAAGTTCGCCCCGCACAGCAATCCGGTTCCTGCGTTCTCGACGCGCTCGCGCACCTCTGCCATCTCCCCGTGCCAGCCGGTTGTCCCCACCACCATTTGCTTGCCCAGACGAAGGCAAGCCTGGATGTTTCCCAGAACGGCAGTAGGCGTCGTGAAATCAATCACCACATCCACATTGCGCAACGCCTCGGCCGTCAGACCGTGACCGTCCTTGTTCTCCAGCCCGCCGAGCACACGGACGCGATGCCGCCGCCCGCGAGCGACTTCCTCGACCAGCGACCCGGTCTTCCCCCGACCAAGAATCAGAAGGTTCATAAGCTTCGGTCCCGGCGCAGCCCTCAAGCTCGGCTCTCTGCGGCAGTTCTCAGCGCCCTCCGCCGTAAAAAGTTTCCGCCCTAAGCGAACACATCCGGGTCCAACTCCGAGAAAAACGCGGAATGGAGCCGCCGGATCACCCCCGGCACCTCCTCCTCGTCGACCACAAACGTCAGATTGATCTCCGACGCTCCCTGGGAAATCATACGAATCTTCAGATCGGAAAGCTCCCCGAACACACGTGCCGCAACGCCCGGCCTCTCGCGCAGGTTTTCGCCTACCAGGCAGACGATGGCCTTGCGCCCTTCGTACTTCACGTCCGCCAGCTTCGCGAGATCGGCTGCCAGCGCGGGGATCGCTTCGTTCGAGTCCACCGTCAGCGACACGCTCACCTCAGAAGTGGAGACCACGTCGACCGCCACCTTGTGCCGGTCAAACGCCTCGAAGATCGCCTTCAGGAACCCGTGCGCCAGCAGCATCCGCGGCGCCGCCACGTTCACAATCGTAATGCGTTTCTTGGCCGCGATCGCCTTGAAGATATTATTGCAGTGCGGTGCCCGCGCGGTAATCTTTGTCCCTTCGCACGAGGGATTTCGCGAGTTCAGCACAAACACCGGAATATTCTTCTGGATCGCCGGCAGAACCGTCGCCGGGTGCAGCACCTTGGCGCCGAAATAAGCCAACTCCGCTGCCTCATCGAAGCTGATGACCCGGATGCGATGCGCATCCGGGCAAAGATTCGGATCGGTCGTAAGCATGCCGTCCACATCCGTCCAGATCTCGATGGCTTCGGCGTTCAATCCGGCTCCCACAATCGCAGCAGAAAAGTCAGATCCGCCCCTCCCGATGGTGGTGGTGACTCCACTGCGCGTCGATCCGATGAACCCACCCATCACCGGGACGCGCCCGCGGTCCACGAGCGGTTTCACCTTCAACGCCAGCTGCTCGTTCGTCTGGTCGAAAATTGGGACCGCGCGGGTGTGCGCACCATCGGTCACGACACAGTCGCGCGAATCGACCAGCGCTGCGTCCAGTCCCCGCGCAGAAAACGCCGCGGTCACGATTTTGCTGGAAAGCAATTCGCCGTAGGCCGCGACGTGATCCGTGGTGCGTGGCGTCAACTCGCCCACGGCGGCAATTCCGCGCAGCAGTTCGTCGAGCGCGTCGAAGTCGGCTTCGAGTACGCTGTGAAACTGTGTAAACACGCCCGTGCCCAGAAGTTCACCCGCCGTGTTGTAATGACGTTCCCGCAGCCCGCGGGAAAGTCCCAGAGCAGCCTCGCGGTCGCCGGCCCCGGCCGCCTGCGCCATTTTCAGCAGCGTGTCGGTGACTTTGGCCAGGGCGCTGACCACCACCACGGGCCTTCTGGCGACGCGCCCTTTGACGATGGACGCCGTGCGGTTGATCGCCTCGGCGTCCTCCACCGAAGTGCCACCAAATTTCATCACGATCATCGAAAGGCGTCCCGCGTGGAAAGGCCGCGCCGGCGTCCCAGCGCCGGCTGGCGCGACGGCATGCTGCCCCCACGCCCAGTGCCATCGAGAGCCGAGCGCGGTTCGCAGCCGCTGGCCGGTATCACCCCAGGTATCCCTGCGCTTTCAGCAACTCCGCATTCAAAAGCGCTGCCCCTGCCGCCCCGCGGATCGTGTTATGCGAAAGCACCGTAAACTTCCAATCCAGAACCTTGCAAGCGCGCAACCGCCCCACCGTTGTGGTCATACCCGCCCCGCGATCCGCGTCAAAACGCGGCTGCGGACGATCCTTTGCCTCCAGGTACATCACGGGTTGCTCGGGAGCGCTCGGCAAGCGCAATCTCTGCGGCTCCGCTGTGTAGGAGTTCCACGCCGAGATAATCTCCTCGGAGCTGGCCTTGTTCTTTAATTTCACCGAGACCGATTCCGTATGGCCGTCCTCCACTGCCACCCGGTTGCACTGCGCACTCATCGCAAAGGTCGCCGGCACAATTCTCGTCCCATTCAGCTTGCCCAGCAGCTTCTGCGTCTCCTCCTCCATCTTTTCTTCTTCTTTTGCGATGTAAGGAATCACGTTACCCAGAATGTCCAGCGATGCCACCCCGGGATAACCCGCTCCGCTGATCGCTTGCATCGTGACGGCCATCACCGTTTCTAGCCCGAAACCTTGATCCAATGGGGCGAGTGCGAGCACCAGTCCGATGGCGGAGCAGTTGGGATTGGTCACTACGAAACCACCCGACTTGCGCCGCCACGCCTGAGTTTCGATCAGTTTTACGTGGCCCGAGTTGACTTCCGGGATTACCAGAGGCACGTCCGTCGCCATGCGCAGAGCGCTGGAATTTGAGACCACGGCACAGCCAGCTTCGGCGAAACGAGGCTCCAGTTCAGCCGCAATACCGGCGTCGAGCGCCGCAAAGATGACTTTGGGCGCGCCCTCGGGGCTGGCGGGCGAAACCGTCATCTTCGCAACGCGGTCGGGAATGGAGGTCTTCAACCGCCAGCGAGCCGCGTCGCCGTAGGCGCGGCCTTCCGAGCGGTCCGAGGCCGCCAGCCAGGCCACCTCGAACCACGGATGGTGCTCGAGCATTTGCACGAAGCGCTGCCCCACGATACCGGTGGCGCCCAGGATTCCGACGGGGATCTTGGTCTGCATGATATTGCTTCAAATTTTACAACACACGGCTTGTCGGAACCCCGCGCGGGCGGCAGCGAGGGCCGCAAGACCTCGATCACGTTGAACCTATCCGCAGTGTTTCGCAAGTGAGGAGCCCTCCGCCAGGCCAGAACTTCGCGAGACCCTCTTCCCCCAGGGATGGGTCATCGTCGCCACTGGGCGCGCCAGGCGCCCCGAACCGCTGATCGTGCAGCGGTCGCCGCGGCCGAGTTCCTTGGCAGTCTGGAAGTGGAAACTGGGGTGGGGACAGCTCAGCCAGGAAGCGCGTGGAGCAGGGCAGTGAGCTGAAAAACCGAGAACCGAGAACCGTCGTCCTACCTTCGCGGCTGGATCTCGCTGCCGAACGCATACTCGTTCAGCGGCCCGAAGCGTTTCTTTTCGACATAGATGCGCCAGCGCCGCCAGACAATCCGCAAGCTGGCCATTACGGGAATCGAGAGGTAGACGCCCAGCACGCCAGCAATTTCTCCGCCCGCCATCACGCCAAAAATCGCCGCCAGCGGGTGTAACTCCAAACTGGAGCCCATGATGCGGGGCGAAATCACGTAGTCCTGTATCAGCCGCCACGCCGCGAGAAAGATCAATAACACCAGCCAGTGCGGGTAACTCATCAGTATGGCCACGCTCAAAATCAGTAACGCCGCGACCAGCGGCCCCACCACTGGGATGAACTCCATCACGCCGCCGGCCGTCCCCAACACCAGAGCGTAGGGCGCGCGCATCGCGCCCAGGAACCCGATATAGACCACCAACGACAGCGCCGCCAGCGTCAGTTGCGCCCGAATGAATTGGGCCAGCATCTGGTTCATGTCGGTCAGCACGGCCTGCAGGAACTCCCGTTGCGGACGAGATTGAACCACCGATAGCGCCACCTCGCTGAACGTCCGGCCGTCCTTTAGAAAAAAGATCGCCAACAACGGTACCAGCAGAATCAGCCAGGCTTGCTTGGCTACACCCGCCGCTCGGAGCCCAAACCGCTCTGCGTAGCGCTTGATGTCATCGGAGTGGCTGATGAGGAACGCCCTAAACTTCGTTTCGGTCGCAGAACTCCAGCCGTGCTCCCTGCCAATATCGTGCGCGATATCCCCGGAGCTGACCTTGCTCAGCAGATCAGGCAAGGATTGCCCCAGCCGGGCCGCTTCCCGTCCAACCTGCGGTCCCACCGAGAAAAAGAACAGCCCCAGGCCAGCCAGCAGCAGAATGTAGATGGCTGCGATTGCCCGGCCCCGCCCATGCAGCCATTTCTCCAGCCGCGACACCGCCGGATCCATCAGATAAGCGAAGAAGATGGCAAACAGGAACGCGAACAGGGTCGTTCGCGCCACGTAGAGAAACCCCAGACCCAGCGCAAACAGCAATACTGTGAAGATTGCGCGCGCGGTGCGTGTGTCAATCAGAGCCATTGGCATGGGAGTAGCCGAATCCGCTCGTCAGCAGCTCGACCCTTCGAAGTCCACTCGATCGACCCCTGGCCACGATCGGCTCCGGCTGCTGTTTCTTCAGTCTCTCAGGACTTCCGTATTGTCGCTCGCAATTACAATCCGCTGCAATTTGAACTGGTCATCCAGCCACATCGTCCAATCTCCGCCCTCGCTCCTCAAAACAAACTTGTTGAGCTCCTGTTCGGTGCCCCGGATGGCGATCTTGTCACGTCCGGAAAACTCTACGCTCAAGGGCTGGGAAGAGCGCTGATGCGGGTTCATCGTCCCAAACTGCGTTTTCTGGTTTGCCGGACACTGCGTGGCGCCCTTCTCCTGCTTGCAAGCCGCAGCCAGATAGCGCCAGACCAGAATCTCGCGGTGGATAAAGAAATAGTCGTCAATAATGCTGGTTGAAGCAGGCAACAGAAACGGCAGCTCGTCCGGTTTCTCGTCTGGCCCCCGGCTGCTGCGTTCCATCAGAAATTCGTTACTGGGCGCGACCGTAGCCTGAGCCTTCCCGGGACTGAGTTCCTTCCATTCATACTTCCGGATTTCACCGGTCGGCGTAAGCTGGAGTTCAGACGACTGGGCAGCCTTGTCTTCTTCAGTCTTGAACTGCGAGGTGGCCACGCTGCCGTTGGCGTTCTGCTGAATCGAGAAAGTTTCCGTTGCGATCCTGCGCCCATTCAGGAACACCCCGAACGAGCCCGAATCGACCATCTTCCCAGCGGCCGGTTTGTCGCCCGCTGTCGCTAGCACGGGCGCCAGCAGGATGCCTGCGACGCCTATGTGCATCGTCACTTGAAACTTCACGTCACCTCTCCTCGCCTGAGACCCCGCCCTTCAGCCCCAGGCTATCGACAATCTCGCTCACGATTCGCTCAATCTCCCTGCCGCCCGTCTCGACCCGCAGCCGGGCATCGAGATATCGGGGCCGCCGCACTTCGTACAACTGGCGGAACTCCCCTGGGCTACGGCGCAAGGGCCGCTCTACCACGTCTGCTCCGCAGCGGCGCCACAACTCCTCCGCTGGCGCGTCCAGGAATACGGTGGGTGTCGCCAAACCCTCCAGCAGGGAAGCGTTTTCTGCCTCCACGAACGCTCCACCGCCCAAGGCAGCGATCAGCGGTGGTCCTGTCTCGGCTTCTGCCAGTAACTCGCGAAGCGCAAAATGCTCGGCGCGCCGAAACTCAGCTTCGCCCGACTCGCGGAAAATCTCCGCCACAGTCCGGCGCTCCCGCGCTTGTACCCGGTCGTCGAGATCTTCAAAACGCCAGCCCAATCGCCCGCTCAAGGCGCGACCCACGCTGGTCTTCCCGGCGCCCATGAAGCCCACCAGAATGACGGCGCGCACCCGCGCATCGTACCTGGCCGCGGGCGCCCCTATGTCCCGGCGCGACTCTGGCGTGCCCTTCATGCTGGTTGATTCCCGGGTAGCGCATGTCGGCGTCCCGGCCCGATTTTCTAGCGTTTCTTGAGGTGGATTTTACCACTGAAGGTTCGCAGCCAGACCGAGGAGGCCGCTTTATTGATGGTGCCCGCGAAGGAACTCCCCTCCTTCACCAGGAAGGAAGTGTGGGCTTTTGGCTCGAGCGGTACATCGTTTTGCACTTGGCCGTGCACCGACTGCGCTTTCACGTCAACCGACGCATCTTGGGGAATGGTCGCGTCGATGTCACCGGAGTGGCTGTTGAAGCGGTATTCGCCCGCATAGCCAAAATCGCCGTCATAGCGGATCTTCCCGCTGGTCGAACTCACCCGCACCAGCGGACCCGTGACCGCATTCAGAGTCACGTCCCCGCTTACCGAATCAACTTCCACGTGCCCGTCGTGAATGTTGCTGAGCGTAATCGGTCCGTTCATGGTTTTCACATGCACGTGGCTGCTGGAGATATCTCGCACGTCGACGGTGGCATTGGCGCCTTCGGCTTCCACGTCCCCCTGCAACCTCTCGGCGCGCAGAGGACCGGTCGTCGACTGCAGGGTCACGCTGGCGTCGGCAGGCACGAGAACTTCATAGTCCACCCGCGCATTGTCCGCCGTCGCGCCCGGCAACAAGTGCGATTGCACGTCCACCCGGTTGCCGCTCTGGCTCTGATCCACTTCGACCTTGTCGGAATAGGTTGTCGCATTCACCAACACATAGTTGCCGGTGGAGGGTCTTACGGTCACGGCTCCGTACTGGTTGATGATCGAAACAGTGGACTTCACCCCAACGTTGAAGCGATATTCCTTCTTGGTCTCGGCAACAGCGAATGTTGTCAGGGTGACCAAAACAACGACGGTGAGCTTCGCGGCCTTCTGACTGCGCTCCATAAGTCCTCTCCCCCGCCCCCTGGGTGCCGCGGCGACCCGCAGCGCGGGTTTCCTCCAGCCATTATGGCAGAGAACGATCCAAAGCCATCTCGTAAATCATGGATTTTTGTCCGTAGGCGTCCATCAGTGCTTGCTGGGCCTGTTCGTCGTTCGGGTCCGCGTTGACGGAATCTTGGGCATCCCGGATATAGGCGTTGACGTCCTTGAGGTTGCTCTCGTATGCGGCCCGCATCATGGGAGCGCGCGACGCCACTTCCTCGAGCAACTGCTCGTCGTTCTGGTC
>DASQPN010000152.1:0-11426 GCA_035643915.1 Terriglobales bacterium | reverse complement strand
GCCGCCGAGATCGTCCACGCCGAAACCCTGGACAACGCCATCCGCCGCGCCTCCGCCGTAGCCCAACCCGGCGACATCGTCCTCCTCGCCCCCGCCTGCGCCAGCTTCGACCAGTTCCAGAGCTACAACCACCGAGGCCGCGTCTTCAAGGACGCAGTGAAGGATCTCGCCCAGCAAAGCAAAGACTAAACCGCTGTTCGGAACAAGCTTCGCCAGGAAACCCCGAACTCGTTTGCCTCCACAAGCCAGAGAGTTACCTCGAACTCGCCGCTCGACACAAGGGATTGTGGGCCGTGATCCCGTCCCACCACGCCATGCCCGCCTCTTTCGTGCCAGAACCAAACTCGCCAATCATTCCCCGAGAATCCACAATCGAAAAACCTCCGTGCCTCCGTGCCTCCGTGGTGAAATGAACTTTCATGGCCAAGCGCGTCAGTGTCGATCGATGGCTCTTCACGGTCACCATGCTCCTCGTCTTCATCGGCCTGGTGATGGTGTTCAGCGCCTCCGCCGTCATGGCCAAGGAGCGTTTCGGCTCCCCCTACGCGTTCGTCACCAGGCAACTCGTCTGGGCGCTGGTCGGCATCGTAGCCATGGTCGCGACCATGAAGATCGATTACCGCCGCTACAAGCATCCCGGCGTAGTCTTCTCGCTGCTCGCAGTCACGACGCTGCTTCTGCTCTCCGTGTTTCTGCTCGACCGCACCCACAACACGCACCGTTGGATCCGCTGGGGGAATTTCTCCTTCGAGCCCTCCGAGCTAGCCAAGCCCGCACTCATCCTCTTCATGGCGTTCTTCCTGGAGACGCGCACCAAGTACATCGCGGACTGGAAGAACACCCTGCTGCCGGCCGTCGCCCCGACCGTGGTCTTCCTGCTGCTGATCGTCGCCCAGCCCGACCTGGGCACCGCGATCGCCTGCGCCGGAATTACAGCGTCCATTCTGTTCGTGGCCGGAACGCAGTTTCGCTACTTCGTGTACGCATTCGCCGCCTCGCTGCCGCCGCTCTATTTCCTGCTCTTCCACGTAAGCTGGCGCCGGGATCGTATCCTCGCATTTCTGAACCCGTACTCCGATCCGCGCGGCTCGGGCTTTCACATCATTCAGTCGCTGATCGCCGTGAGCACCGGCGGCCTGACCGGCCTCGGCCTGATGGAAGGGAAGCAAAAGCTGTTTTACCTCCCCGAGCCCCACACCGACTTCATCTTCGCCGTCACCGCCGAAGAACTAGGCCTGGTGGGAGCGATGTTCGTAGCCACGCTGTTCGCTGTCTTTCTCTGGCGTGGGACGCGCACCGCGATCCGCACCCACAACCTGTTCGGCCGATTCCTGGCCGTCGGCATCACCAGCATGGTCATCCTGCAAGCCTTCATCAACATCAGCGTGGTGCTCGGCCTGATGCCGACCAAAGGCATCCCACTCCCCTTTGTCTCCTACGGCGGCTCGTCCTTATTCATCACCCTCGGCTGCGTTGGCGTCCTGCTGAACATCTCCAAGCAAGCGGAATAGTTGTTTTTTCACGATTTCAATTGCGGATTGTGTGGCGGGCGTGTCTCGTGCGGGACTCCGCCCGTCCCCCGCTTTTCGAAACACGAAGATATTGGCGGAGAGGGAGGACCGAAGAGGGTGGGGCGTGATTTTCAGGCCGCTGTCATGTATTCCTCGACTGTAAGCGACCGCAGACTAGTCCATCAGAATGTACTGCGTTTGGAGTCGTTTATGGGTTGTAGGCGGGCACCATCCTCCGCCTGCAACGACGTTCAAACCCGGCGATTTGGAGATCCGGTGATTTCGCTTGGCGGCGGGCCGGATCTGCTGGAAGATCCGCTGGCTTGCGGTACTCTCCCCTGCGGCGTGATCATGTCGGGTCCATCGCATTCCCGTCAAGCCCGCAAGTGGTCCATTTGGTCGATGAGGTTGCGCCTTCGCCGGTATGAGTCCCGGCCCGTATCACCTCGCACGGCGCCGCCGATCTATCCAAGACGCGGCCCGAACGAACTGGTAAACTTGCCAGCGCGTCGCTCGGAAACCTCAAGCATGAAGCGCGTAGCCCTCGGTGTTGGAATGCATTCCGGTTGGGGAGTGCTGGTGGCCGTTACCGGAGACGCCAACTCGCTGGAGGTAGTGGATCGGAGGCGCATCGTCACCGCGGATCCGGGAATCCCTGGGGCCAAGCAGCCCTATCACCATGCAGCCAGCCTCGGAGTCCCAGAATCGGAGAGATACCTTGCCGACTGTGCGGCCGTCTCAGAGCGCTTGGTGTTAGCGGCTGTCGGGGGTGCGTTCCGAGAATTGGACGGGCACCACTATCGAATCGTAGGTTCTGCCATCCTCTGGGCCTCCGGTCGCCTTCTGCCGTCTCTTTCGAACATTCTCGCGTCGCACGCACTGATTCATGCGGCGGAAGGCGAATTCTTTCGCAACGCCGTCAGGAAAGCCTGTGAAGGTCTGAACATTTCTGTCACGGCCTTTCAAGAGCGAGAACTCGAGGAGCGGGCGAAGACGGCATTCGGGAATGCGGCGAGCCGGGTGCAGCGCGGAATCGCAAGCCTGGGTCGTTCGGTCGGCCCACCTTGGACCAAGGATCACAAAACTGCGGCGCTTGCCGCTTCAATGATTCTGGCACGCGCGGAGACTGTTGCTTCTCCCCCTGCCGCTCAGAGGGGTCGACCACTCAAGATAGTATGCGCATCGGTGAAGGTGAATGGCTGAAGTGCCGAAGAAGGTGTTGAAACGCAAGATAGCGCTGGTTGCCGGAGCGACCCGCGGGGCCGGCCGAGGGATTGCGATCGCACTGGGCGAGGCGGGTGCGACGGTTTACTGCACCGGCCGCAGTTCACGCGAACGAACACGGGGACGCCCCGCTACCCCCGGCCGGCCTGAAACGATCGAAGAAACCGCGGAACTGGTCACCGCCGCCGGCGGGCGCGGCATTGCCGTAAGGGTGGATCACACAAAGCCTGCGGATGTGAAAAGGCTGGTCGCCGGTATCAAGCGGCGGCACAAGGGACTGGACATTCTGGTCAATGACGTGTGGGGCGGCGACGCGCTCACGGAATTCGGCAAGGCATTCTGGACGGTCAACCTCAATAACGGCCTGCGGATGCTGAAGCAGGCAATCCATTCGCACATCATCACTTCCCACTACGCCGTTCCCCTGATGCTCGGTCGAGGCAGAGGAATTATTTTCGAAATTACAGATGGGGATGCTTTTTACTACCGCGGTAACATCTTCTATGACCTGGTGAAGATTTCCGTCATACGGCTGGCCTTCGCCATGGCCCGCGAGCTGCGCAAACGAGACGTTGTTTCGGTGGCGTTGACTCCGGGCTTTTTGCGTTCTGAAAGAGTACTGGACCACTTTGGAGTCAGCGAGGCCAATTGGAAGGAAGTAGGGAAGAAGGATCAGAATAAGGACCAGAACAGCGGACGACAGAACGACGCGCCCAGCGATTTCCTGGTATCAGAATCGCCGAGGTACGTAGGCCGGGCGGTGGTAGCGCTGGCGACCGATCCGCGGGTGAAAAAGAAAAGCGGACGCGTCTTCAGTTCCTGGGCACTGGCCCGGGAGTATGGATTTACCGACCTCGACGGCACCCGGCCGCACTGGGGCAACTATGCCAGGAGGAAGTACGGAAAATACAAAATCTGCGATGAGCGATTTTATTCCTACTGGGTTCCCGGCCTTGTGGAGCTCATTTTTCCGGAGTGGTTTTGATCGACGGTTGGCCCATTCCTCCGCGCACTTTGCAATTGAGTGGGGTCACAATGCTGCCGGCAGCCCCGTTTCGTGCCCTTTCGAAACGCGCGCATGCTGGCGGAGGGTGAGGCTCGATTTCCACCCCAAGGACGCAAGTGATCCCGGATCGATCCTGTTGTAATCTGGGTCGAAATACGCCTCCTTCGGTTCGCGATAAGACTGCCGTTCTTTGTGACAGCAGACGCCGCGCTGCGGGTAGTCGCCGAGTTTGACAGCCGCTTGGGTCCTGATCGGATTTCCGAAGCTTTCATACAGCAGGGAGGGCTGGTTTGGCGGTTGGGGTCGCAAGGCACGGCAATGATATTCGGGGGTCATGGGAAGCGTTTCGCAGGCGACCGGGAGCCGCTGTGATATAGTTCCGGGCCGACGAACTGGAGAAAGCCTGTGGGCTATTGTGGCGTAGTCGAAGTCCAGAGTCTCGAGGATGCGCTCGGGGCAACCTGTGGGCGCCCGGCTAGGGCTCTGTGTGCTGATTGCGGCGTGTCCGTTTGCTCAGCTCATACCGAGCCATGCCCTTCCTGCCGCGAGACTTTCTGTTCGTCCTGTCTTTCATTTCATCGGGCCCGGCATGCCACACCCGCCTTGCTAGCCCAACCGGACAGGCCGTCGAAACGGACTGCCTGATCTTCCACTCGACGAACAACCAGCCAAAGGGCGCCCGCCGACGGTAAGTCAACCAGAGAAGAGGAAATACAGGAGGAAACAAACTCCGGTCCCCAGAAGGGCGACCACGTAGGCGATCGAGATCACGACCGAAAACGGCGGCAGGGAGTCCAAACCCATCCCGCGGCGCCGAGCAGAGCGCCCGGCGCGCAAGCCCTCTGCGTTTATTTGTGCGAAAGGAAACCCCGTGCAGGTGAAATCGCTTTCTCGTTGAGGAGAGAACCCGACAATAGGCGCATCCGGCACGGGGTGAACGCTCTCGTGTTAGAAGCAAAGAGTACTTCAGCGATGGCGCCCTGGGAATACAGTAAATAATGTAGCTGTCCCTGCTTTGTGCGCTGTGCTTACGCCGCACCATCGCTCTGCCGAATCTCCCGACGGGAAGATCCAGCTTGGTTGGAGTATGGCTGGCTGTTCATCTTTCCACCCCATAGCGAACCCAACAAATGTAAGCCATGCCCAGCAGCGAGATGGCGATGAGAACGAGCGACCCGATGTACACCCAATCAGGCTTTCTCTTGTCTACTCCAGAATCGCTGTGCTGCTCAGCATTGTCGGGCATCATGGCGGCCTCCTTGCCGGCCAGTCGCGAGGAGAGGCGCCGCACAAGCAGCAAGCGGAATGCCAATTCACACCGGAAGGCTAAGTGAAGATGCGGAAGGAAGCTGACCGCACCGCGAAATACGCTGTCCTAGGGACTGATACCCACGCGCGAGTCTATTCGACTCACCGATGTGTCCTGGTTACGACGCTGCTGCGACTCTGCTGCTGCGACCCTGTTTCGCGCCTTTCGAAACGCGGGAGCACTCAATCGCCCAATCGGAGAATTTCTCCCCCGAACCCCTGAAACAATCGACAATCGACAATCGAAAATTGACAATGGCTCATGCGTGCCGTTCTGGCGGGTGGCGGGACCGGTGGCCACGTCATCCCCGCGCTCGCCATTGCCCAACAGCTGAAGAAAGACTACGCCGCCGAAGTCCTGTTCATCGGCACCCCGCGCGGCATCGAGAACCGCCTGGTCCCCGCCGCCGGTTTCGAACTCCGCCTGGTGCAAGTCGGCGCCCTCAACCGCGTCAGTCTCGCCACGCGCCTCCGCACCCTCTTCGACCTGCCCCGCGCTCTCTGGGACGCCTCCCGCCTCCTCGCTGACTTCCGCGCGGATGTCGTCATCGGCGTCGGTGGCTACGCCTCAGGCCCCGCCATGGCGGCCGCGGTCCTCCGCCGCATTCCGACCATCGCCTTCGAGCCCAACGTAGTCCCCGGCTTCGCCAATCGCCTGATCGCGTCCCTGGTCTCCACCGCCGCCGTCCAATTCGACCAGACGGGCCGCTACTTCCGCAAATATGAAGTCACCGGCGTCCCGGTCCGCCCCGCGTTCTTCGAGATCGCGCCTCGCAGCGCCGCCAACAAGCCTCCCACGCTGCTGGTCTTCGGCGGCAGCCAGGGAGCGCACGCCATCAACCAGGCGATCATCGACGCCCTGCCCGCGCTGCGCGAAAAGGTTTCCGGCCTTCACATCATCCACCAAACCGGCGAACGCGACTATAGTGACGCCCAATCCGCTTACCAACGAGCCGGCCTGGACGCGGAAGTCTCGGCGTTCATCAACGACATGCCCACAATTTTCGCGCGCGCCGATCTGCTGGTGTGCCGTTCCGGCGCCAGCACCGTGGGAGAAGTCGCGGCCGCCGGCAAACCGTCGATCTTCATCCCCTTCCCCCGGGCCAGCGACGACCACCAAAAAGTCAACGCGCAAGCCCTGGAGCGAGAAGGCGCCGCAGTCTTGCTGGAAGAAGCGAACCTGACCGGCGAACACTTGGCCGACACGGTAGCCAAGCTCTTTGCTGATCCGAAACACCTCGAGCAGATGGGCCAAGCCGCCAAGAAGTTGTCGCATCCGAGAGCAACACAAGACATCGCCGCTATAGCAGCGAGATTGGTCGGAATCACGACCGCACCACCATCAAAAGAGTCAACGGTGAGAAGGTGAAAAACCAATGGATGACGGTCGGATGTATGCTAGTTGTCGTGATTTTGGCGCCGCACAGGCATGTGGATTCAGGTGGGAATCGATCATTTTTTGCGGAGCAAATCGGCAAGACTTCGATCTCCCCACCCAGCAACCTTGAAACTCCGACACCTTGGAACCTTAAGACCTAAGACCTTAAGACCTAAGACCTAAGACCTGAAACCCGGCTCTAAATGTTTGCCAAAATCCAGCGCATCCATTTCGTAGGCATCGGCGGCATCGGAATGAGCGGCATTGCCGAAGTCCTGCTGAACCTCGGCTACAAGATCTCCGGCTCCGACCTCAAGAGTTCAGCCGTCACGCAGCGTCTGGCCAACCTGGGCGCGAAGACCTTCGAAGGCCACGCGGCCGAAAATGTCGCCGGTGCGGAAGTAGTCGTGACCAGCTCCGCCATCGCCCCTGACAATCCCGAAGTCGCCGAAGCCCGCAAGCTTCACATCCCAGTCATCCAGCGCGCCGAAATGCTGTCTGAGCTGATGCGCCTCAAATACGGCGTTGCCATCGCCGGCATGCACGGTAAGACCACTACCACGTCGATGATCGCGGCCGTGCTGGCCGCGGGTGGCCTCGATCCCACGGTAGTCGTCGGCGGCCGGGTCGATGCCCTGGGCTCGAACGCCCGGCTCGGAAAATCGCAGTATCTGGTCGCCGAAGCCGACGAGAGCGACCGCTCGTTCCTCAAACTCTCGCCGATTCTTTCTGTCGTGACCAACGTCGACCGCGAGCACATGGACTGCTACCGCAACATGCGAGACGTGAAGCAGACCTTTCTCGATTTCATGGATCGCGTTCCGTTCTATGGAATGATCGTCGCCTGCAACGACGACCCCATCCTCCGCAACCTGCTGCCGCGGGTGCAGCGCCGCGTAATCACCTATGGCACGCGCCGTGGCTCAGACTTCTTGATCAAGTCCGGCCAGATTGAACCGCAACCCGGCGAACATCGCCCGCTCAGTCACTTTCGCGTGAGCTACCGCGGCAAGGATCTCGGCGACTTCACCCTGCACGTACCGGGCCTCCACAACATCCTGAACGCCACCGCAGCCATCGCCGTAGGCATCGGCCTCGACCTCTCCGTCGAAAACATTCGTACCGCTCTCGAGAATTTCCGCGGCGTTGACCGCCGCTTTCACTTGCGCGGTCGGGCCGCCGGCGTCAGCGTGCTCGACGACTACGGCCACCACCCCACCGAAATCAAAGCCACGCTGGCCGCTGCCCGGCAATGTGGCTTCCGCAAAATTCACGTAATCTTCCAGCCTCATCGCTACACCCGCACCAGGGCGCTGATGGACGAATTTGTTCAGGCCTTCCACGACGCCGACACCCTCACGGTACTCGACATCTACGCCGCCAGCGAAAAGCCGATCGAAGGCATCACCGGAGAGGCCCTGGCCGAGCGCATCCGGCAGGTCGAAGGCCAGACCGCACGCTATGTGGGTTCGTTCGCGGAAGCCGCCGAAGTAGTTTCCAGTCAGGCCGAAGACGGCGACATGATCCTGACCCTGGGCGCCGGCAGCGTCTCCCAGTTGGGCCCGATGATCCTCGAAAAACTGCACGCGCGCCAGCCCGTGACGCACCCGGACTAAAAGCTATAGCAGCCGGTGAACTCGTTCCGAGTTTTCGCCGGCTGGAATCGCGATCAAGAAGACGCCGCACGCTTTCGCGGATTCCACCACGACCTCCCTCTTGGAAACCCGCTAAACGAAAAATGCCTCAGAAGGTTGAGACCACAGATGGCGACTTTGCTTCCGTGGGAGTGGGTCCGTATTGCGGGCTGATCGCGCCCAAGTGCAAGAAGTTGTGCCTGCAATGTGGGAGGTCGCTAAAGCCAGCCTGGACAGGCACGCCACGCCGCAAGCCGCGCGTCGCCCCGCGGCACTCTTGCAGTGTGTAGCGGCGGATGACCCTATCCAAGCCATCCAGTTCTGCTACATCACGGCCTTGCTCCGCTTTCACCAAGGCCGCTGAAGCCTCGCAAGACTAGGCTAAGGCTGGCTGCTGCCATCGGCTGCCTGGGCATCTTTATGGATTTGAAAGAATTAAGAACCCTCGTCTCTCGAAAGTGCGTCCTACGGGTGGTGGAACAGGATGCGCATGCCAAGGCTGGTAGCCGCCTTCAGGCTGCGCAGCCAGGCTTGCCCGAAACTCTCGGGGGCACTGGTCTGGGCGGCAGCCAGGTTTCGGTCGAGATGGGTCTTCACGCTTGGCTTTCCGGTGCTGAGCGTGCACTTTTCCTTCGGCTTGGCTCCGCACAACGGGCAACGTACGGACAAGATTTGCCTGAGCGATAGAGATTTCAAAATGTGCCTGCCAACTTGTGGTCAAAATCGAGTGACGATAATGTTCGCACAAAATGCATTTGAACTGACGCCGCGGTGCATCGCCTTGGTTGCGCAATATGCACAGCTTCATTGTAGTTCTTGGTACGCATAGGCCTTCGGGCAAGAGATGTTGACCCTTAGAGTAGAAACGTTGTGGAGTTAAAACAGCCTGGCGGGTATTTGTTTGAAATCCGGAGTCGGGAGGCAGATGGACAGGTGGAAATAGAAACCATCAAACTGGCTCACTGCGAGCCATCGGTTGTTGCCGACGCGGCTTTTCCAGCGTGACGGGAAGTGTGCCCCCCAGGAAATGTGCTCCGCGTTGTGGATGGTGGAACGACGGGCGTCCCCGCCTTCGACGCGATGTGGCCTCACGCTGCCATGCTCTGCTGGATCGCCCGGCAGATTCCCGGCGCATCGTCCACGAAGCAGCAGTCCAGCGCGCCCGCGCGCAGGGCTGCGGTCCACATCGCGTCGTCGGGCGCGTGGTGCGTGCAAACGATCTCAATCCCGAACTGCCGCCGCAGTCCGGCGATTTCCTGAAGTGTCACAAGATCCAGGTCTAAAACTCCCACTTGAATGGGGAAGCGGGAAGCGAGCTTCTCAAGCTCTGCGATGGATTGCACCGTCCGCACGGTCGCTGACACGGATTTCATGCTGGCCACCAGACGCTCCGCCCGCGCGGGATCATTCTGCAGAATCACGATGGCAATCGCCATAGCTCAACTCCCTTCAAGACACGCCCAGCACCCCTCCCCCACGGGAACCCGCCAAAGAAAACCCAGCCGCGAAACGCGCTTTCAAGGAGAGGTTGCACAGAAACTCTGAACTGGCACTCGCTTTGAAAGCCGGCTTTTCAGTCCGGCCCGCAAAACGCGCTTGAAATCTAAAGACGGCCGCTGAGGGCCATCATGTTGCCCGCGTCTCACTCGAAATCCCCCCCGCCGCCGGTACGTAACACTTCAGCGTGTAATCCATGACCATGCGATCCGCATTGAACCGCCACCCCAGCGTTCGGATGGTCCGCTTCATGCGCTTGATCCATCCCCGCGGCAGCCCATCCTGATCACGTTGGTAGTACAAGGGAATCACTTCCTCGCGCAGAGCCCGGTGCAAATCTTCTCCATCCCGCATGTCGTGCACGTTCATGTTGGAGTGCGTTCGCCCGGTTCCAATCGCGAACCCGTTCATGCCGTCGTACGCCTCTGCCCACCATCCATCCAGCACCGAGAGATTCAGCCCGCCGTTCAACACCACTTTCTGGCCGCTCGTCCCCGACGCCTCCAGCGGCCGCCGCGGATTGTTCAGCCACACATCCACGCCCTGCACCAGGTAACGTCCAACGTTGATGTCATAGTCTTCGACGAACACGAACTTGTCGGCAAACCGCGCATTGCGCATCAAATCGGCAATCTGCTGCAGCACCCGCTTGCCCGGTTCATCATGTGGGTGCGCCTTCCCGGCGAACACGAACTGCACTGGACGCTTCGGATCGTTCACCATCGAAGCCAGGTTCTCAATGTCGGCCAAAATCAGGTTCGCCCGCTTATAAGTCGCGAACCGACGCGCAAAACCGATGGTCAGCGCATCCGGACTAAGCACCTTCCCCAGCCGCTGCAACTCCTCTCGCTGTTCCCCGCGACGCTCCGCCTGTTCCACTACCCGCCGCCGCACAAATTCCAGCAGCCGCGATTTCAGATTGAGGTGCGTCTCCCACAGCTCCCCATCGTCAACGTTCTCGATTCCTTCCCATATCTTCGCTTCGCTGCTGTGCTCGTGCCAGCCCGTGCCCAGGTGCCGGTCATACAAGCGAAACATCTGCGGCGCCAGCCATGAGGGAACGTGCACTCCGTTCGTGATGTGCCCGATCGGAACTTCGTCTTCCGGTTTCCCCGGACAAAGCCCCTTCCACATGGCCCGCGACACCTCGCCGTGCAGCGCCGAAACCGCATTCGCGCGTCGCGAGAGCCGCAGGCCTAGGACGGTCATGCAAAACGACTCCTGCTGGTTGTTCGGGTTCTCCCGTCCGATCCCCATCAGCGTGTCGCAAGAGATACCAAGTTGTTCCCGCAGCGGCCCCAGATGTTCTTCAATCAGGTCCGCGCCAAACCGGTCATGCCCCGCCGGTACGGGCGTGTGAGTGGTGAAGACCACCTCGCGCGAAACGCGCGGTGCCGCTCGATCAAAGCTCAGACCCTCATCCTCCATGCGCGTGCGGATCGCCTCCAGCACCGCGAATCCGCTGTGTCCTTCATTCAGGTGGAGAACCCCCGGCCTGATTCCCATGGCCTTCAATGCCCGGAAGCCGCCCACGCCCAGCAGCATTTCCTGCCGAATGCGCGTGCGCCCATCGCCTCCGTACAAGCGCGAAGTGAGTTCGCGGTCGTCCGGCGCGTTACCTTCCACGTCCGAGTCGAGCAGCAGCAGATCACATCGCCCTACCTTCACGCGCCACACCTGCGCGCGGATGCACCCGCTGCGCGTCTCGATCTGCGCCACCACCGGTCGTCCGTTGGTTCCGATCGCGGGCGCCATCGGCAATTGATGGACATCCGTCTCGAGATACTCCTCCTGCTGCCACCTATTCCGATCGAGCCGCTGCCGGAAATACCCCTGCCCGTAAAACAGTCCAATCCCAACCAGCGGAA
>DASQPN010000151.1:0-3478 GCA_035643915.1 Terriglobales bacterium | reverse complement strand
TGGCGTCCTTCACGTCGTGTACGTACGCGACCACCACGAGATCGCCCTCGGCCACCACCGATACGACCTTGGTCCTCATCTTCTCCGGGACCGGCGTGGGCTTCACCTTCCTGACCTCGGTGAAGAATTTCACCACACCGTCGCGTCCCGACGCCGCGTTGGGATTGTGCTGGATGTAGCGCTCCGTCAAATACTTGTCCGCCAACTCCCAATGCCCCGCCTCGAGCAGATCTTTGACGATGTGGTAGGCGGCCTGCTTGTTCGCATCGAGCTTTGGGTCACTGCTGTGGAACAGGGCGTCCGGATCGCTCGCACCGACAACAGGTGCCTGAGCATGCAGGGAAAGGCTGCCGGCCACCAGTGCGGTGGCGAGTAGCAGGTGCAGACGACAGTGCACGTAAGCCCCCTTTTGAAAATGAATTAGAAATCGGACCCCAAGCCTTCGTGATTATGGCCGATGGCGCGCTCAGGAGCAGGCCGACAAACACACCCACCGTCCAGCTGGGCCAGCCGAGATCTACGACGCCAATAACGAATCCAATCGCGAAGCGATCGAGAAATGCGGCTATGAGAGCAGCCCGTTTGTCCGAGAACGGCAGCGGTAGCATGAGGGCCACGGCGAGAGCTCCGAAAACCAAGCCCGCGACAACACCGAAAGCGGCGTGAGAGATGAGAACACTCCCGAGTTGCTGTGGTTGAACGATAGTTCGTGCCCGCCAGGGCACGACACTCCGATTCGCTTCAAAGCAGGCCCGCCGGCTGCAAGCGCATGGCAGTGCATAGAACTTGCCCCCTTCCTGAACACAAGGGCCGCAGCCTCCCCCAACGCTACTTGAACCGCTTCCGCAGGCCGCTGATCTCGGTAGACTGGTGAAAGAGCCAGGTCGTGTGCTCCTGAGCCACGGGCTGGAGCTCCGGCCCGATGCGAGCTTTCACCACCCGGTTGTTGTCAAGAATGAGAGTCGAGAGCCAACCTTGGGCCAGACTCACCCAGGTAGAATCGAATGAGCGGCCGACCTTGCCCTCTACCGCGGTCCGCGCCTGCTCGAGCAGAACCGTCGAGGTATCGTGTTCCGGCGGCGCTAGACTGAGATGTCGCTCGGTTGCGATCCGTTCGAGCCTACCCTGCGCCTCCTGATGAGCGTGCCCGAGCTTCTCGGCCGCCTTGCGGACATCGTCGTCGCTCGCGCGGGCTGTGGCGAGGCTCGCGAATGCGACGGTCATCGCATGACGCTTGGCGTAGAGCGAATACAACGCCGCCTCGTTCAAGGGAGTGCCGCCAGTCGCCTGAGCAGCTAAAGGCGGCACAATGCTCACAGCGCCGATCAGAAGCCAGGATGCGGCGGAGGGCCTCACGGTGTCTCCCGGGTCTCGCGATTGTAGTTGACTGCTGCGGCCTAACGGATCGCGCTTAAACTGCGGGGCGAGCGCCGGCGGGCGCAAGCGCCCCGCCCGGCTAGCTGCCGCTGATGACGAACAACACTATGAAAACGAGCGGTGTGCCTAGTACCGCAGCGACGAGCGGCCACCACCAGCGACTCGCCATGCGCCAGGTCCGGATGCCGCCATAAGCGAACAGACAGGTGCCAAGCGTGAACGTGACGGTGAACGGGATTTGAAGTGCGTGTGACAATCCGAGTTCATCATTCGTGCTTCCTCCGATGAGGAACACCGCGAGGTAAAAGAGACACCCGGCAGCGAGCACGAATTGGAGTACCGCGGTGACATAGCGAGTTGGGCGGCCGGGCTGCGTCATTGGGACCCCGTCAACTTCATCACCAAATGAAGATGCTACCGCAGAGAATGACACCGAGCGCTGCTAGAAGAAGGACCAGAAGGCGGATGGGTCTGCGCGACCAACCATTGTTTCGGATGGAAGGCGGAGTTGTGCGCTGCAGACCGCTCAACACCTCCAGAGCCCGGTCATATTCATCATCGTCAAGCACAGCGACGGTCACGGCGTTGAAGGGCAAGGCTCCAGCATTCTGATTACTTACGTGCGATGCGATTCCCTCCGCCTCTAGAGCGAGACGGAAGCTCTCCACAAGGGAGAGATCAATAGAGGTCAGAGCTGTTCTCAGAATTCCTCTCCGCGCTGCCTAACGGATCGCCCTAAGCTGCGGGCGACCCGGCCGCCGCTGCATCCGTTATTGAACGATAGTTCGTGCGCGCCACCGCACAACAGTCCGCCTCCGCCGAGCGTCATGGACCCGGTCGACGAAACCGGGCGCGCAGCCCCGCCCCAGCAACGCCCAGACCGATGAGCGAGGCCACGGCCAGAACGGGGTAGATGACCAGAAGGTCGATGCGAATGTTGCATTCGCCGGAGCAGAGAATGCGCTCCTGCATTGCGTACTCGTAGATGCCGTACAGCAACCACGCGAGACCCAGAACGAGAACGAACGGCCGGCGAGTCATGCGGTATAGACCGACGAATGCGATGGAGGGAAGGACCGCAAGTAGTGGGTACTCGATGAGGATGCTCATGGCGCGAAACATCGCTTGTTAGGCGGCACGATGAGAAAGTGTAGGCTCTACCTTGGCGCGATCGCCGAGGTTCGCTCGGATGAGGTCCCGTACCGCGTCTAATTGATGAGGGGCGATTATCAGCCGCTTCGGGACATAGTAGGCGCACAGCTTGTTGTGGAAGACGAGAAGGAATTCCTGTGTCTCCACCGCGGAGTGCATGCCGTGCCACCGCAGGTCGACACTGACCCCGGTACCGTCAATACGAAACCCTTCCGGTGTGAACGTTCGCGTGAGTGTTCCCCGAGCTGAGGGATCTAATCGGAGGGTGCGGCGGGTTGCGAGATAGGATTCCCCCCATCGAAGGAAGATGATCCACAAGAACACTAGGAATAGCCAAGGAAGGGCGCTCACAAGGAATATCGTGTTGAGCTCCATTCCCTCGCTAAACCAGCGAGGCCCGAAGGCGACCGCCACCAGGATGATGGGGAATGTGAGCCGAAACGCTCGGAACCATGGACGGCGGCGGAGGGTCACCGTACAGACAGCGCGAAGCGCGCGCTGGTGTTCCTTGAAATCCCACGGGCTTGCGTACCGATAGGTCGCCACGGTTAGTCGCCCATGAACCGATGTTCGGGTGCCGCCTAACGGATCGCGCTTAAGCTGCGGCGCAGTGACAAACGATCCATTCCATAATCTACGCGCGCCGCCAGCTGCAAGCGCGCGTTAGGCCGCACCCGTCGCTACCTCTTCCTTGGGTCCTCCGCGGGATTGACGTAGGCCACCCCCCAGGGGCCGATGCCCTGCGACTGGACGATCGTCTCGCCCTGAGTCCAGTAATAATGATGAGTTCCTCTCGGGATGACGATGAAGCTTCCGGCCGGCATGGGCTTGGTTGCCTTCACGTCCAGCTTGTCGCCGAAGCCGATGTTGAGCGTGCCGGCGATCACGGTGAGGTGCGCATCAGCTGGGTGGGTGTGTGGTGGAATGTGGTAGCCGTCGGGTATCTTCA
>DASQPN010000150.1:0-3247 GCA_035643915.1 Terriglobales bacterium | reverse complement strand
AGCCCCCAATCAGCCACATCGGGCTCACGCGTGAGTTGCCGCCCTGGGCGGAGACAAAGGCTGCACCCGTAATGACAAGGAACCCCAGGCTCAGGAATACCAGGCCGAACATGAACTTCGCGGGGCTCGACGGCTGGCCCTTGCCCCATCGGACCCATAGCCAGGCAAAGAGCGGGGCCAGAACAATAATCCCGAGCGGATTGACGGATTGGTAGTAGCTCGCCGGAAACTGCCAACCGAAAACGGAGTTCTCAGTGAAGTCCTTGGCAAACAACGTGAGACTCGATCCCGCCTGCTCGAAACCTGCCCAGAACAACATGGCGAACACAAAGAAAGCTATGATCGCCCAGATACGCTTCCTCTCGACGGGATCCCTTCCCTGGCGCAGCAACGACCAGAAGACACCGATAGATCCAGCCAGCAAGACGTAGTCCCGATAGTCCCAGAGGAAGTAAAACACTGCGACAAGCGCAAGCACCCCGAGCGCAAGCTTGCCCCAAAGGAGTTCTGCGTCCTTCGGCTTCTCTCTCAGAATGCCGGCATTTCCGAGACGTGAACCGCCCAGCGCATATTGGATGAGGCCTAGGGTCATCCCCACTCCTGCCGCTCCGAACCCCCAGTGCCAGCCGACCCGCTCAGCCAGGGTTCCGCAGACCAACGGCGCGAAGAAGGCGCCCATGTTGATGCCCATGTAGAAGATCGAAAAACCCGCATCGCGCCGATTGTCGTCCGCGGAATACAGCTGGCCGACGATCGCGCTGATGTTGGGTTTGAGAAGGCCCGTACCGAGCACGATCAACACGAGTCCGGCGTAGAAGCTTGGCCTGGAATCGATCGCCAGGCTGTAGTGTCCCATCGCAATGAGGATTCCGCCGCAGAGCACGGCATTGCGCTGGCCCAGGAGCCGGTCGGCGATCCAGCCTCCGGGAATACCCATGAAGAAAACCGCGGCGGTGTAGAAGCCGTAGATCGCGGCTGCGGTGGCGACGTCGAGTCCGAGTCCCCCATCTGCCACTTTGGCGACCATGAACAGCGTGAGGATCGCCCGCATTCCGTAGTAGCTGAACCGCTCCCAGAACTCGGTGAAGAAAAGCGTCGTCAGGCCTTTCGGGTGGCCGCCCATTCCGTAGCTTTCCTATCGCTTGTCGCTTCGCTTGAACTCAGACCCTGCTTTCCATTGAGGAACCTCAGTGCCCTGCGCGACATCGTAGCCGACCATGAACAGCAGCCCCGCATCTTCTACGGCGCCTTCGAGATTCCAGTCGCTGCGAACCGTGTCGCTCACTTTGTGGTAGCGCTGCGCAATATACTCGTCAACCCTGTCGCGCGCGTAGCTCTCCGGCTTGCCGATATAGTCTCTGCCGCCTTCCACGTAGACCACCGGCACCCCCACTTTCGCAAATTCAAAATGATCCGCCCGATAGAAAGAGCCGAGTTCGGGTCGCGTTTCGGGGCGCACGGTGCGTCCTTGCATCGCCGCGAATTTCTTTACGATATCGTCCATGCTCGAGTGACCGAAGCCGATGATTTCCACGTCCCTGGTGGGTCCCCATGTGTTGATCCCGTCGATATTGACGTTGGCCAGCGTCCGATGCAGAGGGTAGAGCGGATGGTGCGCGTAGTATCGCGCGCCCAGCAATCCCTGCTCTTCGCCGGTCGTGGCGATGAACACGATGGTGCGCTTGGGCGGTGCCGGCAGGGCCTTGTACGCCTTGGCCAGCTCGAGCAGCATCGCCACCCCCGACGCGTTGTCCAATGCGCCGTGGAATATCCGTTGAGTCCGCGTGCCCGGCAATTTGTCGTTGACGCCGAAATGGTCCCAATGCGCAGAGTAAACAACGCACTCGTCTTTCAGCTCCGGATCGGAACCCTCGATTTTTGCCACGACGTTGTTCGATGCGATCTCGCGCAACGTGTTCTGCACTTGGAATGTCGCTGTCACCCCGAGGCTGACCGGTTTGAATTCCCGCGATAAGGCCGACCTTTTGGCCTTCTCGAAATCCAGTCCTGCGGCACGAAACAAATCCCTGGCGCGGTCCAGATGTATCCACGCGGGAACCGCGGGGAAGCTCGCGTTCGGACCATCGGTTTTCAGGATGAAGTTTTCGCGCGTCCAGCTGTTGACGACGACTTCATACGGGTACGCGGCCGGTTTGGTTTCATGCACGATGATGGCGGCCGCAGCGCCGAGTTTCGCTGCCATTTCATATTTATAAGTCCAGCGCCCGTAATAGGTCATGCCCTCGCCCTTGAACATGGCCGGATCGAGTCTGGCCGGATTGTTGGGGTCTGGGACCGGAGGATCGTTGATCAGCATCACCAGCGTCTTGCCGCGCAGATCGGCACCTTTGTAGTCGTCCCAGCCAAACTCCGGCGCGACGACGCCATAACCGACGAAGACCATTTCCGAGTTATCTACCCGGATGTCGCGCTCGGCGTGCGGTGAGAATGCTACAAAATCGCCAGGGAAATTGAGTGGCGCCGCTTTGCCGCCCACAATGAATGCAAGCTTCGGCGTGGAAGTCACGCCACTCATCGGCACTTGCTGCACATAAGTGCCATCCGGATTGCCGCTCGCCAGCCCAAGTCGGGTGAATTGCCGTTTTATGTAGGCGACGGTCAAGGTTTCTCCGTTGGTGCCTGGCGAGCGCCCCTCGAATTCATCCGAGGCCAGCACCTTGATGTGCTTCAGCAGGTTGCGGCCATCGATCGTCTTTAGTGACGCCGCAACGGCCGGTGTAGCGGGCACCGGAGGAGTCCGCTCCTGGGCGATCGACGGCGCATGCAGGCAAAGCCCCAGCCCGGTGACAAACAGAAAACGGCGCAGACGCGCGCTCAAGATAATCTCTCCCATATCAGCTCGCAGGATTTCCCCTCAGTGACGCTGATACTGCGTCGCGCCGAACAGGATCTCGCGTGCTTTCGGATCGTACTGTCCGGGAGGCGTAGTCTGGACGTCTGCGAGCACCTTCAGCGCGCGCTGCACGGCCGGGCGCGCGTCGATTCCGTCGAACCACTTCTTTACTTTGGGGAATTCCATCCAGTTGATGCCGCTGCGCTCGCTCGCCCTCAGCCATGGAAAAATCGCGATGTCGGCGATCGAATATTCTGAGCCGCCAAAGTACGGCGCCTCCGTCAACCGCTTCTCCATCACGCCGTGCAGCCGCCTGACCTCGTTCGTGTAGCGGTTGATCGCGTACTCGATGCGTTCGGGCGCGGCGTTGCTGCGGAAATGCCCCGCCTGCCC
>DASQPN010000149.1:0-21552 GCA_035643915.1 Terriglobales bacterium | reverse complement strand
CGCGCCTGCGAGAGCGCATCGCAGCCGGGCACATCGGACGTCCGATCTTTGCCCGCTCGGAATTCTCCTACCTCGGCGGGGCCCATTTGCGAGCGTGGTTGACCGATCCGGTGTTATCCGGGGGCGGCCCCATCGCCGATGTTGGTGTGCGCTGCGTGGATGCACTCCGCTACATCCTCCAGGATGAAATTCTGCGGGTGACGGCCCGCGGCTTGTGGGACGCGGCATCGGGTGGGGTGGAGGCAGCGGCCGTCCTGTCGCTGGAGTTTGTGCGTGGGACCTTGGGAGCCGTGTTGGTCTCTATGCGATCGGATTACCGCACGCCGATTGAGTTTACCGGCGAAGCGGGTGTGCTACGAGCCGATGACGGGTTGAACGTCGACCGCCCCATTCACCTCGAACTGCGGCGCAACGGGAACGTCGTCGAGAACGAGGTGGTTTCGAACCAGTTCGCGTACGCACGCCAAGTCGACCTGTTTTCGGCAGCCGTACGCGGGGAAGCAAAGTTCCCCGCTCCCGGAGAGGAGGGTTGGCAGAATCAGGAGATCCTGGATGCCGCCTTTCGGAGCCTGAAGAGCGGACGGGCGGAAGACGTGCCGCGGATCGCATAGCAAGAGCGAAGGGGCAGAGGAATGCAAAACAGATCCACTGCACTGGTCAGCGGTGCGAACTCGGGAATCGGCAGGGTGATCGCCTCCAGGCTCGCTAAGGCGGGCTACGACGTGGCGCTCAACTTCAAAGTGGATGGGACGGGCGCCGAGAAGATCGCGCAGGAACTGCAAGAACAATACGGCTGTCGGTCGATCAGCGTATATGCAGATGTCGGGAACGCCCAAGAGGTCGATGGGATGTTCCGAACGGTCATCGATCGCTTCGGGCGCCTGGATGCGCTCGTCAACAACGCCGGCGTTCAGGTATGGAAGCCCCTGCTGGAACTGGAGGAGTCGGAGTGGGATTTCGTCATCAATACCAATTTGAAGGGATGTTTCCTCTGCACCCAACGAGCGGCCCGCCACATGAAGGAACACGGCTCGGGCGTCATCGTCAACATCGGATCGGGTTGCAATAAAGTTCCCTTCCCGAATCTATCTGCCTACACCGCCAGCAAAGGCGGGATCGAAATGCTTACGCGCTGCGCCGCCGTCGAACTCGGCCCCCTGGGTATAAGAGTGAATTGCGTGGCCCCGGGCGCGATTGATACCGAGCGGACCAAGCTGGAAATGACCGACTTTGCGAAATCGTGGGCCGAGATTACTCCGCTTCGGAGAATCGGTGCGCCTGATGATGTGGCTTCGGCGGTTGAATTTTTACTGAGCGACCAGGCGTCCTTTATCAGCGGACAGACCCTCTGGGTCGATGGCGCCGCCTTTACCCAGCCCCGCTGGCCGAGCTCGGATAACAATGCCTGAGCAAGTTCGGCGATCAAGACTTTCCCCAGCCTCGTTGGCTAAGGGTTGGGCTGGCCCGGCAACTTCTCAGGCGGGACGCCCTTGGCCTGGATGATGGCCCAGTGCCATTCTTCGTCGGGGCCGGGGGTGACGGTCAGCGGTGCTTTGAATACGGTGACCAGGAACGGCAGGGCCGTGGCTTTCAGACGGTGGAGCGTGGTCACATCTGAATGTTTCTCCGCAACCTCGGTGGTTTCTGAAGCCGCCGGAACCAGCTTCCCCGATCCGTAGTAGCCGGCGGTTGTGGTGGCGCGGCGAACCACCGTTAGGCCCACCGTGATTTCCTCGACCTTCCACTCGCTCCCGTTGAAGACGGAAACCTGCAGGCCCACCTCGTTGATGGTGGCCGGGCCGTCCAACTTCCGCAGTTCTTCCTCGGGCAGAGCAATGGGAGCGTTGGGCCGCTCCAGCAGCGATGCTGCATTTGCGTTGAAGGAAAGGCTGCAGGTTACGTCGGGAGATGAAACCTGAAATGTCTTTCCAGCCCCGTCGAAGGAATAGAGCAGGCTCGATCCAACCAGGCGGTGGCTTGCAACCTCGTCCATCACCTGGGACAGATTGTCGTTGTCGATGATAGGGCGAGACGAGGCTGGCTGGTCTTTCTCTTTCTCTTTGTCCTTGTCTTTCTCTTTCTTCCGGAACGAACGGGCAAGGTCACCGAGGGGAACCGGATGCTCATCGTACTGCGCCCAGGCGGGAGCAAGCAGCCACAGTCCGCATATCGCCAGAAGAACTCCCCGCTGAAGTCTTTGCACCATGGGCGCTGAGTGGTTCCTTCGAAAGAGGCTCTCCCCGGTCGACAAACCCGCGAACCGGACCTAGTAAAGACCGTCCACAGCCGCCGGGGCGGGAGAGCAGCCACAAGAATTGTAGTGGGACCGGGTGAATCGAAGAGCGAACGTTGGTGCTAGAACCTCGGAGGCGAGCAACGTGGAGGAGAAAGAACGGAGGGCGCGCACTGACTAGACGTGGCGTGCAACGGGGCTACGCACCCTCAAGAACTCAGCGTCACAACTTACAGCAGGCCAGACGCACGAAAACGCGTAACGGGATCTACCACCGGCTGACGTTTGAAAATCCAGCGGGCCACCGCAAATCCCAGTGCCGCGTAGCAAACATGCATGAACCGCATAAGCCCACACCTTCTAGCAATCAAAGATGCGCGGTCGCACCTTAGGGGAGGAAACCTGTTACGGGATCAAACCTAACAACCACGCACCCATCGGTCAATGCACCAAAAGTGCCATTGCATAGCACTGAAGTAATACTCGATCGCCGGAATGGGACTGGGTGCCGTTCGGCCTAGCGACGGCCTTCCAGCACCTGTTCTGTAGGGTTTTCGACGGAAGCGGCACCCTCCAACGCGTGCGCTCTATGTCCCCGCAAGAACAGCAGATGGACGAGGAACATGACCACCAGCACCGCTCCAAACGTACACACGATCGTGGCCCCCGTGGGTGTATCCATGCTCACCGAGAAGTAGACACCCAGCGCCGAGACCAGGGTTCCCATCGTCCAGCCGATCGCCAGGCGGGGACCGACCCGGTCGGCGAACAACATGGCGCCGACGGAGGGGACGATCAGGTAGCAGAACACCAGCAGAACGCCGGCAATCGCCACCGATGAGGTCACCACAAAGCCAAACGAGGCGTAGAACAGGAAGTCCCAGAGGCGGACGTTGAGACCCTGTTTTTCTGCTTCCGCAGGGTTGGTCGAGATCAGTAGAAAGTTGCGCCGGAAGATGTAGTGAAAGAGCCCTACGACGCCATACAGCACCGCGGTCTTCGCTACTTCCCCTTTGGAGACCGCCAGAATATTGCCGACCAGCATGTCCTTGAGGTGCTCGGTTTCGCCAGTGGCCTTGCTCATCGCCAGGATGGCTGCCGCCGACGCGACCGCATAGGCGATGCCGATGAAAGCCTCTTGCGGAATGTGGCCCCGACGGGAACGCGCCAGGGCGAAGATGCCAGCTCCCAAAAACGTGAAACCGAGACTCAGAAAGTAGGCGCCGCGCCCGTGTGGATCCATCCCGATCAAAATCGCAGTGGTCGCTCCGAGGGCGGCGATCTGCGCCAGCGCCAGATCCACAAAAATCACACCGCGCTCTACCACATGCACGCCCAGGTAGGCGTGGATCCCGGTCAGGATCAGGCTCGCCACGAACGGCCAAAACAAAAACGGAAGGATCTCCATCGGTCTCCTCTTACTGAGTCGCCTGGAAGGCTTTGGTCAACAAATCAATATCGTAATCAAAGAGCTGAAAATAGCCCGTCACCTGCTTTTCTCCCCCCACCGAGGGCAGATACTGCACCACTATCGCACCGGTATCGCGAGCAATGGACTGCGGGGTTTTGAGGTCGAAGTACGGCTCGACGAGGATGATCTTGCAGTTCTCCCGCTTCATGAGCCCGATCAGTTCGATCGTATGGCTGGGCGTCGGTGGAATGCCGGGCCGCGGCTCAACGTAGCCAATCACCTTCAGGCCGAAGTGCTTCGCAAAGTTGGGAAGTGAGTTGTGGTAGGTCACGACTTTGCGCCCCCGGTAGGGCTTCATCGCCGCATCCCACTTCTGTTCGGCAGCCGAGAGACGCTGGTCGAAATCCTGGAAGCGCTGCTGATAGTAGGCCGTGTCCGGGGGATCGATCTCCCCAAGTTTACCCGCGATGCCGCGCGCGATACGCCGGCCATTGTCGGGATCGAGCCAGTAGTGCGGGTTGCCCATGGGATGGACGTCTCCCATGGCGCGCGTCACGGTGCCGGTGGGGATGTCGAGAATCTCTGCGAATTGCGATGCGTCCAGATAACCCGCGGCTCCCACCTGAATCTTCGGATTTCCACTCTGGTTGATCAGCGGCGGCAGCCAGCCGATTTCAAGTTGCAGCCCGACCACGATCAGCAGATCCGCGTTGCGAAGCTTCAGCAGGAAACTGGGCTTGGCTTCGACGAAGTGCGGGTCCTGGTACCCCTTGGCGATCGACTCAACCTGGATCTTGTCCCCGCCGACCTCCTGGGCGAGCGCCGCCATGTCGGTAGTCGCGGTCACCACGTTGAGCTTCTTCGCCTCCGCCGCGCTGGGCGGAAGGAACGCCCACATCGACAAAAGTGCGACTACCACGCCAATACGACTCCTGTTCAACATTCCTGTCCTTCCCTCCCCTAGAACGGATGCGCCCCGTGCGCCCCGAGCGAGAAGATCAACTGCACAAACAATTCGTTGGCATCGATGTCATTCGCATAGCGGGTAAAGCGATACTGCCCGCGCAGTTGGCTGAACTCACTGGGCCAGTACGTCAGCACGACCGAGCCGCCCTTGTCCGTGAGGGCATGATCCCGGCTGCGGTCGGAGTGGTCGTAGCGCCCTCCCAGGAACCAGCGCCGTCCCAGCTGATAGTCAGCAGAGGCATAGTACCCGAAAGACTTCTGGGTCGCAGGAAGCTGCTGGCGGTCGCTCCAGATGAATTCGCTGCGCGCCACAAAAGAATGGTAGATGGACCGACGCAGAGGCTTCCAGCGCAGAGTGGCATCAGCCCCGTAGAGATGGGTCAGGAAGTCTGAGCCCATGTCATTGTGGCCTCGCGCATAGGAGACCCCCAGGTCCAGGTTCGTGGATTCGCTGATGTCCTTGTAAGCGCGCAGGTGAGCGACGGTGCTCACGTCACTGCGGCGCGAAGATTGGAAGACGTCGCCTGCATCCCCACGGAACAACTGGCCCGTGGCCTCGAGAAAAATCCCCTTGGGCGCAGGCAGGATGCGCTGCATGGAAAACCCGGCGTCGTCGATACCGTCCTCTCCCGCCACCAGGTTATTGCTGACCAGAGGGCGCTCCACCCAGGGCAGAACGTGGTTGTGCATGGTGTTGACCTTGCCGAAGGCAGAACGCATCTTGCCCGCTTTTGCGACGAAACCAGCCGGCAACGCGGTGAACGTGATGTACCCCTCCTCCAGGTTGACGCCCTCTTCCCCGAACGAGACGAAGAAGTCACCGCGCGCGTACGGGTCGATGATGGACTGGAAGCCGACCTCGGACTCGTGCATCTGGAATGCAGGCGCGGGTTGGAGCGACACGATGTTCTGCTGCGAGTTGCCTCCCAAGGCTCCGATGAAATCCCCGATGACGCTGATGTCGGGGTTCAAGGCCTTCGCCGCCGACCCGCCGGCACCGCCCAGAGACGGACCCTGTTCAGCCCTGGCCAAGGCGGCTTGCGGCTCAGCGGGTGCAGGCGCGGTCTGCGCGGTCGCCTCCCCGGATGCGGGCGCCGGAGTCGGGGCAGGTTGCCCCTGCGCCGCCCGCAGCGCGCGGATCTGGCCCTCCAAGGCAATGACGCGATCCTCGAGTTCGCGCATGCGCTGCTCTATGGCAGATGAGTCTGGCGCGGCTCCCTGCTGGGGAGCCCCCTGGGCAATGGCTGGAAACGTCAGCACACAGACGACTAGAGCGCATACCATCTTGTTTCTCATCCGATTACTCCTCGATCTGATGGGGTTGAAGGCATCCCTGAACACGCTTTTGAACAAAAGTTGAGCCAGCGGTTTTCGTGAAGATGGCCGCGACCGGCGAGTCCGGCTTTCGACCGCCGATCGTCCGGCAGATTCGTCTTCTTGCGGTCGGGCAGATGGGCCCTCTCTGCCAATCTTTTTCTTAGATTCAATACCCTGACGACGTAGGAAACTCCGCGCCCCAACCCAGGCCGAGAGATGCCGCTCGACCGACCTTCGCCTTCCGCTGGCCTCTTGGATGCAGAAATTGCGACTTGCAAATGCCTTATTTTCAACAGGGAGTGAACAGATTCTAGCACTCGACCGCCAGAAGCCGGAGGATTCCAGGCGGGGACATAACCGACCAGTCTGAGGTTCGGTTCAGCGCCGGCCAGGCGTATCTATCCCGCCCGCCCAAGCCCGGCGACTTCACCATCTGGTTTACGGCTCGTTCGCTCCTAAGCTGACGGCACTGCCCTCCGCTGGGACGGCAACCGGATGGATGCCACGCTCGATGGTGAGTTTCTGAAACGCCGCGACGTCGGCCTTCAGGAGGTCCGACCACTTAGCGATGGCCTCGTCGGTCTGCTTCTTCAGCTCATCGAACCGTTGCAAAGCCGCCTCTGTGGGACCACAGTCGCAGCTCGCGGACACGATCATCGTCAGGAACGCCCACTGCCCGTCGAGTTCCGGATGGTAAGCGAGCGAGTCTTCGTTGGCGCTGATGCGCAGGTTGATCAGCGGCTCGCGCACGGAGACCAGTTTCGCCATCAGGCTGTCCGCAGTTGAAGCGATCGCTCGCGCACTCTTATCGGGCGGCAGGCGACGCTTCATGTCGCCGGTCTGGTTGCGCACATCCTCGATCTGGTTCACGGCCGTGTAAACGCGGTTGAGTTGCTCCCGAACCCGCAGCAGCAGGTTGAACTGCTTCTCCAGGTCGGCCTGCGACACCTGCACACGCGGATCTAGTTTCAGTTCGAGCGGGACAGTCCGGCTCTTGCCATCCACGGTCAACCGCACCTGGTAATTCCCCGGCAGAGCCAGCGGCCCGCGGGCGCCCCCGTTGTACTCCCACAGGTAGTACCCCGGCACCCGGTTGGCTTGTTCGTAGTGGAGATCCCACGTGAAGCGGTTCAGCCCGGCTTCCACCTTGATCTCCTTTTCCGGCTTCTTGTCGTCCGGATCCGGCGGTTCGTTGGGGATCTCGGTCTTTTGACTGGAATAGTTCCGAATGACCTGACCCTGAGCATCGAGGATTTCGATCGTGGTCTCGCCCTTCGGGACGTCTTTTATGAAGAAGTCGATCACCGCGCCTGGAGGCGGATTCTGCCCAGTCAGGATCGGCTTCTTCGGCGGCTCGTCCGGATTTTGCATGCGATACGCGGTCTGCGGTGTGTACAGATGAACGTCCTTGGTTGCCACATCGTCGGTGAACTGCCGCACCGGAGTCAGGTCGTCCAGGATCCAGAAGGCTCGGCCGTGAGTGGCCACCACAAGGTCGTCATTCTTGACGATCAGGTCGTGAATCGGCGCTCTCGGGAGGTTGAGTTGCAGCGGGCGCCAGTCGGCGCCATCATCGAAGGAGACAAACACGCCCATCTCCGTACCGGCGTAAAGCAACCCGCGCTTCTTGGGATCTTCGCGAACGGCGCGGACAAACGTCGTATCCGGAATGCCCTTCACGATCGTCGTCCAGGTCTTGCCGTAGTCGCTGGTCTTGTAGAGGTGCGGGTGCAGGTCGTCGTTTTGATGGCGGTCGATCGCGACGTAGGCCGTTCCGGCGTCGAACGGAGACGCGTCGATCTGACTGACGCGGCTAAATTCGGGCAGATCCTTCGGAGTGATATTAATCCAGTTCTGGCCGGCATCGCGCGTGATGTGAACCAGGCCATCATCCGTGCCGGCCCAGATCACGCCCTTGGCCAGGGGAGACTCTGCCACCGCAAAGATGGTGTCGTAATACTCGGTTCCGCTGTCGTCGATGGTGATGGCCCCCCCCGAAGGCTGCTGCTTGCTCTTGTCATTTCGCGTGAGGTCGGGACTGATCGCCTCCCAGTGCACGCCGCCGTCGATGGTTTTGAAGAGGCGCTCACCTGCGTGGTAGAGCAGTTCCGGATCGTGGGGCGAGATGACCACCGGCGACGTCCATTGGAAGCGATGTTCGAGCGGCGCCGCCCCGCCTGCGTCGGAGAGGTGGGTCTGGTTGGTGATGTTCCGAAGTTGGCCGTTGCGCTTGTCGTAACGGGTGATCAGGCCCTCATAGTCGGCCGCATAGACGATGTTGGGATCCGGAGGATAGGGAGCGATGTAGCCCGCTTCCCCACCCCCGACCGGATACCAGTCGGGCCGGTCGATCACGCCCTCATCGCTTCGGCTTGCAATCCCCACCGTGCTGTTGTCCTGCTGCGCGCCATAGATGTAATACGGCATCCGGTTGTCGGCGATCACGTGGTAGAACTGCGCGGTCGGCTGGTTGTCCTGACGTGACCAGGTCTTTCCACCGTCGAGCGTCACCGTGACCCCGCCATCATTCGAGGCGATCATCCGCTTGGTGTTCCTGGGGTCAATCCACAGGCCGTGGTGATCGCCATGCGGAACTTTGATCTTGTTGAAGCTGCGGCCGCCGTCAGTGGAGCGATAGGCGTCCACATCCATCACGTAGACCGTTTCCGCATCCTGCGGGTCGGCAATGATGTGCATGTAGTACCACGGCCGTTGAATGAGGTGGTGGTTGCCGTTGACGAGTTGCCAGCTGTCCCCACCGTCGTCGGAGCGATAGAGACCACCCTCTCTCGCCTGAATCAGCGCATACCAGCGTTCCGAGTTCGCGGCAACCGACACCCCGATGCGCCCGTACGGGCCCTTCGGCAGCCCCTTGTCCTCCAGGCGCTTCCACGTGGTCCCGCCGTCGTTTGAGCGATAGAGCCCGCTGCCCGCACCGCCGCTCGAAAGACTCCACGGCGTACGCCGAACTTCCCAGAGCGATGCGACGAGGACGTTGGAATTGCGAGGGTCGAACGCCACGTCGATGCCGCCGGCATTCTCGTCCCGGTAGAGAACCTTCTCCCAGGTCTTGCCGCCATCCAGCGTGCGGAAGATCCCGCGCTCGGCGTTCGGGCCGAAGGGATGACCGAGAGCCGCGACGAAAACGATGTCGGGGTTCCTCGGGTTGACGATCACCTTGCCGATGGCGCGCGAGTCACGCAACCCGGTATTCTTCCAGGTTTTGCCGCCATCCAGCGTCTTGTACACACCGTCGCCATGCGAAATATTGCCGCGTAGGCATGCTTCCCCGGTGCCAACGTAGACGATGTTGGGATCCGATGGCGAAACCGCCAGGCTGCCGATCGCCGAAGTTCCCTCTTTGTCGAACACGGAGGTCCAGGTCAGCGCACCGTCGGTCGATTTCCAGACTCCTCCGCCCGTCGCGCCAAAATAATAGGTGGTCGGATCGCCCGGAATCCCCGACGCCGTCAGCGAACGGCCCCCGCGGAACGGACCCACAATCCGATACTTCATGCCTTTGAACAGGGGATCTTCGTTCTTGGAAGGTTCCGGCGTCTCCGTCTTAGGAGTGGCTTGCGCAGCAGGTGAGGCGACCTGCTTCTCGGGTGAGGCTTTCTGTGCGGGGGCGATTCCAGAAAAAAACAGGCTGAAGACGAAAAGCGGGCAGGCAGCGGCGCCTGCACACCGAGTCTTTGTCACCATCTGGTAGTTTTCTCCAAGGGAAGTTTTGAACGGGATATGGTAACGCTTACCGGAGTTTGACGGAAAGAGACGAGTTGGGTGAGCGGAGGGAATCTTGCGCTCCGGTGACCGAGAGACACATCAGGAAATCGCGCTCCCACAGCTCCCCCATGGCACGCGAAGGACGAAACCTGCGACGCGCCAAGCCTCACTTCTTTCCCTCGAGTAACTTTCGGGCGGCTGCGAGTTCCTTCGCTTTGGCGTCATCCACTCTGGGATAGGCGAGCTTCAAGTCTTCCAGCGTGCCCACGACCGCGGCAGCCACCGCGATCCGCGTGAACCACTTGTTGTCCGCCGGAATCACGTGCCAAGGGGATTTCGGAGTGGCAGTGTGGCGGATCAAGTCCTCGTAAGCGGCCATGTAGTCGTCCCAGCACGCGCGCTCGCGGATGTCGGCCGCGGAAAATTTCCAGTTCTTCTCCGGCTGGTCGAGGCGGGCCATGAAACGCCGCTTCTGTTCTTTCTTGGAAACATTGAGAAAAAACTTACGGACCAGGATTCCGTTGCGAGTCATGTAGCGCTCGAAGCTGCAGATATCCTCAAAACGTTCCTTCCATATGTCTTTTGTAATCAGCGGCGGCGGAATCCTCTGCGCCTCCAAGAACTCGCGATGCACCCGCACCACCAGCACTTCCTCGTAGTAGGAGCGGTTGAAGATCCCGATGCGGCCACGCTCCGGAACGCACTTCATTGTTCGCCACAGGTAGTCGTGATCGAGTTCTTCGGAAGACGGCGTCTTGAAGGAATAAACCTGGCAACCCTGGGGATTGATGCCCGACATGACGTGCTTTATGGCGCCGTCTTTCCCCGCGGCGTCCATGGCCTGGAAGATCAGCAGAAGTGCCCAGTGGTCCTCCGCGTAAAGCTTGTCCTGGAGTTCAGCGAGTTTCGCCACGCCTTCTGTGAGCAGCTTTTCGGCTTCTTCCTTCGACTGAAGCCCCGCGGTGTGCGCCGGATCGTAGTCCCGCAAGCGAAAATGCTTGCCATCTTCCACCCGATACGGCTTCACGAGTTTTCCCGACGTCACTTTCATACATTCCCGGGCTGCTCGCGACCCGGTTTGGGGCCGGGCACAAGACGAAAAAGTCTACACCCCCGCAGCCGCGAGTATCCAATGTGAATGGCCAACCCGGGACCTACCCGTTGATTCCCGCACGGTCGCGAAACCAATGGTCGATCGCTGATTCAACCAGGTTGATTGGACCGCTGGGATTCGACCGCTTTGAAGGGCGTGCCTTCAGCCGCGCCGCACAGCGCCAGTACCATAGGGCTTTCGCCCATGAGGCAAAGGGCTTGAACTCTCATTCGCGTCGTCCACGGGTCCCAGCTATTTCTCGGACACGACACCATGAGATGCACCGGCAGTCGTTCAGAGAGAGCGCGCTTTGAAGTGGTACACAACGTCCTGCTTGGAAGGGATGGGCACGCCGTCGCGGGTCGCGGGACGAAAGCGCCAGTTCTCCAGCGCGGCCAGCACCTTCGCGTCGATGGCCGGCCCGAGACTCTGCACGACTACCTTGTTCACAATGTTCCCGCTGGCATCGATCGTGATCTCGATCACGACGTTGCCTTCTACGCCTCCCCGCAGATCCTCGGCGCCGACCAGCGGCTCAAAAGTAACGGCCGGCAGGGCGGCTCGAATCTCGTGGCCTTCGGATGCTCCCTCCGACGATGATCCATGGGCAGACCCCGCTGGGGGCGCGGGATTCGAGGCGACCGAGGCGGTCTCGCGGCTCTCCGTGGCACCTGGACTGGGTGGGACCCGATTGGAGGCCAGGTCGATTTCTTGAGACTTCTTCCAGGTAAGCTGGGCGGCAGACGTTGCCCGATCCTGGGACGTTTTGAGAGAGGTCCGAGACTCCGCTTCGGGGTCTGGCCCCGTCGCCCAGTAAAGGTGAGTCATCGAAGCTCCGTTCGCCCCTCCCACGACCGACGACGGGGCTACCAACACCGGAGAACGCCCGCGCAACAGCGCTGCCACCAGCATGCCGTGAATCGCAAGCGAGGCCAGCCAGGCAGGACGCGGCCGCCGAGTCTCGGTGGAGATGCTGCGCACGAAAATGGCCGACCCATCGTCCGGCATAACCCTTGTTGGACGTCCCAGATCGTAAACAGTTGTCCTGGCCAGGGGAAGAAACAACCGCTCAGTCGTTCCCACCCTGCCCATCGAGCGGCGCGGCAGGCGATTCGTCGAATGGTGTCTGCTCGGGGAATCTCCACCCATATTCCGCCCGCCGCGCTCCACCAGTAAACATACTCAGCTAAATTACTCAGCGTGCCCGGCGTTTTCCTGATCGGTCAAATCGATTTTCGACGATGTGACCTCCTCTCTTTTTGGCGCCACTCGACAGCGGACAATCCTGCTCGGGAAACGATCCCCCCAAGTATCGGTAACCCTTCAAGCCCTGCCATTCTCCTCGTCCGGGCGAACCTCTGATCGATTCCAACCTGTTCATTTCAAACCTTCAGGTGTGAACCGGCGCGACTCCCACTCGGATCGACCCTCCAAGCAACTGCGCCGAGCAGGGTCTCGTATTTGAGGAGGAGTCCCCCGCCCACGCATAAACGTGATTTATGTGTTCCATAGATTTAAGTTTTAAAAATAATTCTGATGATGATTAGAAGAACTATGCGTTGGACTGGGATTCGGCAGCTTAGTTACTGTTCGCTCGCAGTCCAGCAAGTATCCACTCGCACAAACAATGCTGACCGCTTACCGCGGCTCTAAGGGAGAAAGCGTGATTTCAAAGATGAGGATCTGTTCGCGCATGACCGTTGCCCTGTTGGGGCTAATGACAGCCTTGCTGTGCGTACCAGTAGGTCGGGCTCAGGCACAGTCCGACGCGGCGACCCAAGCTCCTTCGACCGACTTAGCGCACCGTGTGCAAGATCTTGAGAAAGAACTTAGCGATCTGCGAAGCGAACTCGCCGCCCTCAAGCAAAGCCGTTCCTCTGGGCCGCACGGAATCGCGGAGGTGGCCTCGACTACCATGCCTATGCTGCCCGCCAGCGCCCCCGAACCCATCGTGCAGGATGCGACGCCTGCAGCGGCCTCGCCCGCTCCGGAAAAGCCCTCGCTCGCCGGGCTGCTCGGACCCACCACGTTAAGTGGGTTCGTCGATACTTACTACGGGTACAACTCGAATCAGCCTGCTGACCGCATCAACCAGTATCACAACTTTGAGATCAACTCCGGCCAGTTTGGCCTGAACATGATTGAACTGGTCGCCGACAAGGCGCCGGATGCCGCCGCCAGCCGGCTGGGCTATCACATCGCAGTGGGCTTCGGGCAGGCGATCAACCAGGTAAACGCGACCGAGGTGGGCCCCGGCGGGACCGTGTCGAACTTTGACCAGTATCTCAAGGAAGGCTACCTCGAGTATCTCGCGCCCGTAGGCAAGGGCCTGCAAATGAACTTCGGCAAGTTCGTCACTCCCGCCGGCGCCGAGGTCATCGAGAGCAAGGACAACTGGAACTACTCCCGCGGCCTGCTCTTTGCCTGGGCCATCCCCTACTTCCACTATGGCATGAGTGCCAAGTACACCTTCAACGACAAATACGCGTTGAGCGCCTACCTGGTGAATGGCTGGAACAACAGCGTCGACAACAACAGTGGCAAAACCACCGGCTTCACCTTTGCCTGGACTCCCAACAAGAAAGTCAGCCTCATCGAGAACTATCTCGTCGGGCCGGAGGCTTCCAACTTCAACGGAACCTTCAGACACCTCTCCGACACGGTGCTCACCTATTCTCCCACCGCCAAGCTGTCGTTGATGGCCAACTACGACTACGGCCAGGACCACTTCATGGACACCAGCGTGGCCCCACCTGTCACTGGCCCGCTCGCCCATTGGAGCGGCATCGCCGGCTACATCAAGTATGCCTTTGACGACAGATGGACCTTCGCGACGCGCGGCGAATACTTCGACGACCACGACGGGTTCGCCACCGCTGCGACCCAGCACCTGAGCGAATTCACGGCCACCCTCCAGCGCACCATCGCGAAGAGCATCATCAGCCGCCTGGAATTCCGGCGCGACATGTCGAATCAGGACACCTTCCCCTTTCGGACGGGGCAGTTCAAAGACAACCAGAACACAGTCACGGTGGGCGTGATCTATGCCTTCAGCAGCGCCGACGCCAAGTAACCGGGGAGGCGGCTGGGAGGCAAACTGGGGCCGAGCGGCACCGGTCAGGAACGTATAAGGAAACTTTAATGACCCCCAGAAAAAGTATCGATTGGACTATCCCGGGCAACCAGGGTAGCTTGGCGCGCATTCGTCGTCTCCGGCTGGGACGGAGCGGCGGATCGCGGGGTACCGACGGCCGGGCAACAAAGACCACCTACAGGGAGATGGAGTGACTGGCCTTCAACAACCAGCAGTCTCCTTGGGCATGCTGGCGGCTGGCATGGCCGAGCTGCGGGTGGGTTTGCTCGCGTTCGAACTCGACCCGTTGCCGGGCCGACTCATCACCCTTGCTTCCATGGCCTTGCTGCTGTATCCGGCGGTTTTCATGCCGGAACCGGTCGCAGTCGTCCGAGATCGATGTCGCGCAACTACATAGAAGGTTCTGAGGAGAACACCCATGGCGGAGACCCCCGCAGTTGAGATGAAACAGACCCTAGGGTTGACTGGCCTGACGATGAACGCCATGGCGCTCATCGCACCCGGCGCCTTTCTTTGGCTGACGTTCTTTATTCAGGCCACCACCGGTGTCACTGGCCCAGCCATGTGGAGCGGCATCGTGGTCGCCCTGTTGCTCTGTCTCGCAACCGCCATCTGCTACGCAGAGATGGCCAAGCTCTATCCCGGCACCGGCAGCTCCTACTACTTCGCCGAACAGTCCTTCCTCAATCATGACAAGGCCTGGCGTTACGCCCGCTTGTCGAAGTTCATTGTAGGTTGGGCGTCCCACCTCTATTACTGGATCTATCCGGGAGTGATGGTCGGGGTCATGGGCATCCTCTGCGGTTATCTGGTCGGAACGCTCTGGCCGAATTTCATGAGCGCCTCCAATCCTGGAACCGCGTTCATGATGGCCGTCGCCATCGTGTTCTCGTTTGCGGTCGCGTACATCGCGCACCGGGGTATAAACGGATCGACCTCGGTCAGTATCGCCATCAACGTGATTCAGATCAGCGCTCTGGTGGTGTTTTCGGTCATGGCGTTCGGTTACCGCATGAACCATCCCCCGGGAAGTGTCGCCTATCAGTTCGATTCGACTTCCGGTGAGGCTTACACCTATGAGTTCGCCACCACCAGGCAAACCGTGAATGGACAAACCACCGATGTCATCGTGCGCGACGCCAACGGCGTCCCGCAGCCCAAACTGGACGCGTCCGGCAAGCCGGCGCCCTACCACATCAGCTATCCGGCGGCGGACGACAAAGGCGCGTTCCTCACTCACCCGACCGCTCGATCGGTGATCGGGATACACAATTGGGGATGGGCCTTCATCCAGGCAACGGTGGCGATTTTGATTCTGGTGGGATTTGAATCCGTAACCGCCATGGGAGGGGAGGCCAAGAATGCCAAGCGCGACGTGCCCATCGCCGTGATCACGTCGCTTCTGGTTCAGGGGGCCTTCTGTTATCTGTTCGAGTACTTTGCGGCCAACTACTTCCTCAACAGTGGATACACCATGCAGAGTGCCGCAGGCTCAGCGGCTCCCATCGGCGACATGATGGTGGTAGTCGGCGACGCGCTGTTCGGCGCTGGCCACGGTCGCACCTTCATGTTGATGGAAGCCTTCACCGTGTTCCTTGCCTTGATCGGCACGACCCTGTCCTGTATCAACACCGGCGCGCGTGTCACCTACGCCATGGGCAAGGACAAGGAGGCCCCCGGACACTTCGGCATGCTGCACGCCAAGAACCTCACCCCGCACCGTGCGATCTGGACGCTCGCGGGAATCTCCGCCGTGGTTGGATGCCTCGCAGTGATCATGGCCTTTGGCGATGCGGGCGCCCCCGCCGATAGCACCATCGCGGCTCTGCCCCATGGCTTCTGGTCCAGCTTCGGATACACCACCCACGACAAGATGGCAGCCTTGCCGAATTCGCTGCTCACCATAACACTCGCTTCGAACTTCGGAACGTTCCTGCTGTATGGCCTGAGTTGCGTGATCTGTCTGGTTGCCTATCACAACCATCCGAAGTTCAGGCTGATTCGCCACCTCATCGTTCCAATCTTTGGTCTGCTGGCCAATTTGGCCTGCATGATCTTCTATCTGGTAGGGCCTTTCATGGGGTACGGCACGGTCAAGGAACCGTTGCTAGCCCTGGGAATCGCCTTGGTCTGGGGTATTTATGGCGGCATCTACTTTGTACGTGCCAGCAAGAGCGCCGGTCGGACGACCCTCGTTGAGAGTCGCGCCCAGGCAACTTCTTAGAGAACGGGTTGCAGGAACAGGCGTGAGGAAGGGGCGGGCATCAGCCTGCCCTTTCCATCTTGCCTGCTAGAGGTATCAGTCCGGATGAGCTATCGCGGGGTCCACCGGATCGCCAGCCAACCCGGGCTCCGTCCGTCCGAAAGTTCTATGCTCGACGTGGAGTTTGCGCAGCTCTCCGATCCCGGGCGAATCCGCCATCACAACGAGGACTACCTGGGCTACTCACTCCCCGACACTCCAGAAGAAGCCCGGTCGCAAGGCTGGCTCTTCGCGCTCGCCGATGGTGTAGGCGGCCACCGCAAGGGTGAAGTTGCGGCCAAGGCGGCGGTGGAGAGCGTGCTCGGAGGTTTTCGGAAGGCCGGCAGTCGCGAATCGCCCTCGGCCCTGCTGACGCGTCTGGTTCAGGCCGCCAATGCCCAGGTGTTTGAGACCGCCGTCAAAGCCGGATCAAGTGGCGCCGGAATGGCGACCACTCTGGTCGCCTGCAGCCTGCGTTTCGATCGCGCGGTCGTCGCTCATGTGGGCGATTCGCGCTGCTATCTGGTTCGCAGCCACCAGGCCAGGTTGCTGACGCGTGACCACACCATCGCCAACGAACACATTCGCCTGGGCCTGATCTCTGCTAAGGAAGCGGCGGAAGGGGACACCCGTCACGTCCTAAGCCGCTCCCTCGGAGGCGAGTTGTTCGTCAACGTCGAGACCAATGATATGCAGGTGCTGCCGGGCGACGTCTTGCTGTTGTGTTCCGACGGACTACATGGCGCGGTGTCTGCCACCGAGATGACCCACGTCGCGGGCCGCCATGGGGATCTGAGTGTCGCGGCGCAGGAACTCATCACGCTGGCCAATGAGCGCGGCGGCGGCGACAACGTCAGCGTTCAGCTCATTCGCGTCCGCAGGGTGGAGCGTATCGGAATGTACCGCGGGCGGCCCTACCAGCTTGGGTAGAACTCCTCGCATAAATCCGACGTTCAGAAGGCTGCTGAAATCGCCCATCCACGCACAACCGCTTACCGCCAAGCGACCGCCAACACCAGACCATCGCCCAATCGAAGGAAGGCTTTTCGGCGTTTAAGCGGGTTGCTCTGGATTCCTCGTCGGGTCGGGCGTCTCTTTCTTGAGAGGCTTGAAGTAGAGCCAGGGCACGAGAAAGCGAGGCGACCAGGACGATGATTTCACAGTTTCTCTGGTGGTTGGCATGGTCGCAGGTTCTCTTGGCTCAACCAACTGAAATTCTCTCGCGGATTTCTTCACCAGAACCTGGGACGTAGAGCCTGTTCTAAAGCCAAACGTATGGTTTCGCCCCCAGGTCAGTTACAATGATCCAATCTCAAAACTGCTCCGTTTCGCTCGCCTTACCAACCAACCCCCTATTATTCTTTACGGATTGCTTATGTCCGCGCCCGGATATTCTGGCATCATGGAAATGCTTCGCGCACCGAGAGCATCACTCGGCTTGCTGTCCGGCTCGCTTGCCTGACTCACGATGACCCAACTCCATCCCGGCGATCAACTCGATCACTACCGCATTGACAGTCTGGCCGCCCGCAGCGGCATGGCCTCCATCTTTCGCGGCACCGATCTGAACACAGGACGCACCGTCGCCATCAAAGTTCCTCATCCCGAAATGGAGAGCGACCCGGTGCTGTTCGACCGCTTCCGCCGCGAGGAGGAAATTGGCAAAAAGATGGATCACCCCGGCGTGATGAAAGTCTTCGCAGAGGAAAACCGCAGCCGGGTCTACATGGTGATGGAGTGGGTCGAGGGCCGCCTGCTCCGGCAGATTCTGAATGAGTTGAAGAAGCTGCCCGTGGAGCGAGCCGTAAAGCTAACCCGTCGGATCAGTGATGCGCTTGACTACATCCACCACCACGGAGTCGTGCACCGTGATCTGAAGCCGGAAAACGTGATGGTCGACGCCGACGAGAACATCAAGCTGATCGACTTCGGAATCGCCGCCAACGCCGGTTCTCGCCGGCTGACTTTCGCCAAGCTGTCGCAAACCATGGGCACACCCGACTACATTTCGCCAGAACAGGTCAAGGGGAAGCGCGGGGACGCGCGCAGCGATATCTACTCCCTCGGGGTCATGCTGTACGAGATGCTGAGCGGCAAAGTCCCGTTTTCGGGATCCAATCCCTTCGTCATCATGAACGATCGGCTTCTCAACAATCCCATGCCGCCCCGCGAAATTGATCCCACCATCACGCCCCAGCTGCAGGAAATCATCTATCGCGCCATGGAGCGCGACCCCAAGAATCGTTACGTCAGCGCCAAGGAGTTTGCGTGGGATCTCGAACATCAGGATCAGGTCGGGGTCTCCGAGCGCCCGGAGTTGCACAATTGGAGGCAGCGTCGCACGCCCTGGGTACGGAAGATTCTGTTTTACGCCATGCTGGCCATGATCCCGGTCTTGGTATTCGCCCTGCTCTTCTGGGTCGCACGGCACAGCTGAGAAATTCCCAAGCCTCAACGCCTCAACGCCTCAAAGACAGCGAGCCGCTATTTGGGGGTAAATTCCTCGCTGTGCACGACGAACTCCGGATACGCCATCCCTCCCAGCTCGTGCAGGTCCATGCCTTGCCGCTCGCCATCTACATGCACGCGCTGCGGGTAGAACCGGTTCAGAAGCCAGTTCAACAAATAGGTCATCGGCAGGACGAACCCTATCAGCGTGGCGACCCCAACCACCTGCGCCAAGCACTGCCCAGCCCCGGCATTTCCGCCCGGAAGCGTGGCGAGCACACCGCCCGCCAATAAACCCCAGATGCCCGCGACCGCGTGCACCGAAATTGCTCCGCCCGGGTCATCGACCGCCAGCCAGAATTCAAAGCAGTCGATCGCGAAGGTCACCAGGGCTCCGGCAATCAGACCCGTCATCAGCGCTGCTGCCGGCTTCAGGAAGGCGCACGCCGCGCTGCTGGCCACCAGGCCGCCCACCCAGCCATTGGCGCCGAGCGAAGCATCCACGCGGCCGAAACGCAAACGGGTGGTAATGACCGCCACCAGAAAAGCTGCCGTCGCCGAGACGGTCGTGTTGATCGCAATCAGCGCCACCCGTCCAGGTTCCGCATGAGAGAACAGGATCGCGCCCGCGGAATTCAGTCCCAGCCATCCCACCCAAGTCAGCAAGCAGCCGAAAAGAACGAAGACGATGTTGTGCCCGGGGATGGCGGCCGGCATGCCGTCCGACGAATACTTTCCACGCCGAGGTCCCAGGATCCACACGAGCGACAACGCCGTCAGCCCTCCCACCACCTGGATGCTGCCCGCGCCTCCGCTGTCCACGAAACCGTGGCCCAGGCCGAAATTGACGCCCAGCTGCGCCAGCCATCCGCCGCCCCACGACCAGTGCGCGAACAGCGGATAGGTCAAGCCAGCAAGAAGCGCCGAGGAAGCACAAGCCGCCCCCAACCGCCAGCGATCGGCGGCAGCGCTCAACGGGATGACCGCAGCCAATCCAACGCAAAACAACTGCAGCAGCGCCGCGAGCGAGGCCGGACCACCATCAAGCTCCACGCCCCGCAAGAAGAATGGCTCAGCGGCTATCCAATTCCAGTTCTTGCCCGCCACCGTAAAGATGTGAGCGGGCTGGCCTGCGAAACCCTCCCAGGAAAAGCCGCACACCAAATAGACAATCGCCCCGACCGAAACGACGCAAAGCGAAGCCAGCATCGCGTGAGCCGCGCTGCGCGACCTGCCCAATCCGTTGTGTATCAGGGAAAGCCCAGCGAGCGTAAGGGGAACCAGGAAGATCAGAAGTAGACAGAGCGCCGCAGCAGCCTCTGAAAGTGCAAGCGCCGGAGGCGTCACCCTCGTCCCTCACCCAGAACCAGATGAGAACGGACGACCAGGACCAGGCCGAGTATTTCCACCGCCAGCCCCGCCAGCACAAAATCAGTTCGGGCTGAAGCCGACTGCAGAAGCACCAGAGCCGAAAGGACGATCATCCACCCCGCGAGCAGCAGCAGAAAACCCGTAAGTTTCATGCAATCCTGTCGAAGAGACGCGCACCGACCATCCGCGCTGCAGAGAACCGCATGTCCACCCGGAGACGAGCAAAAAACGGGCCGCCCCGCCGGGCTGAACACTGATCAGCCCACAAGCCTAATGTCGCCATCCGAGCCCGTCCAATCGATTTTTCTTATAGCACCTAGAAACGGAAACGAAACCCGGCGCCCCGAAATTTCCTTGGTAGTATGGCCGCAGTTCAGTCCGCCATCGACGAGTCATCCTTTATGAAAGATCTCTTGAATCAGATAGTTGCCAACCGGGGCGGAGCCTTCGCGGTGTTGTCGCTGGCTGCCTTTCTCGAGGCGTATGGGGATTCCTGCTTCCAGTCCGGCCTGCAGCGTTCCTTTGGCCCGGCCCGAGCACTCTCCTTTGCGTGCGGCACGGTGGCGCTCGCCTTTTACGGATTGGTGGTCAACACGCCTCGCTGGGAAAGCTTCTGGGAGTGTATGTCGTCCTGTTTTTCGTAGTCGCTCAGATTCTCGCCAGAGTGCGCTTCAACCAGCGACCCACCGCTCCCGTCCTCTTGGGAGGCGCCCTGATCCTGGCGGGAGGCGCGGTCATGTCCTTCTGGAAACCGTAAGGGCCGCGCGCTGCAACTCCGCTGGTGGTCTCCGTACCACTGATTTCGACTTGTCGAAGTCTGCCTGCTAACCTGACCTCATTGTCCAGTATTTGGTACGGGCTCCCATCCGGATGCGAGCCGTCACCTTCGGCTCCTTCTTCATAACGCAATTCGGAAAGGGTTTTTTCGAATGGTTTGGATTGGCGTCTTTTTTCTCGGTCTTTGGATCGCCGGAGAGGCGATGTCCTATACGCTCGGCGGTTTTATTCACGTTCTGCTGGTGTTGTCGATCATGGTTATTCTCAGCCAGATGATTCGGGGGAATCGTGGTAGTCGTCTGGCCGAGTTAGACAACTCGCCATCGAACGGTGTCGGAGACAAGTGGAAGTAACCGGCGAACTCTGCCACAGAGGCCGCCGCGCTTTCCCGGTTTCCTAGAAAGCGCCTAGCCACGCTGCGTCCGTCCGCACAGCCACCAGGTGAAGAGCGGATCCCGCCCGACTGGTACTCGAGGGTCTGAAGCTCCGCACGTTTCGTCTGGATCACCTAAGTCGACGCGAGTGCGACCGCCCGCCCGGAGCGGTGGGGGTGCAGCGCTCGCTTGTACAATGCGAGAGAGCACCTCGCTTGCCCGGGTGGCGAAATTGGCAGACGCACAGGACTTAAAAGGCGAATCTGTCCTATTATAAAGGTGGTCGAAAGACCTGCGCGGGCGTGGCGGAATGGCATACGCAGCGGACTTAAGGAAGACTTGAGTGCTCGTCTGGGAAACCGGCGATGCAGAACTGCTCAAATTCGGGGAAACCTGAAATGGCAATCCCGAGCCAAGCCCGGAGGGACACCAACCGGGAAGGTGTAGAGACTAGACGGGCAGCACCTAAGCTCCGGATTTTCCGGGGGAGGGTGAAGGGA
>DASQPN010000148.1:0-7995 GCA_035643915.1 Terriglobales bacterium | reverse complement strand
GGGGGAGAGCTGGCCGACCCAGCCCTTTTCCACTATCTCGCTGATACCGGAAGGACTTTCGCCAAGCGACGCCTTGGGGACCAACTCCGGAGGACGTCAAGTGGTGCCAGGACAAAATTAAAGCGTCGCGGTCGGAAGGCGTCTTCACACCGCCGAGCCTCGAAAGAACCATCGTATTTTCCGGCAATATGGGGGGCGTGAACTGGGGCAGTGCGGCCTACGATTTGGAACGCCATCGTATGGTCGCGAACACGAATCGCCTCGTTGCCTGGGTCAAACTGATTCCCCGGGAGAAGTTCGAGGCCGAGACCAGCAAGCAGCAAGCCAACCGTATCTGCGGCGAATTCGGAGATCAGAAGGGAGCTCCCTACGGGCTCTATCGCAGCTTCATCTTTTCTCCCAGCAAGTTGCCTTGCAATGCCCCGCCGTGGGGTACGACCTCGATCTCTCTTCTGGCAAGCAGGTCTGGGATGTTCCGCTCGGCTTCGTTTGTTCCCGGCCAGCAGACCGGGCCGATTAACCTCGGCGGACCGATGATCACAGCCGGTGGTCTGGTTTTTACTTCCGCCGCGATGGACCTCTATTTGCGCGCCTTTGACATCGAAACCGGCAAAGAGCTCTGGAAATGCTTGCTCCCGGCCGGTGGCCAAGCCACTCCTATGACCTACAGTCTGAATGGTAAGCAGTACCTTGTCATCGCGGCCGGCGGGCATGGCAAGCTCGGCACAAAACAGGGCGACTATGTGCTTGCCTTCACCTTGCCCTAGAGCGGCTGGCCGACGCCGGGGGGCTCCATTCTTGCACCGCTCTGCGGCTGCGCCGGATCGGATGAGTCGGACCGGCCCGCGAGAGTCGCTGCCCCTGGTCTGTGTCGCAGCTGTTTGCGCCCTCCTCCGACGGCCGGCCACTGCCGAAGGCACGCGGATTGGATTGGCTGGGTGGAGCTGGGAGTAGCGCGGCGCTGCGGCCGAACGGGCGGGGACACTGTCGTTCTGCCAACAAAACGTCCTGCTCTTGCGAGCGGAACTCCCGCCGGTGTCGAGCTCTGCTTGGAGTTTCGGGCGGCAAGTCCTTGATCTCTAGAATACGTTCCTCGAGAAAGCGTACGAGCAGCGCATGGAGGGCGGAGGCCGGAGGTAAAGTCGTTGGGGGCCGCACGCATTGAATGGTGCTGGCCCCACTCCTGAATTCTGGAAAGGCAGAGGGTTTTGAGTTCAGAGAAATTTCCGGACAGCAAAAAGCCCCACTCCTGCGAGCGGGGCTTTGGTTTCGCTGACAACTGGTGGCTAAGAGCCAGCGGCTGGCTTCAGTACATGCCTTCCATTCCGCCGCCGCCGTGGCCGCCGCCGGCCGGAGCTTTCTTCTCTTCCGGCAATTCGGAGACCAGGGCTTCGGTGGTGAGCATCAGGGACGCGATCGAACCTGCGTTCTGCAGTGCGGTGCGCACTACCTTCGTTGGATCGAGGACGCCTGCCTTGACCAGATCTTCGAATTCGCCGGTCAGGGCGTTGTAGCCGTAGTTGGCATCCTTCGACTCGAGCACCTTGCCGAGAATCACTGCGCCCTCTTCGCCGGCGTTGCCGACGATCTGGCGCAGAGGCTCTTCGAGCGCGCGCTTCACGATGTTGACGCCAATCTGCTCGTCACCGTCGACCTTCAGCTTGTCGATGGCTGCGATGCAGCGTGCCAGGGCTACACCGCCGCCGGGAACAATGCCTTCCTCCACGGCTGCGCGGGTTGCGTGCATGGCGTCTTCGACACGAGCCTTCTTCTCTTTCATTTCGGTCTCGGTTGCGGCGCCGACTTTGATCACGGCTACGCCACCAACCAGCTTGGCCAAACGCTCCTGCAGCTTCTCGCGGTCGTAGTCGGAGGTGGTTTTGTCCACCTGACTGCGAATCTCCTTCACGCGGCCTTCGATCTCGGCGTGCTTGCCCTTGCCTTCGACGATAGTGGTGTTGTCCTTGTCGATGGTGAGCTTCTTGGCCTGGCCGAGGTCGGAGAGCTGGACGTTTTCGAGCTTGATACCCAGATCTTCGGTGATGGCCTTGCCACCGGTCAGGATAGCGATATCCTGCAGCATCGCCTTACGACGATCGCCGAAGCCAGGGGCCTTCACCGCGCAAACCTGCAGAGTGCCGCGCAGCTTGTTGACAACCAGCGTTGCCAGCGCTTCACCCTCAACGTCTTCTGCGATGATCAGCAGGGGCTTGCCGCCCTTGGCGATCTGCTCGAGCAGCGGGAGCAGGTCCTTCATCGAGCTGATCTTCTTTTCGTGGATCAGGATGTAGGCGTTCTCGAGAGCAGCTTCCATGCGCTCGGGATCGGTCACGAAATAGGGAGACAGGTAGCCGCGGTCAAACTGCATGCCCTCGACGACTTCGAGCTGGGTTTCGAGCGTCTTGGACTCCTCGACGGTGATGACTCCATCCTTGCCGACTTTCTTCATGGCCTCGGCGATGATCTTGCCGATGGTCTCGTCGTTGTTGGCGGAGATGGTGCCGACCTGGGCGATCATGTCGCCGGTAACGGGCTTGGAGAAGTCGTCGAGCCTGCCCTTGCCGCGCTCGCCCGTCTTCTTGTCGATGTCGCCCGCGATGACAGCGATGGCCTTCTCGATGCCGCGCTTCAGGGCCATGGGGTTCGCGCCGGCCGCTACGGTCTTCACGCCTTCGCGATAGATGGCCTGGGCCAGGACCGTGGCAGTGGTGGTGCCGTCACCGGCAACGTCGGAAGTCTTCGAAGCGACTTCCCGCACCATCTGCGCGCCCATGTTCTCGAGCGCGTCCTTCAATTCGATTTCTTTGGCTACGGTGACGCCGTCCTTGGTGATGGTCGGAGAACCGAACTTCTTCTCAATCACAACGTTGCGGCCCCTGGGGCCGAGTGTGACTTTTACCGCGTCCGCCAAGAGGTTGACGCCGCGGAGAATCGCTTGGCGCGACTCCTCGCCATGAACAATCTGCTTTGCCATTGCTTCGTCTCCTGAAGTTTCTTTTGAAGTTAAGGGCAGGCTGGGCCTGCGGAATGTTTCCAGCTCGGAGCTTCGAGCTGCGAGCTTTCAGCGAACGGCGGCTTGCTTACCGCCTTGCGCCTACGGGTTCCTTTTTGGTCGATCCGACAAGTACGCCCAGGACTTCTTCCTCGCGCATGATGATGAAGTCTTCACCATCAATCTTGATCTCGGTGCCGGCATACTTTCCGAACAGGACGCGATCGCCCTCTTTCACAGCCAGAGGGAAAATCTTGCCTTCGTCGTTGCTCTTGCCGCGGCCTACGGAGATCACTTCGCCTTCCTGCGGCTTGTCCTTGGCGGAATCGGGGATGATGATGCCGCCCCGGGTGGTTTCAGCTTCCTCGACGCGACGGACCAGGATCCGGTCGTGGAGGGGGGTAAACTTGGTAGCCATAGTTTGCTGACTCCTTTCGTTAAGTCCAATTGTTTGTTTTGTTTAAATAGCAGGTTGACGCATATACCAGACTTCGTTAGCACTCATCTCTGGCGAGTGCCAATTGTACGGAGATGAGCGGCGAGTTGTCAAGGGGGTGGGAAGTAAGAAGGGCAGGAGGTTCGGGAGCTGGTCTGGCAAGCAGGGTGACAGGGTAATGAATTGATGCTTAGAATGTGGTCACGGCCATGAAAAGACTCTCGGCGGCAGCGGTGGGACTGGCGGTGACTTTGCTGGTGGCGGGTGCGTGGGCGGAAGAGCCGTCGGCGGCGCTCAACTTTGTGGTCGTCCGGGATTACAGCGGGAAGCCCGTGCGGAACGCCAGCGTGGTGTTGCATCCGGTAAATGCGCGCGGGAGACAACAGCGCGGCGGATACGAGTTGAAGACCGACAGCGACGGGAAGACGAGCTTCGACGGTGTGCCGTACGGCAAGCTGCGGGTGCAGGTGCTGGCTCCCGGATTCCAGACGTTCGGGGAGGACTACGACATCGAGGGGCCGACGATGGATATCACGGTGAAGTTGAAGCGTCCGCAGAAGCAGTATTCGATTTACGATGAGCATCCGAACGACGGGAAGAAGGACGCGGCGCCGGGCAAGAACGCGGAGAAGAAGGATCCCGGCGAAGGGGATGGGAAACCGCAATAGTGCTTGTTGGCGGTTGGTGGTTGGCACAGATTTTTCTGAGAGCGATTCCATGGACTATCTTCTCAAGACGGAGCCTTCTGTATATTCGTTTGCGGATTTGCAGCGGGACAAGGCGACCACCTGGGACGGGGTAACCAATCCGGTCGCGGTGCGGAATCTGCGCGCGATGAAGCCGGGCGAACGGTTGGTCATTTACCACACGGGCGATGAGAAGAGTGCGGTGGGGACGGCGTCGGTCGTATCGGTTGAGGTGACGGATCCGAAGACGCCGCTGGTGAAGATTAAGGTCGGGAAGGCGATTGGCACCCCGAGGACGCTGGCGGAGATCAAAGCCAACAAGCTGTTTGCGGATTCGCCTCTGGTGCGGCAGGGGAGGTTGTCCGTCGTGCAGCTTACGGCGGCGCAGTATGAGTTTCTGGGGGGGAAATAGGAGGACCGGTGGTTGGTCGTTGGTCGTTGGCCCGGCTCGGTGGAGCGGGGCTTTTTTTGTTGGTGGGTGGTTTGGGACCAGTTCCGAGTTGTCGCGCACCGGACGGTTGTGCGGCTTTTTGACGTCCCTAAGGGGCGCGATCTGGGTTTCATCGCGGCCAGTCGTGTCGCGAGCGCGCGCGGGCTCGAGATTTGGTTGTCGGCCCTGCGCACCGACGGGCGGGGGACGCCCATCGCTCCACTGACACGCGGGATGGCTGCGACACAAGAATCTCGGCCGCTGGACAGACGAGGGCGTCGGTCCCTACGACGCGGGCTGGGGCGTTTTGCTCGCCACGGCCTCTCCGCTTGGGCAGGCGGTGTTTCTGGCGGAGTTGCGTGCTATGCTCGAAATCCGAGTCGATATCCTTGGTTTCCAACAAGCCACCAACTGGACCACAGGAGCCTGTGGAGCCCAGTCCGCCTGACCAAAAGAAATCTTTGCATGGCTTAGCGGAGGAGGGGCCTGCGGCGCTGGACGAGCGGCGGAGAGCGGCGGGCCGCTTATCCAATCGTCTGGTTGAGCATCCACCAAACCATCATCCTGAACATTTCTCGAACCCTAAGGACGGTCGGCACGATTTGTCTGCGCTGAGCCCGCGTCTTTCAGCGGGAGTGTTGGAGGCGTTGCCTGGGCTTTTGCGGGAGGCGCCGGATCCTGATTCAGCGTTGCGGATGCTGGAGCGGTTGGTCGACGAGTCGGGCGAGCGGTTGGTCGGATTGCTCAATCGGCACTATCCGCTGGTGCACTACGCCATCATGGTTTTTGGGCATAGCCGGTTCCTGGGCGAAACACTTTTGCAGAATACCGATCTGCTGGAGTCGTTGCTGAACCGGTCGCGGCTCGATCGCAGTTATTCGCGGGAGGAATTTCAGGGGGCTCTCAAGGCGTTTCGGTCACAGGGACGAGAGAGCGATGTCTCAACGCTGCTGGCGCGGTTCAAGCGGCGGGAGTATGTACGGATTGTGTTGCGCGACCTGCTGGAGATCGCGCCTCTCGCAGAGACGACGGCCGAGATCTCGGCCTTGTCGGATGCGCTGATTGCCGAGGCGTTGCGCGAGGCGGAGATTTCCTTGCAGGGGAAATATTGGGCGCCTCGAAATGCCGATTCTGGTGCGCAAGCAGGAGAGGGGCGATTCGCGGTTCTGTCCCTGGGAAAGCTTGGAGGGAATGAGCTCAATTACAGCTCGGATGTGGACCTGATGTACCTATTCGGCGAAGACGGCAGCGAGGAACAATTCTCGAGGCAGGAGTATTTCATCCGACTGGCGCAGCAGGTGACGGATATTCTTTCGCGCGTGACCCGGGAAGGCCCGGTGTTCCGGATTGATTTGCGCTTGCGGCCGCGGGGCGCAGATGGGGAGCTGGCGATCAGCCTAAAGCAGGCCTTGCGCTACTACACGCAGACGGCGCAGGACTGGGAACTGCAGGCACTGATCAAGGTACGGCACTCGGACGGGGATGCGGGGCTTACGCGTGCGTTCATCCAGGGTGTGCAGCCGCAGGTGTACACAGAGAAGATCAATTTCCAGGCCATCAAGACGGCGCTGGTGGCGCGCGAGCGGATGCACAGGCAACGGCTGCGGCGAGCGGGCGCGGGGCCGCCGCAATCGGCGATCAATATCAAGATTGATCATGGGGGGATTCGGGACATTGAGTTCCTCGTGCAGTGCCTGCAACGGGTGTATGGCGGAAGTGAGCCCTGGTTGCGGTCGCGGGGAACAGTGTTCGCACTGCAGAAGTTGCATGACAAGGGGCACATTAGCGGGAAAGAGTTTCACGAGTTGACCAGCGCGTACGAGTTTCTACGGCATCTGGAACATCGGCTGCAGCTGCGGCACGGGCAGCAAACCCACGTGCTGCCGACTTCAGAGACAGAGTTGCGGATCATTGCGGGCTCGATGGACAGGGGCGGACAGACGATGCGGGATGCCTCGGACCTGGTGAGCGCGGTGCAACAGCGGATGGCGGCGGTGTCGGGGATTTACAAGCGCGTCATCTTTCAGCAGCAGACGCGGGAAGGGCAGGAGGTGGCGGATACCGGGTTCGTGTTGCGAGGGGGCATGGAGGGGGCCGCTCCGGGTGCGTCGAATCAGCAGATCCTCGACCGGCTGGCGGGGGATTCGCCGAAGCTGCATGAAATTGCTTGCCGGGAGGAGTTGGGGCCGCTGACGCGCAGGAACCTGTTTCGCTTTTTGAGTTCGGCGCTGACGAGTTCGGAGCGATACGCAGCGGTGGTTCGGCAACCGGGGGCTGTGCAGCGGGCGCTGGCGATTTTTGAGGCAAGTGAATATCTGACGGAAATCCTGGTTCGGCACCCTGAGGAGATCGCAACGCTGGCGCACGTGGATGCGGCGCCGTCGTGGGCGGGGAGTGGGTATCTGTTCGACAGCCCGCTGGGGGGCGGACGGACGCCGGGAGATCCGGTGTTCGCTTACCTGGCGGCTTCGCCCGCTTCCCATGGGGAGAAGTTGTCGCTGTTGCGCAGGCACTACCGGGATCGGGAACTCGCCGAGGGGGCGCGCGATGTGACCGGGTTGCGGGACGTGTACAGCTCACTGGCGGCGACGACAGCGGCGGCGGAAGACGCGATTGCGGCGGCGTTTGGGATTGCGGAGGAACCGACTGGCCTGGCAGTCTTCGCTCTGGGACGGTTGGGGACGGCAGAGTTCGATATCGCTTCGGATGCGGATCTGCTGTTTGTGCGCGGCGAGGATGCGGACAGCGAGTCGTTGACCCGGTCGGTGGAACGCATGGTGCAGGCGCTCTCGGCGTACACGCAGGATGGGATGGTGTTTGCGGTGGACACGCGGCTGCGTCCCCGGGGTGGGGAAGGAGACTTACTGGTCACTGTTCCTCAGTTGGAAACTTATTTTCAGCGCGAGGCGCAAGCCTGGGAGGCGTTGCTGTATACCAAGCTGCGGTTTTTGACAGGCGATCGAGGGCTGGGGGAGCGCGCGTTGGGGGCGACACGGCGTCTGTTTGAGCGGTTCGAGACGGAACCGGGGGTCTTACCAGCGGTGCGGGATATGCGGAAGAAGCTGGAAGGAAATCATGATGGGGAGAAGAACTTCAAAACCGCGCCGGGAGCAACGTATGACATTGACTTCATCACGAGCTACCTGCTGGTGAAGCATGGGGTTCGGGATAAGAGTGGCACGCTGCGCGACCGGTTGTGGCGGTGTGCGGCTGGTGGCTTTCTCGAGAAGCGAGATGCGGCGCGGCTTGATCACGCCGCGGAGTTGCTGCGGACGGTCGAGCACGTGGTGCGGCTGGTGGTGGGACGGGCGTGGAAGTGGCTGCCGGCTGCGGAGCATGCGCGGCGGGTTACGTCGGAATTGGCGGGAAGAATTTTGGATCGATCGTTTGACGACGGGTTGGAAGGGGAGTTGGAGCGGACGTGTGCAGAGGTGCGGGGGATTTACGAGCG
>DASQPN010000147.1:0-10837 GCA_035643915.1 Terriglobales bacterium | reverse complement strand
TTCTTGAAGTTAAACGGCAGGGTCAGGGTGGTCCGTTAGTTTAGTTCTTTCTCCAGCGATTGGACCAGCGCCTCAGGGTCATCTTCCTTCGGCACCAGCGCGTCCGCCCATTCACGCACGCCCTCCACCGATAGCATCCCTTCCGTCAACACGATAGTGGGAACCTGCGGTCGAAGGCGTTTGATCTTCTGTGCAATGAGCGTTACCTCATCCCTATTGTGGTCCAGGTCCAGCACCACGGCATCCACCCGCGGACAGTTCGATTGTTTCAAATCCGTTGCTTGAGTTCAGGACGCGATACCCCACGTCGCCCGGAAACTTCCCGCGCCAGCTAAGAACGGCGCGGTCGCAGCAAAAATGAAGAATCGTGTGGGTTCTCTGGTGTCCAGACATTTTTCACCGAGTCCTGCGGGAGCCGGGCTGGCACCTCACCCGCGCAGGTCAATCATTGAAAGACCCATATTGGCAGTGTCCGGGATAACTCGTCTGCACCATATCGCACACTGCCCGAAAACACTACTCGGGCGGAACCAAGTCGAGAAAGATCGATTGAACCGCGACCCGCCGTTGTACTCGAGTCACGAGCGACCTCCTCCCCGCTGGGAGCATCACAAACTCCAGCGTCGTCGTCCCCACCGAGCCCCGCAGGGGCGTATCGAAAATACCCAGCGCAACAAAATGTCAGTTCCTTCCCCCGGCTAACCTTCATTTCCCGCCTCCGTCTGACTGCGATAGGATGGCACGCCTTCCCGAAGGAACCACAATGTCCACAATCGTCTCCTCGACCGCCTCCGCCGGCGGGGCCGCCGCAGCTGGAACCGTAGCAACCGACTCCGCCCGCATCATCTCCCTCGACATCTTCCGCGGGCTGATCATGGTGGTCATGGCGCTCGACCACACGCGCGACTTCTTCACCAATGTCCGCTTCGAGCCCGAAACGCTGACACAGACCTACGCCGCCCTGTTTTTTACACGCTGGATCACACATTTTTGTGCGCCTATGTTTTTCTTCCTGGCGGGAACGGGAGCTTTCCTCTACGGCCGGCGACACACCCCCGCCGACCTGAGCCGCTTTCTGTGGACGCGCGGCCTCTGGCTCATCGCCCTGGAATTCACCGTGGTCGGAACTGCCTGGACGTTTCAAATCCCCTTCGGATTCTTTGGTGTGATCTGGGCCCTGGGGGCGTCCATGGTTATCCTGGCGGCTGTGGTGCGCCTGCCGATGGCCTGGACCGCGGTGCTCTCGATCGGCATGATCGTCGCGCACAATTTGCTGGATCCCCTGCGCCCGAAGCAATTCGGCTCTCTCGCCTGGCTATGGACGATGCTGCACGCGCGCGGGGGAGTTCTCCTGCCGTTCCACATTCAGCAGTTCGTCCTGTTTCCGCTGATCCCTCTGGTGGGCGTGATGGCGGCGGGCTATGTATTTGGGCAGCTCTACCTTCTGGAGCGAGGACGGCGGGGAAAGCTATTGGCGATCCTGGGCTCGGTCCTGATCGCGGCCTTCATCCTGCTGCGTCTGAGCAACCTCTACGGGAACCCGCCTGCAGGTCAGGGCGGAGTTTCGCAGGGCGATTTTCACATCCAGCCGACGCTCGAAAAAACCGTAATCCTGTTCACGGACGTCGAGAAGTATCCGACGTCGCTGCAGTTCCTGCTCATGACGCTCGGCCCATCGTTTCTGCTGCTGGCCTGGCTCGACAAAAGCTACCTGCCCCAGGGAACGGGAGTGCTGTTGACCTTCGGGCGCGTCCCAATGTTCTTCTATGTTCTTCATCTGTACTTGATTCACCTGCTGGCAGTGCTGGTGGCGGCGCTACACGGCGAACCGGTTGGGTGGCTGTTCCACGGCGCGATTTTTGGAGACACGCCCGACGGGTACGGCTATCACCTGCCGCTGGTGTATCTGATGTGGATCAGCGCAGTCGTCCTGCTGTATTTTCCGTGTCGCGCGTTCGCCGAACTAAAACAGCGCAGGAAGGACTGGTGGCTGTCCTACATCTGAGAGCGAACTGCGCTTGCGGGCGAACGGCTTTCGCTCTTCCTGCAATCCCCTGGGTCCACCGTGGTTAGGGAGCTTTCTTTAAATCACCACGGGTTCTCGATACTCCCCGAACACCTTCCGCATAGAATCGGAAATCTCCCCAACGGTGGCGTTCGCCTCGACCGCCGCGAGAATCCGCGGCATCAGGTTCGCCCCTGACCGCGCCGCCTCCTCCACGCCTCGTAACGCCGCCCGCCACGCGCCCGCATCCCGCCGCACCCGCAGCGCCCGCAGCCGTTCCACCTGCTTCGTTTCCAGCGCTTCATCAATGCGCTGAATCGGAATCGGCTTCTCTTCCTCCTCCTGCTGGAACCGATTCACCCCCACCACGACGGCTTCTCCGAGATCCACGGCCCGCTGGTATTCATAGGCCGCATTCTGGATCTCCTGCTGCACATACCCGCGTTCGATCGCCTTCAGCATCCCGCCCATCACTTCGATCTTGCCCAGGTACTCCGCCGCGCGCTTTTCGATCTCGTTGGTCAGGCTTTCGATGTAGTACGACCCGGCCAGCGGGTCGATGGTGTGCGGCGCGCCCGACTCGTACCCGATGATCTGCTGCGTGCGCAGCGCGATCCGCGCCGACTGCTCAGTGGGCAGCGCCAGCGCCTCATCGAACGCGTTGGTGTGCAGGGACTGGGTGCCTCCGAGCACCGCCGCCATCGCCTGGATCGCCGTGCGCACGATGTTGTTCTCGGGTTGTTGTGCGGTCAGTGTGGAACCCGCCGTCTGCGCATGGAAGCGCAACATCCACGACTTGGGATTGTTCGCCTTGAAGTGTTCGTGCATGACGCGCGCCCACATACGCCGGGCCGCGCGGAACTTGGCCACCTCCTCCAGGAAATTGCTGTGCGCATTAAAGAAGAACGAGAGCCGCGGCGCGAATTCGTCAACGTCCAACCCAGCATCGATCGCCGCCTGCACATAGGCCATGCCATTGCCCAACGTGAATGCCACTTCCTGCACGGCGCTAGATCCCGCCTCTCGCATGTGATAGCCGGAAATCGAAATCGTATTCCAGTCGGGCACGTTCTCGGTCGTCCAGGCAAACAGGTCGGTGACAATACGCATGGCCTGCTGCGGCGGGTAAATATACGTCCCGCGCGCGATATATTCTTTGAGCACGTCATTCTGCACGGTGCCGGAAAGCTTGCGAATGTCAGCCCCCTCCCGTCTGGCCACTGCGACGTACAAAGCCAGCAGGATCGAAGCGGTCGCATTGATGGTCATCGAGGTGGAAATCTTCGTCAGGTCGATGCCGGCGAACAACCGCTGCATATCTTCGATGGAGTCGATTGCAACTCCGACTTTGCCCACCTCGCCCGCGGCCAGCTGGTTATCAGAGTCGAGCCCAATCTGCGTAGGCAGATCGAATGCCACCGACAATCCAGTAGTCCCGTTGGCGAGCAAATACTTGTAGCGCTTGTTGGACTCCTCGGCATCGCCCATGCCCGCGTACTGCCGCATGGTCCAGAGCCGCCCCCGGTACATGGTGGCCTGCACCCCGCGGGTGAACGGATATTCGCCGGGATAGCCGACTTCTCTCTCCTGATCCCACCCCTTGAGGTCCACAGCGGTGTACAGCGAGCGAACGGGAATGTGCGAGGAAGTCTCCGGATCGGGAGATTCCGGTGCGGGCTTGGCGGGGCCGATTTTGAGTTTTTCCGTCATAAAGGCTTTCACCACGAAGGACACCAAGAATCACGAAGGAAAAACGGATAGCCAAAACCGGCGATCGGGCTGGTTCACGACGCTCGCTCCTGGCTCGAATTCACCGCTCCATGCTCGGCTTGGCCTTCGCGCTCTTCACCGCTCTTGCTCCCGCCTGGATTTCAGCTTTGCTTCGTGTACCTTCGTGTCCTTAGGTGGTTAGCTTTGCCTTTTCCGCCTGACCCGCCAGAACGAACTCAGCCCGAAATAACCGAAAGTCACGCAGAAGCATACCGCGACCAGCATGCGGCCCGGCCCCGCCTTCCCGGCCTGATACTTCACATACTCGCGGCTCAGCGCGATCCCCCCAATCCCCGCCAGCACAAGGAAAACAAAGCCCGTAACCTCCAGCCAAAGCTGGTGCAGGACGCGTCCAAACGACCCCGCCGTCGCCCGCACGGCGTTCATCACGGCCCGCGCTGACCGGCTGCGTCCAGCCTGCTGGTTCGCCACCCGGGCGATGATCCACAACTTACGCGCCAAAGGGATGCCAGCCACCGGTCGATTTTATCAATGTTCGGCGTTACAATAGCCACGGCGCGAGAACTTGAGATCTCAGGGACCTATGACGCGTTGGCGGGAAGGGGGTTTCCGTGGACCAGCAACTGAAGCAGCTGATGAAGGAACTAGGCGAGGCGATCAACGAATCCCTAGCCGATTCCGACCAGATTGCGGAGGTCGTTTCCCGGATCAAGGAAGGGGGCTACGACATTTTTCTGGTGCTGGAAGCCACCATCGGGGTCAGCAAGCAGGGGGAGAAGTCGAGCGATAAGACTTCCCTGGTGACTACTCTGACCAGCAATCCAACCTTCAAGGTCAACGATCAGGATCTGAAGTTCCTCAAGTCGCTGCGCATCAAGATTGATGAGGACGTGGCTTAGCCGGCGGCTCTTTCCGGTCTGGAAAATCAGGCGCAGGCAACACACGCGTTATCACTAGTTTTTTCAAGTTCCTTCTGCCTAGAGACGTGGCCCGCATTTCCTCCGCGACTTCTGCGGCTCGGTGGCAAAGTCCTTCCGGAAAAAGCAATCGGGCATTCCAGACACCGGCCACTTCAGTTGGTCCGGTATCCGCCGCAAGTATCGACCCTTGTGCTACCATCTACCGTTTCGCAGCGGAAGCGCCGCCCGACCCGCTACGGGCTGGCGTAGCTGCGACGATCAACGGAACCGTAAACACACGAACCGGGAAGTCTGATGAAAGACACGCTGGGAGTGCTGCTAGCCGGAGGCGCCGGTGAGCGCCTTTATCCCCTCACCCGCGACCGGGCCAAGCCCGCCGTCACCTTCGGCGGGATGTATCGCATTATCGACATCACGCTCTCCAACTGCGTTAATTCTGATCTGCGCAAGGTCTACATTCTCACGCAGTACAAGGCGCTCTCCCTGAACCGCCACATCCGCGAAGGCTGGAATATTGTGGCGCGGGAGATGGGCGAGTTCGTCGAGATCCTGCCGCCCATGAAGCGGGTGAGCGAGAACTGGTATATGGGCACTGCCGACGCGGTCTACCAGAACATTTATTCCATCGGTTCGGAGCAGCCCAAGCACGTGCTGATCCTTTCCGGCGACCACATCTACAAGATGGATTACGGCAAGATGCTCGAGGAGCACCGCCACTCGGCCGCCGACGTGACGCTGGCGACGATTCAGATCGAACCTGCGGAGGCATACCGTTTCGGCGTGGTCGAAATCGACCATGACCACCGGGTGAACGGTTTCCAGGAAAAGCCGAAGCAGACCGATCTTCGCTCGCCCTGGAATCCCGAGAAGATTTCCGCATCAATGGGCATTTACCTCTTTAACACCGATGTGCTCATCCCGGTCTTGCTCAAAGACGCCGAGGACCCCAAGTCGAGCCATGACTTCGGCAAAGACATTCTGCCCCGCATGGTTGACGAATACCGCGTCTACGCCTACGACTTCGTCGACGAGAACAAGAAGGAAGCTCTTTACTGGCGTGACGTGGGCACGCTTGAGGCCTATTACGAAGCCAACATGGACATCGTCTCCGTTTCGCCGGTGTTCAATCTGTACGATGAAGACTGGCCAATCCGCACGCACCAGCGGCAGTATCCGCCAGCCAAGTTCGTGTTCGCAGAAGCGGGCCGCACCGGGACGGCGCTCGACTCGATCGTTTCCGCCGGTTGCATAGTCTCCGGGGGTTCGGTGAAGAACTGCGTTTTATCCCCTGACGTGCGCGTGAACTCCTACAGCGAGGTGGATAACAGCATCCTGTTTTCGCACGTCAACGTCGGCCGGCGCTGCCGGATCCAGCGCGCCATTATCGATCGCGATGTGCACATCCCCGAGGGCACGACCATCGGGTACGACGCCGAAGCCGATCGCCAACGTTATTTCGTCACCGAAGGGGGTATTACGGTTGTGACCCGCGACTATTCGCTATTCGAGAACCCGGTGCCGGTGGATTACTTTACGAGCGAATGAATCCCGGGTCCCGGGTCTTGGGCCTCAGGCTGCTACCCCCAATTCCTTCGCCACCGCGGCCACTCGTTCATAGGATCGCAGGCGGTCGGCATGGTCATAGGTGTCGGTCACGACGATTACCTCATCGGCCGCCGTTTCGGCTACCAACTTTTCCAAGCCCGCTTTCACCGTCGCATTCGATCCCACTATGGCCTCGCTCAGTTTGCTTTCCACCGCGGCCCGCTCAGAGTCCTGCCATAGCGGCTCCATCGAATCGACCGGCGGCAACAGCTCCACCGGCTGGTTCCGGATCAGTCGCAGAAACCGCTGCTGGGGCGTTGTAAATAAGCGGCGGGCGGCCGCGTCGGTCTCCGCCGCCATCACCGGCACCGCCACCATCATGTAGGGCCTCGGCAACACGTCGCTCGGGCGGAACCGCTGCCGGTACAGGCGGGCGGCCTCATACAGATACTCCGGAGCGAAGTGGGCCGCGAATGCGAAGGGCAGGCCCAGCATCCCGGCCAGTTGTGCGCTGAAGCTGCTCGAGCCCAGCAGCGTGATCGGCACATTGCTTCCCTGCCCCGGAATTGCCTTCACGGCTTGTCCTGGCTTTTCTGGACCGAGGTACGTCCGCAACTCTTCCAGCAGCGCGGGAAAGTCATCCCCGGTCTGATGCAAATCCCGGCGCAGCGCCTGCATGGTTTGGAAGGCGCCTCCGGGGGCTCGCCCCAGGCCCAGGTCGATGCGCCCGGGATACAACGCCTCGAGGGTTCCGAACTGCTCGGCAACCACCAGCGGGGCATGGTTGGGCAGCATGACGCCCCCGCTGCCCACCCGGATGGTCTTCGTGGCGGCTGCGACGCGCCCAATCAGCACAGGCGTCGCCGAGCAGGCCAGTCCCTCGATCGAGTGATGTTCTGCCAGCCAAAAGCGCGTGTAGCCCAAACGCTCTACGTGTTGGGCTAAATCCACCGAGCGGGCGATGGCGCTGCCTGCGGGCTCGCCGATGTGCATCCCGACCAGATCCAGAACGGAAACTGCCAGTTCATAGGTCATGTCGTATTAGATAACTCAGGCGGGGCGAGCGATGCGGAAGGGGAGGAATCCCTGGTGCGCACCAGGGACGGGCGGGCGGTTCAAGAGTGACGAAAAACTCCAAACGCGCAGACGACCGTGGAATCCCCACCCTTCAGAAAACGAACGGCGGGGCACCCGCATAGTGAGCGCAAATCCCAGATTTCGCTGGCAATCCGAAATGAACCAGGCCTACACTGGTTCTACTTCCCCTGGGGCGGCAACAAATCCCACTCAAATCATTCGGATACGGAGAGACGATGGCTACAGCCATAGCGCATCCCGGCGTTCCTGCGAAGCCTGCGACGAGCCTGCCGGGACGCGGTTTCGACCATTTTTTCTTTTCGGGCATGGCCCTGCTCATGCTGGCCACAGTTTTTGTGGGCTTTGCGCCTACCTACTATCTGGCAGGAATGTTCCACGCGCCGCTGCCCAGCCTGATCATCCACCTGCACGGGGCGGCCTTCACCTGCTGGATTCTTCTGTTGGTGACGCAAACCTCCCTGGTCTCAGCCGGGCGCGTGGACATCCATCGCCGGCTCGGCATTGCAGGCTTCCTACTCGCGTGTCTCATGGTGATCCTGGGGGTTTTGGCGGCAACGGATGCGCTGGTGCGAGGAGCCGGCCCGGCGGGTCGGGATCCGCAATTCTTCTACATCATCCCGCTGACGGATATGCTGATTTTTGCGACGCTTATCTTTTTTGCGTTCCGCAATCGCTCCCATCCCGCGGCGCACAAGCGCCTCATCCTGATCGCCACGATCGATCTTATGATCGCCGCCATCGCCCGTTGGCCCGTGGCCTTCGTCCACAGAAATGCGCCCAGGGCGGCATTGGTCTGCTACCTGTATCTGCTCATCCTGGTGGCCTACGACCTGTGGTCGACGCGCAAGGTGCATCGCGCTACGCTGTGGGCGAGCGCGTTCCTCATCTTCATGTATCAGATAAGGCTACCTATCGGGAAGACTGCCGCGTGGCACGCCTTGGCCGAGTGGGTACAGTCCGTGGCCCGTTGAGGTGATTTCTCCTCGGCGACAGCAAAATCCAAGAGCTGAGACGACTGCGGAATCCCACCCTTCAAAAACCGAGGGGGCGGCCCGCGGCTTACTTTTCGGTAAGAGCCTTGAGGTTCGCAAGGCCGGTCTCGAATTCCTTGCCTCGCATATTGTCCATAATTAAGAAAATACTCATTACTTTTGCAATGTAAGGATTGGGACTCTGCATGGCCCACGTGACGCCGGTGGAGTCGCCCTCGGCCTTGAGCGTGAATTCAGCGACGTTATGGCCTTCGATCGGCCTGACGAAATCCAGTTTGATGGTGACCTTCGAAAGTGGAGATGCATCAGTGATCTCCATGCGCCCCTTGCCCACTTTACCGTTGCCCTCTCCTTCTGGCGGAGCCTGGATGCGCGTCGTGCGCTGGACACGGAAAGTGTCAGCCTTGGTCGCGGCAAGGCCGAGAAGAGCGACGAGCAGGCCTGCGACAGCGATAGAAACTGTCTTGACGATCAACATGGATCTCTCCTGTACGGCGTCAAACCTTTCCGTACGGTCTGCTGAACCCAGGCTCTATTTACACGTCGAACGAGGGGCACCGAGATCGACATTTCCCATATGTTTCTTACACGAGTATTTAGCTCGGTGTCGGCAATGCTTTGACTTCATCCGTAGAGGCATCCCACAACAATGCCGCTCCGACGATAACGAGGAGCAGCGGCGGCCAGAACATCTGAAGCAGGCCGTGCAAAAACCGCTGGTGATCAAATGAGGCCGCCAGGATGACAGAGGATAGTATCCCTAGCCCCTCGCCCGGAGTCGTGCCGAGGAGCTGGTTCAACCGGGTTGCGGCCCCATCCAGATTCCCAAAAAGAATAAAAAGCCCGGGCCCGACAAGCACCGATCCTGCGATTGATTTGAGGGTCTGGGTGGGTGTGTGCTGCCGCGTCATATCCGCTCCTTGAGGCCGCTTCCTTGGCTCTACTGGTATGTCGAATGAGGGAGCGCGAGATCGACAGAGGGCAGACTTTTCTGGAGGGGAAGGATTGGACCGGGGGTGCGCTGCGGCGGGCCACCTCGGGAGTTGGGGAGAGATTCCGAGCGTGCAGAGGACTGTGGAATGTAGGCAGGGGCGGGGGCACGGTGAAACATCCCAACCGGGAGACTGCGGTGGAATCCCACCCTTCAAAAAACGAAGAGTGGGGCACCCGGGGACAAAATAGCCTCCCTATAACGCCGGTTGTGCGCGCGATTGCCTGCCGCGGAGTCTGCCGCCCACCCAGGCAATCGGCAGCGCGAACGCGATTAGCGCGAGGGGATACCAGTGGGGACCGAATGTCGGCCCCTGGTTCCACGTCACCACGGTGCCACAATATTTGCGGCAAGGCGATCAGTCGCGAGGCACGCCGTGATGTAGCTGCCGGCGACCCCGTAGACAGTGCGATGGGCGGTTAAAAGCAGCAGGAGTGCTTTGCCCACCGGCTGGCCCCATGCCGAGAGGACGCCGGCCGCATGCAGCACCACGTCGCTGCCCAGCGAGAGGACGACGCCCGCGAGCAGGGCGCCGATGCTTCGAAGAACGCGGCGTGGATGTGCGTTTCATGGACTCCCTCTCTCATTTCTCTGTTCCTTGAGGCAAGCTCGCCACCAGCTCTGCCAGGCGGTCGTAGCCAGCAGTCACGCCCTGCTCCATCGGGGACTTAAGGACAGCATCGCGGGCCTCACGCGACTCGTAGGCCAAGGTCTGGGTGAGGGTGGTCTGTCCGCCCTGCTCGACGAGAACGATCGTGCCCACTGCCTGACCGGGGTACCGGACTCGTCGAACTTCTCGGTGGAAACGATCCGCTCCGGCACCACAATTTCGCGATACACGCCGCGCATTCCCATTTCATTTCCGTTGGTGTGACGCCACAGGTAGCGAAAGCCGCCTCCCACCCGCAGATCGATCTCGCAGGCCGGCATCGACCAGCCGTCGGGCCGAGTAACCACCGCTTGACCAGTTCGGGCTTGGTGAAAGCGTCGAAGACCAAGCTGCGCGGCGCGTCGAAGGCCCGTGTCATCACGAGCTCCCGGTCGCCGTGCGCCGTTAGTTTCAGAGTTCCAGCGTTCTTCATCGGTGATCTCCTCTATCGCTTGGTGCGTCCAGGTTTTGTCTCTTTGGTCTTCATCTCGTCGAGCAGGGCGTCCAAGCTCAGGAACCTACTCTCCCAGAACTGGCGGTAGCCCTCCAGCCACCCGGTAGCCTCCGCCAGCGGCTTGGCCTCGAGCCGGCGCGGTCGGCGTTGTGCGTCACGGCCACGCCGAATCGAGCCCGCGCGTTCAAGCACCCTGAGGTGTTTGGAGATCGCCGGCTGGCTCATTGCGAACGGCTTGGCCAGCTCTGTCACCGACGCCTCGCCGGAGGCGAGACGCGCTAGGATCGCCCGCCGCGTTGGGTCGGCGCTTCGCCGCGATTTCTCGCCTGCTACAATTCCTTGCCGCATAATGACTTGCTGCCGAGTTTGCGAACTTTTGGTCGCGCATCAACGTATTGCTCGTGTGATGTCATGCCAGGGGTGTGCCGGGTCTGGCACCACCGTCTCCGGCT
>DASQPN010000146.1:0-3257 GCA_035643915.1 Terriglobales bacterium | reverse complement strand
GCAGGAACGCTTGAAGAGCATCAGCAGCACGGTACCGCTCGGGCGGCTCGGCAAACCTGAGGAAATTGCGAAGGCCGCGGTGTTTCTGGCGTCGGAAGACAGCAGCTTTATTACCGGGGTCGAGTTATTTGTGGATGGCGGCTTCGCCCAAGTCTAAGGCGTGCCGGGACGGGACATCGGTGTGAGTGCATACCTGATCGCCAGGCTCGTGAGCATCGTTTCAAGGGCGCGAGGTATCGCGTCACTTTAGTACAAGGAGTCTGAGGAAGTCGCGCTCGCCAGAGATAGCGGACGTGGATTTCTACGTAAGCGCATTTGCGCGGACGGGATTTCGTGGGGGGCTGAACTGGTACCGCAACATCGACCGAAATTGGGAACTCTTATGTATCGTCGGCGATCCGGAAGTTAACAGACGGCGACCTATCCGATGGACAAGTAAGAAGTCGGCCCGGGAACCTGTCACCATACCAACGGCCGATGCCGCACCCCGCACGACCAACCTATGCGGAAATCTAGTGCCAGCGGAGAGATCCGAACCCTCAAACCGGTTGAGGCAACCTAACATGGCTTTATAAGTTCCCCTTTTTTGTTCTTGCGCCTACGGGAGGTTTCGATCGTGGCTATCTCGGAAACGGTTCTTATCCTTGCGGGCGGCACTGCCGTCTTGTCTATCCTCTTCGGCATACGCGTCGCCATGCGGGCTTTGGCAGCCGGCGAGGCGGCGCCGCGGTCGGATGGTGGGCAAGCGGCGGCCGGATCGGGCGCGCCTGATGTGGCCGGGGTCATCGCGCTGCCGCCCTTGATCTTTCTCGGCTTCCTCGCGGCGGCGACGGTGCTTGAGGCGATTCTGCCGCTCCCGATCCCCGTCGCGCATTCGCTCGCCAGCTATGTGGCGGGTGTCGCACTCGCGGCGAGCGGCTTCGGCATGATCGCCATGGGCACGCGGCGCTTTGCGGCCGCCGGCACCAACATTCCGCCGACCCTGCCGACGACGGCGCTGGTGGTGGATGGCATCTATGGGCGAACCCGGAACCCGCTCTACTTGGGAACGACCCTAATCTACCTGGGCCTGAGCGTCGCTGCGGGAAGCCTGTGGGCGATCGGGCTGGTGGTGCCGCTGCTGTGGGTGATCAACGTCGGCGTCGTTAAGCGGGAGGAGCGCTATCTGGAGCGCAAGTTCGGTGATGCCTACCGCGACTACAAGGCGCGGGTGCGGCGGTGGATTTGACTAGCGGGATGCTGGAGCGCGAGAGCGAAAAGCTCGGCATGAGTCCCAATCTAAGGTCCGTGCTCCAGCAGGACCTACCGGCAAAGCCAGAATGCGTTACCGCTGATCCACTGACTGCTTGAAGGTCAAACTCTCGTGAACTCGGCGCGCCGGCGCGTGCTTCAGCGCAATTCAGACCGATAGAAGTGGCGGCGCTCGAAAAGAGGCAGAGGCACCTCAAAAACCCGGGTCTCGCCACTCTCAAATTCGAATTCCTTTCCACACTCCGGCACGGGACAGCTTTCTCTAATCTTGGTCTCTCCAATTTCAGTTCGCTGCCCAACCACAACCCAAGTCCCACATTTCGGGCAGGTCACGCACGAGCACGCAATGCGATCGGCCATAGCGCAATTATATTGCGCCATCGACGAAGGTCCTTCTCCGACGTTGGCCGCGGCCTGAGTTTGTTGGACTTCAGAATTTTTCGCCTCCGTATGCACTTTGAGTGGGGAACCCGGTGCTCGACTCCCTGATTCGCCGCACCGAGGTTCAAGGCACGCCGTTGCAGTCGGTTGCGATCGCCGACGCTCAATCGGATGCTGGCTTCAACACGCGCTAGCGAGCGCGTTTGACGGAAATCACCTTCCGGCGTACACAGAGCGTTGCGGACCAGCCCCGCGGCCGATTCCTGACCTTGTGACCGGCGTGCCACATCGCGGTCGAAAACGCCGCCCGCGGCCGAACGAAGTCCCGCAAGGAAGACACCATGGCCGCCCTACCCCGACCGGCGCAACCGGCGCCCGCTCCATTACTTGAAGTGATCGAGCCCCTGCTCAGCGTTCCCCAGGCGGCGAAGATTCTCGGCATCTCCCAGTGCACGCTCCGAAACTGGATTCAGCGCAAAAAAATTGCGCGAGTCAAAGTCGGGGGCCGTGTGATGTTTCGTCCCGATACCATCCGGGAGTTTATCGCGTACAACACTCGTCCGGCCTCGGACTGAGCCATGCGTGTCTTCAAGCGTCCCCGAAGTCCCTACTACTATTTTGACTTCGATCTTGGCGGCACGACACACGTTAAGTCGACGCGCCTCAGGAATGAGCGGCAAGCGCTCGATTACGCGGCCGCCTACCGTCTGAAGCTGATCAAGCGGCAAGTCGGAATTATCGAGGAAGAAAAGCCGCGAGTACCGACGTTCCAGGAGTTTCAGGCGCAGTTCGATGCCTGGATCGACGCCCAGCATGCCGGAAAGCCGGGGACGATCAAGTTCTACAAGAGCAACTACCAGAAGCTTCTGGAATTTGAGCCGATGCGCGATCTTGCGCTCGACCGCATCGATGAAGCCGTCATCGAGCGCTTCAAGTTCTGGGCCCTCCGGAAAGTGGGACGAACTACGGTCAACCGGTATCTCGCAACCTTGAGGAAAGGACTGCGCTATGCCTGGCGGAAACTGAAGATCATCGACAAGGCCCCGGTGATCGAGCAGTATCAGAACGAGCGTCAGGTTGAATACGTTTTCGACGAAGTCACCTACCAGCTCTGGCTCGACAACGCCGAAGAGCCGCTGCGCTCGGCGTCGATTCTGGCGCGCAACTCTGGCATCACGCGCGTCGAGATGCTGAACCTCGAAAGAGATTGCGTGATCATCCGCAAAGATCCCGACGAGGACGGCAACTGGGGCGACCTCATCATCAAGCGCGGGCTCAAGCGGCGAGCCCGCAAACGCGTGCTCAAAATCAACCAGGAATCGAAGTCGGTTCTCGAAAACCTGATCACCCAATCCAAATGCCGCTACGTATTCAGCCAGCCCAGGCACCCCGACCAGAAACTCCAACCCTGGGTACTCGAATCGGAAATGGGGCGTCTCCGGGAAAAGCTTGCCCGTGATAAGATTAAGCTCGATCCGGATGCCGGACTTCACACTCTGCGCCACACGTTTTTGACCGAGGCGGGAGAGCACACGGACGCCTTTACGCTGCAGTACATCGCCGGGCACGACACCATCAAGACCACGATGCGTTATGTCCACCCTCGGGCGGAGTCGGTCAGCCGG
>DASQPN010000145.1:0-14154 GCA_035643915.1 Terriglobales bacterium | reverse complement strand
AACGTTGCCACGCTCGACTCACGCATGAGTGACTTTCACTGCAATACCGGGTACATCACCTCGGCGCCACCTCCGCCAGCCAAGTCCAACATCGAGAGGTGCATCGAAGCATGCAAGGCAAACACGCATCGAACGCCCGAAGAGTGCCTTGACGCATGCAATCATCGTTAAGGACGCGAGGAGATACCTGATCGCTTGATTCTGGCCAAAGAAGCGCCACACACCATGCCACAAACTCGAGCGCCTATGACGGCGGAATGCGGGTTCCCAAGGGGTTATCTGGCCGGGAGTTTGTGGCAAAAATCTGGACTTCTCCTATGAAAACAGCGCTTCGGGTAGCTGATTCGTAAGCAGTAGGTCCCCCGTTCGAGTCGGGGCAGCAGCACCAGATATTCCACGCGCAGCGGCGATAGCCGAAGACCAGATCTACCGCATCTCTGCCGAAGAATGACGCACTCCTGAAACCGGCATCCGCGATGGCTGAGGTACGCGGTATCGGGCGCGCCCGGGTCATCTGTTCCCACCCACGGGAGTTTTCGCACCGCAGCAACCAGGGAGCGCGGATACTTCCCGAAAAACGCGGTCCAAGTAACAAACCTCCATTGAGAGCGGATCCGTCCAATGCCCGCTGGCGACCGTCCAGGGTCTGAACGTAGCCTGGCAGCTGAGTCATTTCGCGCGCTGGTCTACCGACATTTCCTTTGCGACTGGTTGTTTCGAGACGCCTCGCGCGGGTCGCGGTTGGAAGGGAAAGCGCAATGCGGTTCAACCGTCAAATGCGCCACTACCTACTTGTCTATCTGCGCCGATGGATCGCGGTGGTTGTCTACAGTTGCACCGTGGGCGCTTCGTTCGAGAAAGGCGCTATCCCTGAACTACGCAGCGAGCGGCTTTTATTTCCTGACCTGCGCTTCACTTGTAGTGGCAACGATGATCGTGCGCTTGTGGCTCGGCTTGAAGTACGAGTATGCCCGTCCGCGATCACCTCGACAGGGGAAGCACCTCGGCGGCCGTCACAACGCCTTGTCCACCACGACCGTGTATGCGGATTTGAAACATCGTTTTCCTTTCTTGCTATTCGGCGAGTCCCGGCACAGCCGCAGATGACGAACGCGGACCCTGGATGCCGGGCCTCACCTGAATCAGGGAATTATCATCGGTAACAGGTAGCTCTGTCATTTCAGCGGAACTTTGCTTTGTCATTCGCATCCTCGTATTTCCAAATCGGCGATGTTGGAAGCTCACGCGCTGCTCGCACGCACGGCCTGACCAACTCAATAAGTTGAAATTGACTCCCAGAAAGCACAATTGTGCCGTTCCGAAATCTCTGCGTCCGTAAACGTGGACAGCTTAGGGATCCTTTCCGACAGAACGCCTGCTTCGTTTGGATTGGCCGGCAAGCGCGGCCACGGGCTGTTTCCTTCCCCATTGGGGTTACCGGTTCTGGCGAAATTGGCCCAAGCTCTCACAAGCTCGTCCGAGAGTCGTTCCTGTAACCCGTCCAGCGGATGTGCAATACCGTCGGGTCCGCCGTGCCAGCCCGGAAACAGATACTGGATATCGCTGGTGTGATAGGCGAGCGGTTCGAACCCGGGCATTACCGGGAAGTACGAGGGCGCGGTGCGGTCGTCGAATTCATAGGCGTACAGCGGCACCTGCGAAGCGAGCAATCGGTTGGTATGCCGCTGCGCGCAGGCTGTCGAGTCCGTCCCGATCGCATCGAGCGCCAATTGCGGGCTGGCGTAATTGGCGAGCGGATAAAGCGCCTGTGCCTGCGCTTCGGTTCCCGGCGGATAGGACGGGTTGGTGCCGAAGGCGGCGATCCTGGCGTTGTAGGTCGCCTCCGACGCAGGCACGCGCGGCGGTCCGGAAAAATATTCCGTAATGCCAAGGCCGAAGTTTTGTTCGTCCTCGGTCCATCCACTCATGATGGGCACGTGATTGAAGTGGCCCTTTGCGATCGCATCGGTGAACCTCTCCGGCAAGACCGTGCCATCCTGAGTAATTTGGGTCTCGTAGCGGGACGCAGTGCTGGCCGTTCCCGACAGAGCAAAGATCTGTTGAGCGCTGATGCCGCGCAGACAGGCGGCGGTGGCGGCATCCGTGCCGGAGCCACAACCGGCCGCAACGGCGAGGGCTACGCCACGTGCTTCGGCCGTAGCGAAAGGCACCGGCTCGAGAACAACGCTTTGCAGAATCGCTCGGTGGAAAAGTCCTTTGGCAAGCGGCGAAATCACGTTCGACTCCGTGTCGACACAGCCCGCAGACTGGCCTCCGAGCGTGACGTTGCTCTTATCACCCCCGAAGTGGCGGATATTCTTTCTCACCCATCGCAGCGCCGCCTGCTGGTCCAAGATGCCGTAGTTGGAGAAGAGATGGCCTTCGGCATCGATCGCAGGATGCGACATGAAGCCTAGAAGACCCAGCCGGTAGTTGATGGTGACCACGACCGTGTGACCTTGTCTCGCGAGCTTGGAGCCGTCGTAGTCGTTGCTTCCACCGTCGACATTTCCTCCACCATGGATCCAGACCAGCACCGGAAGCGATTCATCCTCCCGAGGATCGAGGTCTGGGCTGTAGACGTTGAGATAAAGGCAGTCCTCATTGGCATTCGCCGGACCTGCAAACGGACCCAGCGTGGTGACCTGCAAACAGATGTTCCCGAACTGGGTTCCGTCCCGCACTCCCTCCCACTTGGCGGCCGGCTGCGGCGGCATCCAGCGCAGAGGTCCGATCGGCGGAGCTGCGAACGGGATGCCCCGGAATTCGAATACGCCATCTCTTTCGAATCCCCGGACGGCACCGTTGCCGGTCACGACGACCGGGCCATCTTCGTCTTCCGCCGCGGTTGCGACGCTCGTCGGCGCGCTACCCGCGAGCAGGAAGACCGCAGCAAGAGCCGGTGTCGCCAGTTGTCGTAGCGTCGCTTGCGCGCACCGATCGCGTGCTTTCCTCATCATGGTGGTCCTCCTTCGGGTTGTATCTTGCCGTTGCCGTTCGCGTCTTGCCGCGGCAGGCCGTGCCGAGTGGCTCGGGGTGGTCGCCCAGAGTTGCTTTTGTTCGGAACCGTTCAGTGTTGGGATTTCGCCAGCTCGAGTCTAGGAAAATAGTCCGAAATCTAGTGGAATGCTCCGCTTGTATGAATTTCGCGCAGGTGGTGGGAGAGGTTCCGGTGCATTTGCGGGCGTCGGGTAGGATTTCAGCTCCAGTGAGGGCGCGCACTCATTGCGCCGAATGACCGCCGATGCACTGGAACGCTTTGGCTACGAACCAAGGGGTCGAAAAGGTCGTCCGAGCTCACGGTCGAAGACTTGGCAGCAAGGCTCTGCCGTGCCGTCAGACGGTCCAGAGCGGCCGTGATGACGCGTTGGTCCGGTGGAGGGCTCGCCATCGAGGCCCCATCGCTCCCGGATCTGGCGAGAGCGATCGACTACGCGAAAAAGTGCGGGCGACTTCCAGGGGGCAAGTTTGTCGACAGGGTGCTGAAGGAAGGGCGGTGCAAGGGGTTCATAAGGGGACCGCTAGGCGGGCGGGCTGACAAGGAATTCGACGAGATCGCGGACCAGTTTGCCTGGGTCGTCGGAATTGTCGCCAAGGAGGCGGGGGAAAGCAGGGCAGAGGTCGCGGAAGTGCTGATCGCGAAGTTGAGAAAGGCCTCGGTATAGTCAATAGCAGGTCCGCATCCAACGTGTAGGCGCCATGGTCGAGCAGGCAGCAATTGTAAAGATTCTCGAGCAGTCTTCGGAGTCTGCGACCCTCGATTTCAAGTCTGGGTTCGGCGTTGGCGAGCAGGGGGAGTGGTTGGACATCATAAAGGACGTTGTCGCCTTCGCGAACTCCGGAGGCGGAACGATTCTCATCGGTGTCGATGGCGGGGGAAATCCGACGGGCAGTGATGTCAGGTCCGCCCTTTCGATAGACCCAGCGGACCTGACGAATCAGATCCACAAGTACACCGGAACTCATTTTCACGCCTTCGAAATCGTCGAATGCCGGAAGGGTGACCGGGAAGTCTGCGCGATCTGCATCGGCGCAGCGCGTATTCCGCTCGTGTTCTCACGTGTCGGAACGTACGAAATTGCAGGTGGGGGTGGAAAGCAGAAGAACGTGTTCTCCGTCGGAACCGTGTATTTCAGGCATGGCGCCAAGAGCGAGCCTGGGACTTCGGACGATCTGCGGCAATTCCTCGAGCGTGAGATCGAGGCGACGAGGCGCACCTGGCTCGATGGAATCGCCAAAGTAGTTGAGGCACCAGCCGGGGCTCGAATTGCCGTCATCGCTCCTGAGGCGCAGCCAGCAAACCCATCCGGTGCGGTTTCTCTGCGCCTTACCAACGATCCGACCGCTCCAGCGTATTACGCGGTTCCAATCGATACGACGCACCCCTTTCGCCAGAAAGAGGTTGTCCGGGAAGTGAACAAGGCCCTGGCGGGCCGGAAGGTAATCCATCAGGGCCACATCTTGTGGATTCGCCGAGCACACGCAATTCAAAAGGACATCAGCCTCTGCTTCACGCAGAACTTCGCGTCGCCGCGCTATAGCCAGGCGTTCGTTGATTGGGTCGTTCGGAAATTTGACGAAGACGCGCAGTTTTTCGAGAAGACAAAAGCGCAGTACGACGCGATGAAGATTAGCAAAGCGAAGATAACTGAAGGCGCTGACGTCGTCGTAGGCGTGGGCCATGTTGGCCCGGTGGGTTGATGCTGCATCAAGTCTCCGGCGGAAACTGATGGGCTTCGAGCGACAGTTATAGCTAGTGCCGCCGGAGACTGCGTGTGAAGGGTCTTCTACGGGGTGAAAATGAACCGCAACGACTCGGTTGCCGTGAAAAGATCGAGGAGGAATTGCACGTCCATCTCGCGCGTCGCTAGCAAATGGACGTCCGATTCCCAGTCACGAAGAATGACGAAGTGAACCTTCGATCCGTCGAGAGCGGCGAACGCCTTGTCGAGCTCGACCTTGTTTTGTTTGATGCGCGTCGAGACCCAGGTTCCTTGTAGCGTTGCTGCCGGGCTTCCGCGCCGGCCCCTCGCGCGCAGCCAATTGAATCAGGAGTTCCTTGACCGTGGACTTGGCGCCAACAAATTCAGGATGAATGACGTCGATGAGCATGTCCGAATGCTAGCCGTGGGGTCACGAATCCCCTGGCCTTTCTGCCAGCCTTTGGCTTCAGGGTATCGGTCGCTTACTGTTGGTTCGGCAACCATGTCCCATTCGCGTAGGGGCTTCAGCGCTTGCCGCATTTGCAGTCTCCTGGCTGCAATTTGCGTGGCAGATGCAAAGCCAGGCAAGAGGCGCTTCCGCGCTTCCGACAATTCGTTTCGATCTGGCACACGCAGAGGTGAGGGCGCACTGTTCAAGGAGGGGCGGACAACGCGCTTGTACTCGGTGGTGTCCATGCGGCCGCGGAGCGCGTCGTCCGTCTGCCAGAGCAGCGCCTCGTAGCCGAGGTCTCGATCACACAGCAGAAGCCGCGATCGTCCCCGCTCTGGCGGAATTACTGGCGGAACTGCGCTTGAATCCCTCAGGGATCCAGCACCGGCGCGGGGCTTGCCAGAGTCCGTCTCCGTCGGCGGACAACGACGCGTTCAAATGTGCGCTCGGCAGTCCGCTACGAATTGATCCGATGTCGCCGCTCGGTTCCTTTGTGCCGTTCGTCGTCGCCGACATGCAGGTACTTACTGGTCGTCTTTAAAGGACGTGCCCGAGGTTGTCGCGAACGTGTCGCAAGTCGACGGCTTGATCGGCCATGTGGGACCCAGCAGTGTGGCGCGCTGTCGATGCCCGTCGTAGTCGTAGCTGCGTCGATGTATGGGTCTTTTTTTAACAGTCGGATAAAATAAGCACGTACCTTGCGGCCGTTGACGGGCGGTCAGGCAGCATCCTTTTCCAGGTCAGCGAAGTTGCCGATCTTGACGGCACCGTCCGGAAAGCGCGCAATGATCTCCAGTTGCCCGCCCGACTTCTTCAGCAACTGGATTTTGCAATCATGAGCAGGACAAAGGCCAAGCCGAAGCTGCTGCCATTCGATGCCGCACGCTACCTAACCGACGACGCGGCAATTGCCGAGTACGTCACGGCCGTGCTCGAGACCGGTGATCCCGATCTGTTGCTGCTTGCACTGGGCGACATCGCGCGAGCACGCGGCATGGCGCAGGTGGCGAAAGACGCGGGCCTCGGTCGGGAAAGCCTGTACAAGGCGCTTGCCCCAGGGGCGAAGCCGCGATTCGACACGGTCATGAAGGTGGCGCAGGCATTGGGAGTCCATTTCACTGCGCGCGTTCCGTGAATTTCGCACTTGGCCGTGGACCATCCGTCAGAGCCAGCGCGTTGGCGCATGCCACAAACCAATGCCACAAACTCGAGCACCTCTCACGGCGGAATGAGGGTTTCCGAGGGGTTACCTAGCCGGGAGGTTTGTGGCGAAAATCTGGGCTTCCCCTCTGGAAACAGCGCTTCGACTAGCTGATTCGTAATCAGTAGGTCCCCCGGTCGGGTCGGGGCAGCAGCACCAGTTTCAAAGGCTGTGCGCGATAGCAGACACCAACTGAGAGTACAAGACGCAGCAGGCACCTGGCAGGCAACCGCAGCAAACGATGGCGAAACCGAAGTGGAACGAGCGGCCGCAATTCGACGAAGCGTGAGAGGCGGCTGAGGGCACATCGACGCCGCCACTTTTGGTGACCCACGGTGAATTACCTGCCGTGGTCTTCGAAGCGCTCGTCAGGAAGATCCTCGCCGCTGGTGGTGATCTGCCCACGGCGACTCGGCGCGACTAAAGGAAGCCATATAGTCGCGTTCGGGGATCAAAAATGATTGCGCCCGCTTGCCCCGTCCGAGCGATCCCCCGGTCGTTCCGCCTGAACGTAAACTGACGGTCCGTAGTCGCCAGATCTCTGGCTGCGGTGGGGAGGTCCTCATGGCTGTCGTCCTGGACCTTGTGATACTGGCGGGCCTCGTGTTCGCGGCCGGCCTCTGCGGAGGCTGGCTCGCGGGGCGCAAGACTCCGGAGATGCGGAACGTTGGGTTCCTGTGCGGTACCGTCGGCGGTGCTGCCGTCCTCTTCGCCGTTTGGGTGTTGGGCTGGCTGCGCTTCCCGTGACAGTTGAGCTGCCACCCTTTGCACACCCTCTACTGGGTTGCGCGCATTGGGAACGTGAGCCAGGGGAGGATGATGGATAGGATCGTGAGGGGCATCCTCGCTGCTGTGTTCGTGATGCTGCTGTTCGCGATTCCAACCTTCGCCCTCCTTCTGAAAGCTTTCGCAGAAGAGGCCGGTGTGAATCACTCGGTCTTCACCGTGTTGGTCTTATCCGGCATCGTCGGCGTTGTAGCCCTCCTGCGGCGTCTCTGGCAGCAGGGATCCTCGGGCGGATGATGGATGGGGAGGACGACCAAATGTGGAAGCGAATCCACGCCGCTCTGCGGAGGTTATCCGACTTTTTCTATAGACACTGCGGCGGAAAGCATTTCCCGTCGGATTGGACGTAAGAAGTCGCGAGGCGCTCCCGGGAGCCAATCGTTCGTACCCGATTTCCCCTGAATTTCCCCGCTGCGGCGTCCTTCGCCGTGTTCGAAGCTTCTGGTGCATCACTACCGCTTGGAAACGGGATGAACGGATGAACCGGAGCGCTGCCAAGATTTCTGCAGGCGACACACTGATACGACGCCAACTGAATGTGGCCTCCCCGACCACGATAAGACAAGCCAGCCAAGTCAAGCGCGCAGGCGCTCGCCACGCTCAGGCTAAGGCGAACGGGCGCGTGCGTTGCGGCTATCCTCCAGCTGTCTAATCCTTGTCCTTATGCTGAGGTGACGGGGCCTCCACAAGCGTGCCGAACAGGCCGTGCTTCTCGCCACCAGGGCCGGCGGTAAAGAAGAGCGTATTCCTCGGCCCGCTGGCGGGGGAGCCGCTGCCAAAGGCGAGCCCCCAGAGGCCGTCGATGATGAGCGGCGGCCCGTCGGCGGAGTGGAGCTGGCCACGCTCCTTATACTCGCCGTTTCCGTGCTGATCACCGGGGTCGAAGGCATTGATCTTGCCGTCGCCGAAATTTCCGACGAGCAGGTCGCCGCTAAAGAATCCGAAGTCAGGAGGAGCGAGCGCGAGCCCCCACGGAGAGTTGAGCTTTTCCTGCGAGGCAACGCGTCGGAGCAGCTTACCGGCGGTGTCGAAGACGTTGACGAACCCGTGCCCCTTGCCGCCTACGTCGTCGTGCTTGAGCGCGTCCTGCAGCGCGTAAGTAACATAGATGACACCGTCCAGGTTCTGGATCCCGAAGGGCGCGTAGCCTGAGGGGAGATCTGGGTCAGTAAACGCGCCGGGGGGGAGGGTGCCGTTGACCTGAGCGAAAGTGCTGTTGAACACGTCAACCGTGCCCGCGTGGAAGTTGGTCGCGTAGAGAAAGTCGCCGGTGGCGGTGCCGGTGGCGATGGCCAGCCCCTTGTACACTGCCCCGCTCACTGAGTTGTCCACGGCGATGACCAAGGGATTCCCCCTAAATCCGGAGATTGTGCCGTCCTCGCTTGAGAAGATGAAACGGGCCGGGCTCGTGCCTGCACTATTGGTCACGACAAAGCCGGTGCCGCCGTTGAACACGAGGCCGGTCGGCGTGCCCTGGCTGCCCATCGCGCCTGGAACCGTGACAATCAGAGGGATGGCGCCGGTATTGACCCTGTAGAGCGTGGACGTTCCCGTCCCATTGTTGGAGATCCACCACGGCGACGTGGGAGTGATTGCCAGCCCCCAGGCGTTGATCATGTTGGAATCGAGGTGGTCCGCCGGAACGGCTCCGTCGGATACCAGGTTATGCTGCGTGTAGAACTGGGCGGTGGCGGGGCGCACACCCGTCAGCATCAGCGCCGCCACGACCCATACCGCGAATACCAGAGTACCTCTTTTCATGACGTTCTCCCTCCTCCGGGTAGGTTGTGCGAGCAGGCGACGGCGAGGTAGAGCGGCTGCGCGGAAAAGCGGCGACGGCCGCCAGCGCTCAACCGCTGCTCACCTTTTGGCCTCGTGCTCGACATTGTCCTCGAGCCAGCTCGCGATGAAAGCCGCGATCTCCAAGTGGTTCTTCTCCAGCATCATCATGTGCCCGTTCTCTATCGTTGCAACTGTCTGCTCCTCGGCCCGCGTCTCACTCGTCGCCTGTCTCGATGTTCTCCTCGAGCCAGTGGCCAAGGAATGCCGCGATTTCGAGGTTGTTCTTCTCCCACATCATCATGTGCCCGTTGCCATGGATTCCGGCATCTCTGCCGAGATTGATCCAGGTGTTCTTCACCCCGGCCTGAGTGAGATATTTTGAAACGCAATAATTGGTGTTGGCGGCCGAAGACGCTTCGGCCGTGATGAGCAGATGGACCGTTTTCTGCAAGTTGGGTAGTTGGCGCGCGGGATTCGCCTGTAACCAGCAGCGGACCTGCGTGATCGCGGAATTCGGATTGTTCGGGTCCGGCGCCGCATCCTGCACAAAGAACAGCTGGGATGGATCAGTGACCGCCGGTGCGTAGGTGATGGGAATCGAGACGATCCCCCAAATCGCGCTCCGCGCCGGAAAACTGGTCCCGTAGGTGGCGGGCCCGAGGAGTGGCCCCACCAGCGGATAGCCATACGGGGTCCCACCCCCTTCGATCGTCACGACACCCTTCACCAGGTTGGGTCGCGCATCCGCCATGAGGAACCCGAACACGCCGGACTGCGAGTGCGTGACGACGATCGCCGGGCCGATCCGATCGAGTAGCGCCGCCCCGGCCTGTTGAGCGTCGGTCTGCGTCGCTGTGCCTGACAGATCCAACCGGGAATGGATCTGCGAGGCAAAGAACTGATCGAAGGCCGGATCACCTGGCTCGCCCGTGCCGGGCCATTGCGTGTGCAGGCGTGCGTTCGGCCACAGGTTATAGTCCTGCTGCCGAGTCCAGTTTTGCAGGCGAGTCAAGACATTCGCGGGCCGGATGAAAGGCGTCCCGTACACTTCTGCACCCGGAGGTAGCGGGTTATAGGCTGGGGACCTCCCGCGCCCCACTTGATCGACGACGTAAACCGCGTAACCTTGCCGCAGGAAGAACGTGCCCCAGCCCTCGCGGCCGTCGGGCGTCCCCTTGAAGTTCACCCCCGTCTGCGACCCGCCATGGATCATCACGAGCGGATACGGGTGCTTCACATCTTTGGGGATCTGGTACTCCACGTACATCTGGCCCACCATCCGCTCCCCGCCGGTCCCGGTCGCTCCAGGGCCTGTCAATTCCGCTCCCGGGTCTGTGAAGTACCGCCCATTCACAAAGAAAAAGCCCTGACTGGCGAGTTTGACGTAGTCGCCGTCGTCGTTTCCGCGTCCGAGTGTCACAGGAGCTGAGCCTGCCAGCATGGCGGCAAGCACTGCCGCCGATAACACACGATGTTGCACCGCCTTGATAATTCGATGGATATTCCTCATGAAACCCTCCTATGAAGCGTGTTCCTCGAGCCGTGGGCCTCAGTTCTGCGTGTCCACCTGAACAGTAGCCAAGAGGGTCATGTAGCACTCCTGACCTAGTCGTGTCTGCCGGAATCTTGTGCGAAATGTGTCGGATTCTTGCGCTGAAGTGGAGAAGGCGGTCCGCTGGGGGTGTGGCACCTGCGCCGGTTCCGTCGCTCGCACCGGCCAAGATCGGCTTGGCCTCGTAGCATGCGGAGCTGCGGTTGTGCCTAGAGGCAGCAGGCAGATTCCCGCGCGCCTGCCGCGCAAGCGGGCGCAGCTCAATGGTCTTGTTGGTATTGCTTGGGCGTTGTCCCAGTCACCTTCCGGAAGACTTCCGTGAAGTGACTCTGGCTCGCGAAACCGAGGGTCATGGCAACCTCGATGACGGACATCCGCCGCGTGGCCAGCAACTTCTGGCTCTCGTTGATGCGTTCACAAATCACATAGTGATGCGGCGGCATGCCGACGGTGTTCTTAAATAGATGGGCGAAGTGATAGGGATTCAGCTGGACTTCGCCGGCGAGCGTGGTGAGACCCAGGTCACTCGATAGGTGGGCGTGGATGTAGTCACGCACTCGCTGCAGCTGGGGTGCAGAAAGCGTGGACTTGAGCCTGTCCGTCTTCAGACCCGTCGCTGAGTAACAGCCCGAGAGATAGGCTGCCATTGCCAAAGACAGCGATTCGCCGTATAACTTGCCGCCCGGACACCCGGCCTCGATCTCCGCTCGCATGTTGAGAACTAGGCCTGCAAGCTGGGGCTCCGAGATGGCAAACTGCGGGGCTAAAGCCACCTCGGACAGATCGCCGGCAGGCTCCATCAGAGGTCCGAGTCGCGAGGGGCAGATCTCGACGCAGAGCAGTTCACAAGTCCCAGACAATGACGCGGACTCTAGCTCGTAGCCGCGATCCAGAACAAAAAGCTTGCCCGGCACTGAAACGAGACGATGCTCGGCCCCGCCGCCATGGATCTGAATCTCCGCACGCCCTGCGGTACACAGTGCCAGGACCGTGTGTGGCAGTGTGAAATCGGTCAAGAGCCCGCTTGGACCTACCCGGTGCGCTTCGAGCGGAAACCCCGACCAAAAAGACCGTGCACTAGACCAGCGAAGTTCGCTGAGTGCAATGGTTCTACCGCGTCTGTCGACAACCATTGGGATAACGTCGCGGTGCATTCTCGCCCCCGCCAATCAAGACCAATTATCTACCGACTTGATTCGGTGACCACGGTAGCGGTCGCGGACGAAAAGGGTGACGGGATTTACGTCTATGCGGGTGCTCCAAAACACCGATCCCATTGACGGGATCCGAGACTTGGGTGATCTGCCTTGTTTGTTCGAAAAGAGCGAAGGGGCGGCCCTGGCCATCCCTTCGCGCGTAACACACCTGGGGGCCGCTCCCCCGCGTGTTTACGGGTGGACTAAGTTCGAAAGCGCAAGATGCCGCGTCCAGGGTATCTCTGGTCTGGAGTTATGGCTGGATGATCAAATAGGAAACGCGCACCCGTAGTGACAAGCGTCCCGTTGCTGGCATTCTTGCTAGTCGCTCGTCTTTGTTAGCGCCCTGGATGACGGGCACCCGTTGAACCGACCGAAAGCGATCGCGTGGCGCAAGCAGGCGACCACGTCGGCGTCATCGGTCTGCGTGCATCCGAGTGCGGTGACAATTTGCGCGCCCCCGGCTTCCGACGCAGTGAGGGTTGACGGGAGGCGTTCGCAAGAGTGATCTTAGAGTCCGCATACGAGGCCACGTTGCTTACCTCGGTCGCGATTGCCCACCGCGGCGGATCGAATGTCGTATTCCTCACTCGACTCGGAGGTGGTGCATTCAGAAACGCGGATGGATGGATCAACTCGGCGATGCGGCGGCGTTGCAGGCGACAGCCGACCGTGCTCTTGATGTTCGCATTGTTAGTTACGGAGCGCCTTCGAGAGGATTACTCGAGCTCGCAGGATCGTTGCGATGAGACGCAACGATCCCATGACGATTCGTCCAGGGGCTCGAAACTCGATCGAGGTAAGTAATTAGAGGCACTCAAATGCACTCAAATCCGGGAAGAAAAATTGTATCGACCTCTTGAGTGTTGCGCATTGCGTTTTGAGTAAGCAGATGTTCATGCTGAGTCGAATGAGATGCGAACCCAGCAGTTGCGGAAGAGTTGACAACCCCTGGGAGCGCCATGTCTGCTTTTCGGCGGTGAGGTTTTTTCGTCAGACTTCTGGAACGGGTCGGGTCAAGCAGGAAGGGTCCGCTATGTGCGTAGCGGAACTTGGTCGGCAGTTCATTTCAATTGCGACAGTCCGCGGTGCGCCGTACGCCGGGAAGCCACTAGCTGTGGCTGCCGGGCGAGCCTCTCACTTTGCCTGTACTGCTTGGAACCCAACAGAGGTTGGCCGGCGAGGGGCTGCTGCCAAGGCTCAGGGTCTCGCAATTTTGGAAGTGGAGTTCGCGTGAATCCATTGCTCGTCGATGCGAACCGCGTCCATGCGCAGCTTTGGCGCAATGGGGGCGGGTACACGCGCGAGCTTCTCGTTTGGCCGACGGCGCAGGACTGGCTTTTTCGCATCAGCCTTGCGCAGGTGGCGCAGAACGGGCCTTTTTCGTCCTTCCCCGGCGTTGAGCGTTGGATCGCGCTCGTCGAGGGCGCCGGCATGACGCTGCGCTTTGCCTCAGGATCCGAGCGGCTCTCCATCGGTGGGGCGCCCCTGCGTTTCGATGGCGCGCGCGCCCCCGCCTGTTCGCTCGAACGGGGCGCTACCCTCGATCTCAACCTGATGGTGGACCGATCGCGGGGATCGGGACTCCTCGCCTGCGCCGGCGACGGGGAATGGACCGACGGGAGCGAATGGCGCGGGGTATTTGCCGCTTCGCCGTGCACCCTGTGGATTAAGGACGGCCCGCCGGTCGAGCTGGGGGCGATGGTCCTCCTGGCGCAAGCCGGGGCGGCACGCGAGTGCTGGCGGCTGACGGCCCGCGGCGCACAAGTCCGCGCCCGGTGGATCGCGGTCGTGACGCCGGCGTTATGAGGAGCCAGAGTGCTGTGCCATTGAACCGGTCCGATCCTCGGCAAACAGGGCCTTACCCGGACGCAACTCGGCAATCTATGGCACAGGCGAGAGCACGTAACGTATTGATTTCAAATGGCTACGAACCAAGGGGTCGTGGGTGTACGGTCAGTTTGTCACGGTCCAGGGTTTTGATGATCTCGGCAGCCAGCAGCGCCTTAAGTTGCTTCACGTCCGCGTCGCCCTGACCCAAGTCGAGGTAGACATTGCCGCTGCCCCGGATCAATTTCAAAGGTTCGTTCTTCACCGCAGCATCCCCTTCAACCGTTTCACCCGCGCCGAAGTCAGATCGATTTCGTGCTTCGGCGTCTTGATCCCTTGAAGATCGAGGATGGCTTCTCGACGCGCACAACACTATGGGTGACAGCGCGCGCGAAATGGCGCGCGCCATCGTCCACTCAGATGATTAGCGGAGCGATTTGAAGGTTGCGCGCATTTCGGAGACGAAGATCGCCGCCTGCTCCCAGGCGGCGAAGTGGGTGCCTTTGGAAAATTTGTTGTAGTGGATGAGCTTCACATACGCCTTCTCTGCCCAGCTCTTCGGCGCTTGATAAATCTCTTCCGCAAACGCGCTCACGCCGACCGGAAGCTTGACGCCTCTCGCGTCGAAGAAGCCGCCTGCCGGCAAATTATGC
>DASQPN010000144.1:0-11880 GCA_035643915.1 Terriglobales bacterium | reverse complement strand
ACCCATATCTCTATCGCGGTCGGAACAGGTGTGCTGCTCGTGTTGGTGTTTCTTGGCTATTTGGCCTGGCTCAACAACCAGCCGCCTGTCCTGTCGAAGTCGGAAGACCGGGATACGCTCACCGGCATCCCCAACTCCATTAGCCTGAACCCGTTGCGCGACCGCACGTCCGAAAAGGCGGCCGCCACCTTCATCCGCGCCCTGAAGGATGGGAACTGCAAGGCGGAACTCTCCGACTGGGAACGGGATTATCGCAGGAAATACGCGGCCTTCATTTGCGATTCTGAGGCAAAACACCCGTTGCTGGGATGGCAGCTGGTCGACTGGGAGGATCAGCCGCCGCTTCGCATCCTCCACTATCGCGGAAAGCGACTGAATGCGCCCGGTGAGAGTACCACCTATACCGGACTGCTTTCCGTCACACTGGAGAAAAAGACCGGCCAGTGGGACGTCACCAAGTACGATGCGATGTACTGAGACAGCTCTCAGCGGTTAGCTCTCAGCTCCGAGCGCCCCCATCCCTTTGGTCGGGTTGTTAGGCGAGGCAGCTCGCCGGTCGCTCAGATCAGTTGCCGACCGTATCAGTTTCCGACCGTAGAGGATGCGTGCTCAATCGATTCCTCTTTGGCACGAGAGCGGACGGCAGGTTTCGCTTTCCGCCGTCCCCTCAACAGAATAAACAGCAGGATCTGTGCTGCCAGAGCTGCTGTGCTGTCGAGCAGGACGTCGTGAATGCTGCCGGTGCGAGATGGCAGGAAGCTTTGGTGCCACTCATCGAGGCAGGCTACCAGAGCGGTCATGAAGAACGCGATCCTTGCCCACACAATGGACCAGTGTGCGCGGCCGAGCGCTGGGATCGTGGCCCGCCACGCGCGAAACAGCAGAATGCTCAGGACTGCATAGCCGACGACGTGGCCGATTTTACGAAGAAAGAAATGCCAGGTGAGAAAACCAAAAGGGTCTACGCCGATAAGCCAGTGCAGAAGCGGGTATAGGAACCGGCCTGTGTTCTCTGACGAGAACCTGCCGGTAGACTCGATGACGATCAGGCCCAGCCACAACAGCGCGGGAATCCATGTTTTCCATGCTTGCCGACGCGGGCTCGTGGGGATACCGCTGCTCAAGAGAACTGCAACCCTGCGATCGAAGGAAAACGACGTCCACTCGCCCGCTTAATCCAGCGCATAGTTGGGGGCCTCACGCGTGATGATGACGTCGTGCACGTGGCTCTCGCGCAAACCCGAGCCGCTGATGCGCACGAAGCGCGTTTTCTGCTGCAATTCGGCAATGGTGGAGCAGCCGCAGTAACCCATGCCTGACTTCAAGCCCCCAACCATCTGGTGCACGATCATGGCCACCGACCCGCGGTAGGGCACGCGTCCCTCAATACCTTCGGGTACAAGCTTGGCGAGGCGATTCGAATCACCATCGCTGATTCCCGGCATCGCAGTCGATGCTTCATCGGTGCTCTGGAAGTAGCGCTCGCTGGAGCCTTGGGACATCGCGCCGAGCGATCCCATGCCGCGGTATGACTTGAAGGTTCGGCCTTGGTAGAGGATCAGTTCCCCCGGGCTTTCGTCGGTGCCGGCGAAAAGGGAGCCGATCATGACGGCGCCAGCGCCGGCCGCGAGCGCCTTGGTGATGTCACCGGAGTACTTGATGCCGCCGTCGGCGATCACCGGGACGCTCGCGTCCTTGGTGGCGCGGAAGGCCTCCGCGATCGCGGTGATCTGCGGAACGCCCGCACCTGTAACGACGCGGGTCGTGCAGATGGAGCCGGGGCCGATCCCGACCTTAATACCGTCCGCTCCGGCTCTCGCCAGCTCACACGCGCCGTCGAAGGTGGCGACGTTGCCGGCGAGCAGATCGACCTCCGGCAGTTTCGATTTCACCACCTGGATCGCTTCGAGTACGCGCGTGGAGTGTCCGTGCGCGCTGTCGATGGCGACCACATCGACTTTGGCTTTGGCCAACTCTTGCGCTCGCTCCAGGAAGTCGCCAGTGGCGCCGAGGGCGGCGCCCACGCGCAACCGTCCGTGAGAATCTTTGGCCGCCTGAGGATACTTCAGTTTCTTTTGGATGTCCTTAACCGTGATGAGGCCCTTGAGGTTGTACTTGTCGTCGACCACCAGCAACTTCTCCACCCGATGCTCATGCAGAATTTTTTCGGCCTCTTCGAGCGTCGTGCCCACAGGCACGGTGATGAGATGGTCTTTGGTCATCACCTTCTGGATGGGAACGTCGAAGCGGGTTTCGAAGCGGAGATCGCGGTTCGTGAGAATGCCCACCAGGCGGCCGTCTTTCTGGGTGATCGGGACGCCGGAGATCTTGTACTTGCGCATGACCTCGAGCGCGTCGGAGACCTTGGCGTCGGGCGACATGGTGACCGGGTCTACGATCATGCCGCTCTCCGAGCGTTTGACCTTGTCGACTTCGTTGGCTTGCTGCTCGATGGTCAGATTGCGATGAATGATGCCCAGGCCGCCCTGCTGCGCGATGGCGATGGCCATGTGCGACTCGGTGACCGTGTCCATGGCTGCGCTGACGATGGGGATATTGAGCCGAATGTTGCGCGTGAGTTGGGTCTGTGTATTGGCCAGCGCGGGAACCACGTCGGAGCGACTGGGCAAGAGCAGCACGTCGTCGAAGGTCAACGCCTCGGGAACGGGAAAATGAATCATAGATGTATTCCGGGCTCCGGGTATCTGTCTATTGTAGGGAGGGTGAGCGCATGGTGGCAAATGGCGGACGCGCTCGGCGCCATTCTCAGAAGGCACGGGGTGGGTGGACGCTTTCCTGCCGGGGGGAACTCGGCTGGCTAGTGGTTCACTGTAGCGTTGTTGCCGCACTCCGAGGGAGCGCCTTAAGCATTTTCGGTATGCGCGCAAAACACTGCTCGGATTCGGGCCATCCTCCCTGGTAATGATGCCGAGGGGCGTGCGGGAGCATGCGTGAGGACGCCCTCAAGCGCGAAGAGCCGCGTTCGAAACCGGATTCCGCCCCGCCGCGAAAGCCCTATCGCGACCCGGAATTTCGCGTCGAGCGGATGTTTGAAACCATGGGCATCGCGGCGGCCAAGTGAGTCCGACTCAAAAGCACTGTCGGTTGATCCGCAAAAGCCCTTCCGCCAGAACGGCTGCAAACTCGGAAACGCGGTCGAGCAGCTGGCACCCTCTGATTCGAAGAGCCTCCCCTCCAGTGGAGTGAACGCGCCCTAGTGGAGTGAACGCGCCACCCGAAGCGTGTCGTGTTTGTGGTTCGACTGACTGAAGGTCTTTGGAGCATTAGGAAAGTCAGCTCCCGGGTTCAATTCCGGCCAGGGAGGATCGACAACCAGGGATCGAACGGTGGAACCAGCATCTACCTTTCCACACTAGCCGCGGGCTCTGTCAACGGACAGAATTGCAGGGTGATCGGTGGACTCGCCAATCCTTACCGCTCCGTGACGCTGAACCAAGCCGCTTTGCAGTAGGTTTCGAGTAGATCCGCAGGGGCCCCTGCCGAGTTTTTTCACCCTCAACACGCCCCCCTGGGCCGCCTCGGCCCGGTTTGTCTTTTCGCGATAACCGGCGTATATTCAAGTATTGAAAACTGTTGTGTAGTACCAGCATTTGACGAAGCACACCAGTGGGCGCAAGCCCACTTTTTAGTTTGCGGTCAAATGCGGCGGGGCACAAAGCTTTTAAACTATTGGATTCATGGCATTTGACGAAGATCGGGTGCGCGGGATTGCGGAACGGGTGGCCGCCTCGAGCGGACTTGAGGTGGTCGAGATCGAGTTTCACGGTGCGGGCAAGACCCGCATGCTGCGCGTCTTCATCGATAAGCCGGCCGGTGTGACGCACCAGGATTGCGCGAGCTTCAGTCGGGAGTTCGGGACGATTCTCGACGTCGAAGACGCGGTGCCGGGTGGGACGTATGTGCTGGAAGTTTCCTCGCCTGGGCTTGACCGCAAGCTGAATCGGGCAGTCGACTACGAGCGTTTTCGAGGCAGCCGCATCAAACTGATGACCCGGGAGCCGGTGAATGGCAACCGGCACTTTGAAGGGCGGCTGGAAAGCTTTCGGGAAGGCAGGCTGACGGTGGATTTGAGCGCGGCTCGCAGGAAGCATCGCCCCGCGGCCGGCACGCCGCCCAAGGTTGAGATCGAGCTGGCGAATGTGGAGAAGGCGAACCTGGTGCCGGAGATCTGAGAGGTTTCAAAGTTTCAAGCTGGCAAGTTTTCAAAGACGGATCGCTCGTCAAGTTTGGGGTGAGGGTTTGAGAGCTGGAACCGTGCAACCTGGAAACCTGCAGTCGAACTGGATTGATATCGGAATTCTTAACTTATGGCAAGCGAGCTTTACAACACGATCGACGCACTGAGCCGGGAAAAGGGGATTGATCCGCAGATTGTGGTGAGTGCGGTGGAAGACGCGATTGTTGTCGCGACCCGCAAGTACTACAAGACGCAGGAAAATCTGCGCGCGGAGCTGGACAAAGAGTCCGGCAAAATCCGCGCCTTTGCGGTGAAGACGGTGGTTGAGAATCCGGAACAGGTGGAAGATCCCGTCCTGCAGGTGACGCTCGAAGACGCGCGCAAGCTGGATCCGAACGCCGAAGTGGGCGGAGAGCTGCAGATCCCGAAGGTCACGGAAGGCATTCTGGGGCGGATCGCGGCGCAACTTGCCAAGCAGGTCATTTTTCAGAAGGTGCGCGAGGCCGAGCGCGACACGGTTTACAACGAGTACATATCGCGCGTGGGCGAGATCGTCAATGCGACCGTGAAGCGGATCGAAGGGCCGGATGTGATTTTCGACATCGGCAAGGCCGAGTCGCGCATGCCTCGCAAGGAGCAGTCGCGGCTGGAATCGTTTGCCATCGGGGAGCGCGTGCGCGTCATCATCTCGCGCGTCGAGAAAGCGTCGAAGGGGCCGCAAGTGGTGGTCTCGCGGGCAGCGCCGGATCTGGTGCAGCACCTGTTCCAGACGGAAGTTCCGGAGATTTACGACGGAACCGTCGTGATTCGTGCCATTGCGCGCGAAGCGGGTGAGCGGACGAAGATCGCCGTGATGTCCAAGGACAAGGATGTCGACGCGGTCGGCGCGTGCGTCGGAATGAAAGGCATGCGCGTGCAGTCCATCATTCGCGAGCTGCGCGGCGAGAAGATTGACATCATCGAGTACCACGAGGACCCGGTAACGTTTGCTGAGAAGGCCCTGCAGCCGGCGAAGGTGAGCCGCGTGACCGTAGTCGATCAGGCCGAGAAGCACCTCGAAGTGGTGGTGGATGACACCCAGCTGTCGCTGGCCATCGGCAAGAAGGGGCAGAACGTCCGGTTGGCGGCGAAGTTGTTGGGCTGGAAGATCGATATCAAGAGCGAGGAAGAGAAGCGGCAGGAAGTGGAGCAGCAGATGTCGGCGCTGGTCTCGCAGACCGCCACTCCGCTCGAGAATGTTCCCGGCCTGGGCGAAGGCCTGATCGAGAAATTGAGCGCTGCGGGGGTTACCACCGTGGAAGCGTTGGCCGACATGACGCCCGAGCAGCTTGAGGCGATCGAAGGAATTGGCCCCAAAACGGTGGAAAAAATCAGTTTGGCGGTCAATAATTACTTTTCCACCCTGGAAGGCGGAGAGGGTGCGGTGGCCGCGCCCGAAGGTGAAGCCCAGGAAGTTGTCGCGGAAGAGGGCGTCGCCGAAGCGCCGGGGGAAGGTGAGGTCCAGGAAGTTGCCGCCGCGACCGAAGAGGTGGAACCGGGCCCGGCGGTCGGGGAAGTGGCCGCGCAAGCCGAGGGCGGGGAGGAAGAGACCTCCGCCGAAACAAAAGAATGATCAGGATTTTCCGCGCTCGTCGCGTAGGCGGCGGGCCGGCGTGCAACGCTGACTCCGCGAGGGTGCTATGAAGACTTAAGGAGACGTGGCGGGGCAAAGAAAGGGCGGATGAGTAAGATTCGAATCAACGATCTGGCCAGGGAGCTGGAAGTCAAAAGCAAGGCTATTCTCGATGTCCTCACGGAAGTCGAAGTCACCGAGAAGAAGACCCATTCCAGTTCTCTCGAGGACCACGAGGCAGACAAAGTGCGTGCCCACTTCCGTGCTGCTGCTGAGGCCGCTCCGGCCCGGTCCACGCGTTCGGTGCGTGAGGCCGACGAAATCAAGACCAAGATCGACCTTTCCCAGATTTCGAAGCCGGGCGATGTTCTAAAGCTCATCACCCAGAAGCAGCAGGCTGTCGCCGCGCCCCCTGCACATTCGGTGGCTCCTCGGCCGCCGGTGGAGACAAAGAGCGCTCTTCCGCCTGCTCCCGCTGCGACCGCAACGCCGGCCCCGCCTGCGCCGGCGGCAAAACCGCCTGTGCCGCCCACCCCGGCGCCACGATTCATTACGCCGCAAACGACGCGACCTGCACCGTCGGTGATCCGGCCGCCCGCTCCGCCAACCACGACTGCGCCGGCTGCGAAGCCAGCGGCGCCAGCTTCCGTTGCGGCTGCGCCGCCAGCACTTGCGGCGCCGGCGCGTCCCGCCGCACCGCCGTCCGTCACCGCCCAGACCGAATCGACGGTTGCGGCGGCGGCGCCTCTCGCCGCCCCTCCGACACAGCCTTCCGCGCCTGCCTCAGCAACCCCGGCGCGGCCGTCAGCCCCGATGGCTCCGCCGCCGCGCATGATTGTTCCGCAGACGGGGCCACGGCCCGTGTACAAGGCGCCGCCTCCCAAGCCGGTGCAGCCTGGTGCGCAGGCGGGAGCAACCTCGCGTCCCGCGCCCGGACGGCCGGTGCCCGGTCAGCCGATTTTCCAGCGCCCCCGGCCGCAGGTTCCGGGAGCGCCGCGCCCGCCGTTGCGGCCAGGGGAGCGCCGTCCGATGCATCCCACGCGGCAGTCGCCGACCGGTGCCCGTCCACTGGGAGTTGGTCCGGGAGCGCCTCTGGCGCCTCCAGGATCGACCCGTCCGGGCAGCCGCCCCGGCGGTCCGTCCCGCCGCCCCGGCCAGCGTTATGTACCACGTGGCGTGAAGGAAGGCCCGATGAAGGGCTATGTTCCGCCGCCCCGGCTTTCGCTCTCGAACGAGCCCCAGCCGATCACGCGCAGCATCACGATCACGGAAGGCATCAGCGTGAAGGATCTGGCCGAGAAACTGGATATTCGCGCCAAGGACCTGATCGCTCGTCTGCTGGCGCGCGGGGTGTTCGCAACCATTAACCAGACGCTCGATGCGGAACTAGCCAGCGAGATGGCTCGCTTCTTCGGCGCGGACACGAACGTGATCAGCTTCGAAGAGCAGGCGCAGAAAGAAATCGCCGACGCGGCGTCCACTGGGGAAGACGGTGCTGCCGAGGCGGTGCCGCGGCCTCCGGTTGTCACCATCATGGGCCACGTCGATCACGGCAAGACCACGTTGCTCGACTCCATCCGTTCGACCAGTGTGGCGGAAGGCGAAGCGGGAGGGATCACGCAGCATATCGGCGCCTACAAAGTGCGGATCCAGGACAAGGAATCGCCGGCCTACGGGCGCGAGATCGTGTTTCTCGATACGCCCGGTCACGAGGCCTTCACGCGAATGCGGGCACGCGGCGCTAAGTCCACCGACATCGTCGTGCTGGTCGTAGCCGCGGATGACGGAGTGATGCCCCAAACGCTCGAGGCCATCGACCACGCGCATGCGGCCGAAGTGCCCATCATCGTTGCGGTCAACAAGATCGATAAGCCGGAAGCCCTCCCCGATCGCGTGAAAAAGCAACTCGCCGATCGCGGTTTGATGCCGGAAGACTGGGGCGGGACGACGGTGTTCGTCGATGTCTCGGCAAAGAAGAAAACGAACCTGAACCTGCTGATGGAGATGATCTGCCTGGTGGCGGACCTGCAGGAGCTCCGGGCAAACCCTGATCGTTCGGCCAGTGGCGTTGTGCTCGAAGCCAAGCTGGATCGCGGTCGCGGTCCGGTAGCTACGGTTCTCGTGCAGGACGGAACGTTGCACACCAGCGACAATTTTGTTGTGGGCAACGTGTACGGCAAAGTGCGCGCCATGTTCGACGATCGCGGCGCGCAGTTGGAGGAGGCGCCGCCCTCCACTCCCGTCGAGATTCTCGGCATGGAAGGCTTGCCGCAAGCCGGCGATCAGTTTGTTGTCGTTGCCGACCGCGATAAGGCCCGCGGCATCTCCGAGTACCGTGAGCAAAAGGCCCGCGAAGCCACTTTGGCCAAGAGTTCGCGAGTGTCGCTCGAAGGTCTGGCCGAGCAGCTGAAGACGGCCGGGACCAAAGAGCTCAATATCATCCTCAAGGGCGATGTGGGCGGATCGGTCGAAGTGCTCGTGGACTTGCTTTCGAAGCTTTCGAACGACAAGGTACGCCTGAAGGTGTTGCGCTCGGGCGTGGGTGCGATCACGGAGTCCGATGTGCTGCTGGCGTCGGCGTCAAACGCCATCATTATCGGCTTTAATGTGCGGCCGGAGCGGAAGGCGCAGGAGCTTGCCGATCAGGACAAGGTCGATATCCGTTTGCATTCGATCATTTACGAATTGCAGGACGAGATCAAACGTGCCATGACCGGCTTGCTCGAGCCAACCATCAAGGAGACCTACCAGGGACGCGCCGACGTCCGGGAGACGTTCCGGATTCCGAAGGTGGGCACGATCGCGGGGTGCCAGGTGGTGGATGGCCTCATCAAGCGCGACTCTGAAGTCCGCCTGCTGCGCGACAACGTGGTGGTCTTCAAGGGCAAGATTGCTTCGCTCAGGCGCTTCAAGGACGATGCCAGCGAAGTGCGTAACGGCATGGAGTGCGGGATTGCGATCGCCAACTATGCCGACATCAAGGTCGGCGACGTGATCGAAGCCTTTGTGACTGAGCGCATTGCCGCGGAAGTGATTGCGTAGAGCCGTCGTTGGTCTTTGGTCGTGGGCGACATTCGCTTTTGCAAACCAGCAACGACCAACGACCGATGATTGCTTTTCTCACCCTCGAGTTGAGCATCGAAGCCGCCCAGTCCCTGAAAGACAAAAGGCAGGTGGTTCGCAGCGTGAAGGATCGGTTGCGCACGCATTTCAACGTGGCCGTTGCGGAACTGGATGCCACGGGGCTTTGGAACCGCGCGACCATCGGGGTGGTGAGCGTTTCCGACTCGCGTGATTATCTGGACGGCCTGATGAAAAGCGTCGAGCGCCAGGTCACGCGCATTGCCAATAACGGCGGTGCGGAAGTTACCGATTCTTTTGTGGAATTTTTGTAGACAAGTAGATCTTGAACCTGCCGTTGATGCCCTCCCCCCGGCGGGCGATTTCTGATATTCTCATCCGTTTTCCTCTGAGGTGACTTGATTGGAACGGCGCGGGCAAAAATACCATCGGGAACGGCTGGGAGAAGCCCTGCGTGAAGAGATCGAGACCATTCTCGAGGGCGAGCTCAGCGATCCTCGCATCGGCCTGGTGAATGTGAGTGAGGTTCATCTCGCCCCGGATTCGCGATCGGCACGCGTGCTGGTGGTAGTTGATGGAGACGACGCGCAAGCCGGGCAGACTATCGAGGGGCTGCGAGCCGCCGGCGGATACGTGCGTCGCGAACTGGCGGAACGCCTGCATCTGCGCCGTCCGCCGGAGCTGCTCTTCATCCTGGATCGTTCGCAGCATTATGAAACCCGGATTGACGAGCTTTTGAATCGCACGAAGAAGAGAACTGGCAGTCAGTCAGGCAACCGTCGAGCTTAACCAGATGCTGAAGGAAGTACTCCAACACATCGAACAGCGAAACCGATTCGTGCTTACGTCGCACGCTCGTCCGGATGGGGACGCGATCGGCTCCGCGTTGGCCTGCTGTCAGATCCTGCGCCTGCTGGGCAAAGATGCGGACGTCGTCCTGCACGATCCCGTGCCCCGCATCTATCAGCCCCTGCCTTTCGCGGACCGGGTGGTACAGGCCGATCGCGTCAATGGGAATTACGAAGCGGCCATCATCCTGGAGTGCGACAGTATTCAGCGGACCCGGCTGGCAGGGCTGGAGAATCGCTTTCTGATCAGCATCGATCACCACAGCAGCGGACGGCCGTTCGCACACGTGAACTGGATCGATCCCCGCGCCACTGCGACGGCCGAGCTGGTGTACTGTCTGGGACAGGCAGCGGGCGTGAAAATCTCTCCCGAGATCGCGACTTGCCTCTATACCGCGCTGATGACCGACACCGGCTCGTTCATGTTCAAAGGGACCAACGAACACACCTTCGCGCTGGCGCGCGAGCTGGTGTTGGCGGGTGCGGATCCTTTTCAATGCGCGCGCAATATTTACTTCGCACACTCCACCGCCAAGATGCGGCTGCTGGGCGCTGCGCTGTCTAGTCTGCATCGGGAAGGTCCGCTGGCGTGGATATGGGTTACGCGAGAACAGATGGAACGCAGCCACGCCAAGGAAGAAGACTGCGAAGGGATCGTGAACTACGCGCTTTCCATCCAGGATGTCGAGGTCGCCGCATTTTTCCGGGAACTGCCGGACGGGCGCTACCGCGTTAGCCTGCGAAGCAAGGGTACGCTGAACGTCGCGGATATTGCGGAGCGCTTCGGCGGTGGCGGGCACGAGTGTGCCAGCGGCTGTTCCATGGAAGGGCCCCTCGCGATCGCGGTGGCTCGCATGCTCGAACTGATTCGTCCGGAGCCCTCGGCGGAGTAGCAGCTATGCAGCCTGTCGTGTCGGGGCAAATCGCTTCTTGCCGCGCTGAACTGCGAGCGTTCGCGCCCGGCACGAACCCCATGCCCCTCTCCCGCGATCGACAAACCCGAGCTGACCTGTGAATCCACGTGCTCGCACGGACGGGCTGCTGCTGGCCGGATTCTGCATTTTTCTTTTCTTTTACGGACTTGGCCAGTTCGGCCTCCTGGGCGCCGATGAGCCGCGCTACGCGCAGGTGGCTCGCGAGATGCTCGAGCGCGCCGACTGGATCACACCAACCCTGGGCGGCAAAGCGTGGCTGGAAAAGCCGGTGCTTTACTACTGGCAGGCAATCCTCGCCTACCGTGTTTTCGGCGTAAGCGATTGGGCGGCGCGGCTGCCCTCGGCACTCGACGCGTCGCTTATGGTGCTGGGCGTGTACCTGTTCCTGCGCCGATTGCGGCCCGGCTTTCAGCTGGATGGCGCGCTGATGACGGCCTCGGCCGCGGGTGTGGTTGGCTTCGCTCACGCCGCGTCTCCGGATATGCCGTTGGCTGCGATGTTCACGCTCGCCATGCTCGCATGGTATGCGTGGTGGGAAACGTCCGAGAAGCTCTACCTGGGGGCGTTCTATGTTTTTCTGGCGCTGGCGACGCTCGCGAAGGGGCCGGTTGGACCTGTTCTGGCCGGCGCGGTTTTGGTGCTATTCGCGACCGCGGCGGGGAACGCGCGAATCATGCTCACAACCCTCTGGATCCCCGGAATGCTGTTGTTTTTCCTCGTTGCGCTGCCGTGGTATGTAGCAGTCGAAATCCGCAATCCCGAGTTCTTTCGGGTTTTTGTTTTCGAGCACAATCTGGCACGCTTCGGTACCGATCTGTACCACCACCGGCAACCATTCTGGTTCTATGTTCCCGTCGTGGTCCTGGGATTGCTGCCATGGACGGTGTTTGTCGCTGCCGGCTCTGCTGAGATGGCGCGAGCCTGGTGGGCCGAGCGAACAGGTTTGTTTGACTCCAGAGATGCGCTCACCTTCTTCCTGATACTCTGGCTCATCGTTCCTGTATTGTTCTTCTCGCTTTCGCGATCGAAGCTGCCCGGCTACGTTCTGCCCGCGCTTCCCGCCGGTACCTTGCTGGTGGCCGAGTACCTGCGCCAGCACGCCGACGATGAGGAACGCGCTGCCAGCTGGATGATTGGATTGCACGCGCTCGTTGCAGCGGCCGTACCCGCGCTGACCATCTGGTATTTCTTGCTGCGACCTCGTCT
>DASQPN010000143.1:0-20330 GCA_035643915.1 Terriglobales bacterium | reverse complement strand
TTCAGCTCCAGGATCTCGCCCTTCACGTCCACCGTGATCTTCTTCGAGAGGTCGCCCTTGGCCACCGCCGTGGTCACCTCCGCGATGTTGCGCACCTGGCCGGTGAGGTTCGCCGCCATCGAGTTCACGTTGTCGGTGAGGTCCTTCCAGGTGCCGGCCACGCCGGGCACCTGCGCCTGGCCGCCGAGCTTGCCGTCGGTGCCCACTTCGCGCGCCACCCGCGACACTTCCGAGGCAAACCCGCCGAGCTGATCGACCATCGTGTTGACGACCTTCCCGATCCGCAGGAATTCACCCCGCAACGGCCGGCCGTCGATCTCCGGCAGCATCCGTTGGGAAAGATCACCTCTTGCGACTGACTCGATGACCCGCGCCATCTCCGAGGTCGGCCGGACGAGATCTCCGATCAGCGTGTTCACCGAGTCCACGCAATCTGCCCACGACCCCGTCGCGGCGGGCAGCCGCACGCGTTGATTGATCTGCCCTTCTCTTCCAACCTCGTCCCGGATACGCGCAAACTCGTCGGCCACCTTCTCGTTTATTTCGACGACATCGTTGAACGCCTGTGCGATCTCTCCGTCGATCCCTATCAGATCCATGGGGAGGCGAACCGAGAAATCGCCCTTTTTGAACACCCGCAAAGCGTTCAAGAGGCCTTTGCGGTCCAGTACGTCCGGGATAAATTGCAGATTTGTCATTTTCGACCTCTCAACAAGCCTGTTCTTCCAAAAGCGCGCCGCAAGGCACCACACTACGTACATTCGGAACCGCCGCTGCTCCCTTTCGGCGTCTTTTCCTGCCGCCTTCGCGAGAGTCGCTCCCTTACTCCGGCTGGCACGTCTGCGATAAAACTCTGCATTCTGGGCAGGGGATGACCATGTTATCAACATGATAGTGCGTCGGGTATCGGCCCACTATCGAGAGAGCTTGATAATTCTGTCGCGATGTGACGACACAGCGTAGCTGTATCACGACAGCTGTATCCGCCGAATGATCTGGGGCGTCTCGGCCCGGCCGCCCGATGCTTTCTCCAGTTACTTTGTTACTTCTGAGCCTGGTGGCCGGGGGATGTGCGTTCCAAGACGTCACGGAAGAGCTGCTCGTGGGCGGCGACAAACGGTCCGACAGTGTGCGTCGCAACGTAATGCGCTCTGACGCGCTCCGGCAGCCCATCCCGGACCTGGGCCAGAACGCCGGCAATGGCTTCCGCGAGATGCTCGGTAGTGGTGGCTGCGCCCAGACGATGCGCTGCGATCACTCCATCGGGGTCCACGGTCGAAACCACCGGCAAGGCTCGTGCCCACGCCTCCAGGAACGTTGTTGGAAGGCCTTCCATGCTCGACGTACAGACAAGCACATGCGCACGTAGATATGCCTCGTGCAGTTGCTCGTCCGTGGCGCCGCGATGCAGCGAGACGTTCGACAGCGACTTTGCCCGCGATTGTAGTCGCTGCACGTACTCCTGATTCGGGTCGCCGCTGCCGACCACGTTGAACTCCCAAGCGGGTCTGGCGGCGGCAAGATCGAGCAGGATCTCGAGCCGCTTCACCGGCGCGAGTCGGCCGACCCAGAGAATGCGCGGCCGCGCTTCGCGTGCTCGCGCTCGAATGACCGCGGGATCGAACGCCACATCGGACGTGCAACTCCGGATCACGGTCGACTCAGCGCCGAATGCCGCGCGCACCTGCTTCCGCTGGCTCTCCGTCTGCGCGATGGCGGCATCGGCGTACCGCAGTCCGAACCGATAGAAGAGTCGTTGCCTCGCGGTACTCAGAAGCGGGAGTGCCGGATCGCAGTCGCCGTCTGACGCGAGCGAGAACACGAATCGTCGCCCCCGTAAGCGACACCATGCCGCCACCTGACCGGTCAGGAGGTCGCCTGCCATCTGGTGGTAGATGTCCGCTCCGGCACGCCGCATCGCGCCAACCAGTCCAGTCCATCGGGGATGCACGAAACGCACACCCCGCAATCCTTGGTCCTCAACATACGCTTTGAAGATCTGGATGCCGTCGTTCCAGACGCCATCGTCCTGACCGTAGTCGGTCGTGACGAACGCGACTTTGTGGCCGCTCGCCGCAAGCCCGCGCGCCAGAAACACCTGTTGGCGCTCGGCCCCCCCGATAAGGCGTGGATGCGGAGCGCGCGTGAGGAGGTCATAGCACTGCAGGCCCACCAAACAGACGCGGAGCGGAGTCATGCCTGCGCCAGCATGTCGCGCAGCGACTGCTCCAAGGAGATCGTCGGACCCCAATGCGTGGCCTCGCGCAGCCGGCTCGAGTCGCCGAAGACGCTGACTGGATCGCTGGCACGAACGCGCGACGGATCGATCCGAATGCGTGGCGAATGTCCGGAAACGCGAGACAGCATGTCCAGCATCTCCCGCACGCTGACCGGAATATCCGAACTCACGTTGTAGATCCTCCCGCTCTTGCCCCGCTGCACGAGCAGCCAGTACGCGCGAACCGCGTCCCGCACGTCGATGAAATCGCGTGCCGTATGGAGGTTTCCGACATGGACCTCCTCCGCGGCAGCGAGAAACTGCTGTACGAGTGACCCGGTGATCCAGCGCGGCGGCAGTCCGGGACCGACGAGGTTGAAAGTACGCGCGATGAGGACTTCGAGGTGGCATTCGGCCCCCAGCCACAGGCACGTAAGCGACTGCGCCAGTTTGGTATTACCGTACAAGGACGCGCCGCCAGACGGGGCGGTCTCGGTGAGCGGACTGGGCGCAGAGGGGGCGTACTCGGCCGCCGAGCCGATGCTGACGATGCGTAGGGGGCGGCTCCCCTCGCGCAGGCCGAGAAGAAGGCCGACCGTGCCGCCGACGTTGACCCGCCACATTTCCGATTCCGCCGCCGGCGGCATCAGCCCCGCAAGATGAATGACCCAGTCGGGCCGCTCCCGTCTGGCGAGCGCGGCCACTGCCTCGGCATTGGTCAGGTCGATCGCATGTGCAGCATCAAGATCCGCAGCCGCACTGACGTCGATGTCGATACCGATGATCCGCACCGACGCGCCGGACTGGCGCAGGAAACGCACGAGGTGCCGTCCGGTAAACCCCGACGCGCCGGTAATCCAGAGCACTCCTGTCATGTCCTGGCGCCGAGAAATATCTCCGCGTTCTCGGCAAATTCTTCCTGTGCCTTGGCGTAGTCGTCCATGCGGCCGATATCGAGCCAGTAACAGTCCTCGCGGTAGCAGGCGACCTTGCCGCCTGCGGCGTGAATTCGCGCGATCAGATCGGGCATGTCCAGCTTCTCGCCGTCCGGCACGTGCTTCAAGACCGAGCGGCTCATCGCGTACACGCCCATGCTCACTTCGAAGTGATACGTCGGCTTTTCCCGATAGCCGACAAAGCGACCGTTGTCATCGCTTTCAATCACGCCGAAATCTATCGGAACGTCGCGCCGGTAGACAGCGACCGTGGCGTCCGCCTGCTCGCGACGATGGAACTCGAGCAACCGGCTGAAGCTCACGGTCGTGAGCAGGTCGCCGTTCATGACCATGAATGGTTCCGTCAGTTGCTCGCGAATCAACGCAAGCGGGCCGGCGGTGCCGAGAGGGCGCTCTTCGCGGCAGTACGTGGCCTCGACGCCGTACTTCGCGCCGTCCCCGACGACCGCCATCAGCAGTTCCGACAGGTACCCCGTCAGGAGAACCACGTGCCGCAGGTTGTGTGCCGCGAGTCGACGCAGCAGGATTTCAAGGACAGGCATTTCGCCGAGCGGGACGAGTGGTTTGGGGAAAACCGTCGTCAACGGGCGCAGGCGTGTGCCCCGGCCGCCAGCAAGCAATGCCACCTTCACCTGATCATTGGGGATCTGCGACATGCTGGCTCCTGCTGTACGTTGTACCGATTGGGCTGGTACTCGTCGGCCATGGTTGCGTGCCTTTCCCCGATATCAGCAACGCGTAAAGGCACCAATAGCTGGACGGCCCGGATGATCAGCGGGCGGACAGCTCTCCGCCCCTGAAGACCCTGGAGAGGTACCACTCGTAGGTTTTTAGGATCCCATTTTCTAGAGAAACCTTGGGTTCATACCCAGTGAGCTGGAACGTGGCCGTCATGTCCGGACAACGGCGCCGAGGCGATCCAGGCGTATCCGCCTCCTGCTTGATTCCTTGCTTCTTGCCGGTCGTCTTCAGCACAAGTGCTACCAAGTCGCCGATCGAAACTTCCGGCCGCTGGTTGCCGATGTTGAGCGTCGCTCCCTCGCCTTGCGGCGCCTCGGCACTCAAGTGAATCAACTCGACCGCATCGGCGATGTAGCAGAAGGTTCTCTGATGGTTCGGGGAAAAGACCGGTATTTCAGCTCCCTCGGCTGCATCATAGCTCTTCTTGAGCAGCTCCGGAATTGCGTGTGACAACCCCATCCTCGGTCCGTAGAAGTTGTGAGGCCTGACGATCGTGAATGGCACCTCAGAATGGCGGCACATGGCCTCACCGTAGATCTTGGAAAGCATGTAGGAGGTTCTCGGTCGCTTCAAATCGGGTAGCGTGATGGGCGTATCTTCCGGAGTAGGAATGCGCATGCCGAATGCCTCGAGCGTTCCCGCGTATACCTCGCTCGTCGAAGCAAAGACAAACCTGCGCAAGTTTCTCTGACGTCTCGCCAACAGGAGGAAGTTGGAAAGCATGGAGAGGTTATCCCAAAGGACGGCATATGGCCGCTTGATCACGTGCGCGACACCGATGATGGCCGCCAAATGATAAATAACCTCATAGTCCACAGGAAGCGATGCTATTTCGTTCTGGTTCAACGCATCGGCTCGGATGATTCGCACGCCTGGCTGACAGGAAAAGTCATGCAGATCCGCGTCCATCACACCGCGGGAGAAGTTGTCCAGCAGGTGAACTTCATGTCCTCGCTCACGCAAGCGCTTTGCCAGGAACAAGCCAATGAAACCTGCGCCGCCCGTGACCAATGTCTTAGACATTGAATGATGTGCCTCGCCCGATGCTTCCGACCTGACAGCCGATCCTGGATAGGGATTCGAGCTGGGATCTCGTCAACACGCGGTTTGCGTCGAAAATGACTGGCCGCCTCGATCCGAGCCAGCGCTCGAGATCCCAACTTCGGTACTCTTGATGTGGCACCGCGAATACAACCGCGTCCACATCCGGATCGGGCATCCCGTACACCATGCGGGCCCGCGTTTCGGGCCATTGCTGCACCATCGGGTCGTGGGCCAGGACCTCAGCTTCTCGTTTGGTGGCTTCCGCTACGAACACCTCTGACGGAGAGAATCGGGTGTCGCCCACATCCTGTCGGTAACTGATCCCGAGCAGAAGAATCCTTTTCCCCTTCAGGCTGCCTCCCAGCAACTTTTCCACTTGATCCAATGACACCAGGGGCATTCGCCGATTGACTTCGATGGCCAGCATGCAGAATGGAAAATCAAGGCTGCTCAAGTCGAAAAGCTGCTTGGCAGAAAGGTAGGCGAAAAGCGGGTCCTTCGTAAGGCAGTATCCGCCGACTCCGAATCCGGGTTGTCTCATGTTGGAATGCGTCGGACGCACTCGAATGGCGTCGATGACCTCGAAGAGGTCGACATTGACCGACTCGGCGAAGCGACCCCATTCCTCCATGAACGCAATGGTGACGGCACGATAGCTGTTTTCCAGGACCTTGCCGATCTCGGAAGCGGTCGTGCCTTGCAGACGGGCCAGTGGAAACTCCTTTGTGTTGATGATGGTGGAAAGGAATTCTTCGCACATCTCGGCGGCGGCGATCGTGGTACCCGAGTACACTCGCCAGAAATTGACAATCGAATTCAAATGTTCGCTTCCGGGCATGACGCGTTCGTAGGAATGAGCGACATGGATCGAATCGGGAGGAAGGCCCCGCTCCCTCAACGCGTCGGCGAGGATGGGTACGACAACTTTCTCGCAAGTGCCGGGGGGCACGGTCGTCTCCACGATCACGAGGGAGCCGCGCTGCATCTGTTTGCCAAGTAGCTGCATGGCTCGCCGGAAGGGTTCGATGCCAATCGACGGGCTACCATGAATATCGCTGATATCGAGCGGTACGTTGACGACGACGATCTTGGCCCTGGAATACCAAGAGGAATCAACGGAAGCCTTCAGGTTGCCTGCTTCGTGGCCTTCCCGGACGGCGTTGAGGAGCATTGAATCAGCGCTTGGCATAGGAAACCTGCCTTCGTTGATTCCTCCGATCCGCGCCACGCCCTCTGGCGTATCCAGGTCAATGCCCATGACGTTGTAGAGAGGGTTTCCATGCGAATCTCTGGCCCTCGCGACGGCCGCAGCCATGGCAGCGCCTACGAACCCGAGCCCCTGGATGCAGACGAGCGGGAGGGTGGTATTGCTGAAATTCGCCCGAGCGATGTTGTTCACTTTCATGATAGGAAGATCAATCTGCCCGCGAAACCGATACGCTCGGTGAGAAGCCGTCCGGCCAGGATGCGCGGCAGCATAACACGCAAGGTCAACGTAATCCGGTCGGCGGATTCCACCTTGTACCCTATGAAGTTTTACCGGTGCCAATCCCTGCGCGCCGCCGGGATGATCCGGACGAACTACGGGCTTGCAAATCGCCTCGCGCCGCCTTTAATGTGAGGCCGCTAGTCTCATCAGGCGATGAGGGTCCGCTGCGTCGAGCTCGATAATCTGCCGGTCTTGGCGCCTGCATGCGCACGGGACACATTCGTCTTGCGCATCCCGAAATGATCGTGTCGAGCCAAGCACGCCATGTCCAAGACGCCTTTCATCATCACAATCGACACCGAGGGGGACGATCTCTGGGCAAGACCACGGGAAATCACCACCCGCAACGCGGAGCACCTGCCTCGCTTCCAATCGCTCTGCGAGCGATTCGGTTTCAAGCCTGTCTACCTTACGAACTACGAGATGGCGATGTCCGATGTTTTTGTCGAGTTTGCGCGCGACGTGCTTGCGCGCGGCGCCGGCGAGGTCGGGATGCATCTGCACGCATGGAACTCGCCGCCACTCGTCCCGCTGACCAGCGACGATTTTCATTTCTTACCCTACCTGATCGAATATCCCGACCAAGTGATGAGGGAGAAGATCAAGTTCGTCACGCGCCTCCTCGAAGACCGATTCGATCAAAAGATGATCAGTCACCGAGCCGGGCGTCTGGGTTTCGACGGTCGTTATGCCGCAATGCTGGTTGACGCGGGATATCGCGTGGACTGCTCCGTGAGCCCGGGTATCGACTGGCGTGGAACTCCGGGCAGTCCAGGCGGGAATGGCGGACCGGACTACACGGCGTTCCCTGATCGACCCTACTTCTTCAGCCCCTCCGACATCTCGGTACCGGCGGCCGGCGGGCTGCTGGAGGTGCCGATGACGATCCGCCTAAGCCGTCTCTATCGAAGGGCGCCCTGGGTCTATCGCATCCCTTTGCTGCGCCAGGCCGCCAATAGACTGGTGTCGCCGGCGTTCAGCTGGTTGGCCCCGGCGGAGAGCAAGCTCAGCGCGATGTTGCGAGCAGCGCGCGGAGCGCGGGCTGAAGGTGCGGCTCATACGGAGTTCGCGCTGCATTCCTCGGAGCTCATGCCGGGCGGCAGCCCGACTTTCCGGAACGCATCGGATATCGAGCGCCTATACGAGCGCCTAGAGATTCTGTTCGAGGAGCTTTCGACCTGGTGCTGCGGCATGACCCTGAAGGAGTTCCACGCATGGTTCGTGGAATCGCCCGGCAAAGCCGCGTCGGGCAGGCCCGGGAACAGGCCCTCTGATCGGGCTGCCGATCAAGAAATGGCGAGGGCTTGAATGATCCAGGAGTCCCCGCGATGAGCCTCGTCTCAGTGATCGTCCCGACCTACAATCGCAGGGAGACAATCCAGGCCGCGATCGCAAGCGTGCAAGGGCAGACTTTCGCGGATTGGGAGCTGATCGTCGTGGACGACGGCTCCACCGACGACACGGCCGCCCTGATCGAGGGCTCGGATCCCCGCCTCGTCCTTATCCGGCAGAAGAACCAGGGCGTGAACGCTGCGCGGAACACTGCCATGCTCCGTGCACGCGGCCAGTACATCGCCTTCCTGGACTCCGACGACGAATGGCTCCCTCACCACCTGGAACTCAGCGTGGCATTTTTCCGGGCGTTTCCCGGGCAGGACTTCGTCTCCGGGGAATTCTGCGGAGAGTGGGGCGCAGGGGGCACTATCCCCTTTCTCCGCAGCGCACTGACCGACTGGTACCCGCCGCTCGCGGAGCAGGCGGACTCGTCGTTGCTGAAGCTGCCTCCCGGGGAGGACGACCCCTACCGCAGGATGTTCGGAAGCGTAGAGCCGATCGGGGAGTGGGGGCGGGACATTGTGGCCTGCACTCCCTATCGCGACGCGCGTCTGTACCGGGGGCGCGTTTTCGAGCACATGCGCTTCGGCTTCCTCTTCGCCTTGCAGCCCACTGTGTTGACGCGCCGCGCCCGGGAAGCCGTGGGCTTGTTCGATCCGCGCTACCGGATCTCCGCCGACTATAGCTACCTCGCCAATCTCTGCCGCCGGTTCAACGCGAACTTCTTGTCGCTACCCATGGCGATCAAACACGAGTACGCCGGCGACGGCACGCAGCTGAACGAGGGACACCTCTCGACCGGCCCGACGCGGTTTGCGTTTGAGCGGGATCTCCTGCATCAGTTCGAGGAACTCTTCGAGGGGGAGCGAAGCGAGGATCCCGAAATCGTCGCGCTGCGCCGAGCGAGGCAGCTCGTCGTCGGCCTGGCCGCCCTCGGGCAGGGAAACCGCACCGAGGCCCTGCGCTACTTCGGGGAAGCGAAGCGTGGCCAGGGCCCGTCGCTGGCGGCCGCCCTCTGGTGGCTGGTCCGGATCGCGCCCACTCCGGAAGTCGCGCACAGGATTTATACCGGACTCCGGCGCGCGAGGGTGCTCGGATGGGAGCTCCTCACGAGACGCGCCGCATGGAGTCGGATCGCCCGCAAGGCTTGGGGCCGCTCCCGCGGCGCGTTTGCACTCAAAACGAAGGCATGACCGAGCTGCTACGGAGACCGAGCATGTTCAAGCGCTAACGATGCTGCGCGAGGCCACGGTTTGTTGCCGTCGTCTCCCCACCCGATTTCTGACCCATTCCCGCCCCGGTTTTTCGATCCAGAGGTAAGTGAAATAGGACATGGCGATGATCATCGCCAAGTACGCCAGGTAAGCGATATCGCCATACCATAGCTGGGTTCCCAAGAACACGGTATCGTGCCCGTCGACCACCCGGTGCGTAAAAGGGTCGACATGCCATAGCTTGCCGAGCTGATAGCCCGCATCGAACATTCTTCTTACAATGAAAACGTGCGTCATGTAGATGGAGTACGAGACCGTTCCCAAAAGAACCAGCGGTCGCAGTCTGAGGATCGCGCTCGCAGTCCCTGCCTCGAACGCGAAGACGAGCACGACGAGCGCGAATACATAGGGGGCCGCGACCGATAGGAGGGTGGTGCCGGCCGCACTGACGAACACGACAACGAGCCCAAGTGCGCCCCACTCAATCATGCTCCCGGAGAGCCATTTTCTGAGCTCGCCATTCCATTTTCTATAGATGTTCCACGACATCGCCCCGGCGGCAAATCCGTAGATGCACCGAATAATCCCCCAGTCGTAAACGGTGCCCATGTTGCGCTCACTCAAGGTAGCGATCAATACCGGGCCTCCGACCATCGCGAGAAGTAAGGCGATCAACGCGTGCTTGCGAAGTCCGACTAAGCACACGGCGAAGACGACGTAGGTGTAGAACTCCGTACTGATACTCCAGCTCGGCAAATTCCAGGTCAAGAAATCGTATAGATGGAGGCTTTGGACAAGCAGCAGATTGGCGAGAATTGTATTCGGCGCTTCTTGGGGGGTGCTGAATGGCACCACTGAGTCGGCAAACGAAAGTGTCGGGTCCAGGACCCTCCGTAGGACCCTCAGTAGTTCACAACCAATAAAAAGCGCCAGCATTGTGAAATGGAGTGGATACAGCCTGCCCAGCCGCAGAAAAAGAAACCGCCCTACGCCAAAGCCATCGAGCAATCTTTGTTGGTAGTTCGCGGCGATGACAAAGCCGCTCAGCACGAAAAAGAAATCGACGAAAAGCCAGGAGTTGCGCAGAAACGGCACGCCGTACAGATGACTGTAGGCGTCGAGATGAAACAAAGCCACCAGGCATGCAGCGATACCGCGCCAGCTGTCCAATACAACGAATCGTTCCATGTCCGCCCGATCGCTTGGCCTAAGACGATGACACGGGGAAAAGACAGGTTCGAAACCGGCTCATGGTCCGAACGGATTCATCGGTGAGGCGACCGAGCAAGAGATCCTAATATGTTGTTCTCGTAAAGTAATGTAATAACCCGACCCTATGTTTTTCCCGTTTTTCTGTGACCAGGGTAGGAGAAATGGTCTGCTTTTTCTTCCGTAGGAACGGCCTCTCTATAGCGATCCAGGACACGTATCCCGCAAGGTAAGTACAAGCAGCTAACAATACGAAGTATTCAGCACGACCCGTTAGCCCCATCTCAACCAATATATTGATCATCAGTCCGTGGTAGATGTAGACACCGTAGGAAATGTCATTACCCTTTAGTATCTTTTTCGAAATGCTCGGCATTGTATAGGCCATCGATACCGTCACAATCCCAAGCAGCAGCGTAGCGGGCACGTAGGTCACGGGCGCTGTTGGCACAACGTAATAAAAAGCAAGATAGGCGGCGAGCCAGTATGCCCCTTTGCCGGCTATCCATTTCGACTCATAAGCCTTTAGCCGCTGCAAAAGTATCCCGCTTAGAAATAGGAAAAAATGAGGGAAAAACGAATAGCGAATCAGCTTTTGTAGCGTCGGCTCTCCTTCTGGATTCTGCAGCGGAGGAAACATCAAACTAGCCGCGAAGCCTATGGCGACGAAGGCAAACCACGCGAGCCAAAAGCACGAGGTCTGATTCTTCGTACGTTTACGGATTAGCCAATAGAGCGCCGGCAGAAGGAAGTAGAACTGCAGTTCAACTGGAATTGTCCAAAGGCTGCCGTTGTAGGACCCGATACCGAAATTCTTTAGGAACCCGGGGGTGTAAATGGCGCCTACAAATTGGCCAATTATCCAGAGGGGGGCTTGGCTGTTCGCAAAACTGAAGCCACAGAGGATAGCAACTAAAATAGTGACGAGCACACAGCACCAAAGCCCGGGGTAAATGCGCAGCACGCGATTGCGGCAGTAACTTTTCAGACCGGGACTTCGTTCGTACGCGGCTGAAATCAGAAAACCGCTAATAACAAAAAAGATCGGCACGCCCGGAAACGCGCATATCAGCTTGTACAACCACGGCGGCGTGGCAATACCCAAATGCAAAACGGTGTGGCCCACCAATACTTGAGACGCCGCAAAAATTCTCAGCAGGTCGAAGTTATTGGTCTTGAATTCATTTTCCACAAATATAACCAACTCAATGGTGCGGCCTTAGAAGCATGCGGGAGTTTATTGACACTCGTAATGTATCTTCAGGGAATGCGTAGTCCGGTCGGATCAGCCGGTGATTTCTGTGCACAGGATGATTTCCCCTTGAGCCGGGACAACTGTTCTGAGAACGTAACTCGACTGCTAAGCTTTACGGCGCACCCGCTGCAGCACAGAAATGAAGTGAACAGAGCTGGCCGGCCATGATTCCCACATGGACCTTGAGTTCGGCAGGACTCACCGTTTCCCTTCCAGAGCCTTGAACGCGCACGGCAAGACCAGGTCGGCGACGCGTCGCGCTCCTTCGTCGGTGAAGTGCAGATCGTCATAGAAGAACTTGGGTAAGGGCTCTACCCCTGATGCCAGATCGCATACAGGGTGTCCTTCCCGCGCAGCAAAGGACTTGAGGAACTCATTGTAAAGCGACGCGATATGGGTCATGGACTCGAAATCGAGGGTATAGGTCGCCCACGGCGGCGTCATCCAGAAGCGCGACCGAAGGTCGGCGGGAGTCGCCTCGCTGTACGCGTGCGGCTGAGTCATGAAGAGACAAGTCACTTGGTTCTCCTTGCACAGGCCCGAAATCTCGCGCAGCGTCCTCGCATAATCGGCTGCAACCTCTGTCGGGCGAAACGTGTGCGTTACGGGTCGATGGAGGGATAGCTGCCCGCTCCGGGTCAAACCCTCGAGGCCGTCAAGTACGTGAGCCCGATCGGACCACGCTCTCCCGGAGATCTTCCGCTGCGCCGGCGAAATCACCGCGCCGTCCAGCACCATGCCCAGCGCGCTATCACGTAGCGACAGGGGCTCCCAAGAATTGCGCTCAAAGCGATCCTTGATGTGCTTGGCCCAGTCGTTCGCACCGATGAGGAAGATAACCAGGTCGGGCTCGAGCCGTGCAACGACCTTGAGCGTGGCGAGATGATTTGCGGCGCGCAACCCCGATACACCGGTATTGACTATTTCGGCTGATTTGCCTTGCTTTACGATATTCTCCTGCACCAGATGAGTCCAGGTCGATTCATCATCAAGAAGGATGTCCTCCGTCGTGGAACCGCCAATCGCGTAGATGCGCAAGGCATGCTTCGCCCGGTAGTCGACGCGTGGATTCGCACGGAAGCCTTTTTCGTCTGTAGTGACGTGGCGAATACCGGGTGGCATGCCCGGCAGATCGGCTGCCCGCACGTCGATCGTGCTGTTCATCTGCCGCGGCAGTGTAATGAAATCCCCACGCAGCCACGGGGTGAGGAGCGCCTGAAGCACCAAGAACGCCGCGAACCAGAGGGCATAGGTGCGAACCATAACCCAGCGCGACCATTGCAGCGCCAGCGGTGCAGCAAAAAGCACCAGCGAGGCGATGGCCCAGGTGGGGGCGCCGCGGTTGAACGTAATGATGCCGTAGGCAAGCATCAACCCGGCTACGAGCCATCGTGCGAAGTCACTTGGACGGAAGTGTCCCTCCAGCGATGCGGACGCCGCTTCGACATCCTTGGGCATAGTTTTTTGTTGTCGTGAAGCACGCCGCCGGCTCGCGTCGTGGACTTCCCCCGATTTCTCCGATACGTTGCTCAACACGCCCGCCGCTTCGATGAGGCTGGTCCGGTTTTCGACATTCTGAGTTCCCATGGAGCGGCGGAACGCGTCCTCCGCTTAGAAATGACTAGAACAAAGATGGCCAGCAATGATCTCCGCCGCAATCCGATGACCGTTCTCGTTCCAGTGGCCGGTCCCCATTCGGGTATTCGGGAAACCATGAAAGTAGATCCGGCCGCTTTCGGCGAGCCGCTGCATTTCGTAGGTCAGCGGGATCACGGCAATCCCTCGCTTCCGTGCGTACGCCTCGATGCGCTGGTCCGGATAGAACAGGTCAGGAATGCCCAGCTTCGCCTGCTCCGCCTCCCGAACCTGTCGGTCCGGGTGGACCTGGATCGCAAAGGGCGTCGTGACCACGACGAGCCGCACTCCGCGTTTCCCCAGATACTCGTTCATGGTGAGAATCAAGCGCTCCGTCACGGTCCACGCATCCTCCCATGACGAATCGCGCGGCGCGGCGAGCACTGCGGGTTTCAGGCCCGGCTCTATCGCCGTATCTGCGCTCGCGCGTGGAAAGGCCGCATTCTTCATGAATGCGCGAATCAGTTGCAGGACCCTGGAATGGTCGGCGATGCTCCTTGCGAACCCCATCAGGGCCGAGGACTGCCGTTGGAATACCTTGGTCGCGACGAAAGAGGCGTCAAGTACCAGCTCCCGCCTTCGGTCGAGTAGGAAGTAGGGACGCATCCTCTCTGCGTTAAGTGCAATCGAGTTGTCGGTCACGTCGTTTCCGTTCATGAACTGAAGCAGGACGAGATCCGGCCGATAGCGCATAACCACCGACTCGAGCATCAGGTACTCTTGCGCAGTGCCGAATCCGGAAATGCCGAAGTTGATCACCTCGATGCGCTTGCCCGGCCGGTAAGCGCACTGTGTGAGTTTGTCCCCGAGCACGGACCAGAATGCATCCTTGACATCGACTTGCATCGCCTCGGAAAAGGAGTCCCCGAGCACCGCGAGCCGGTATACGTCCTTGGGCTTCTCAACAGAATGTTCGCGGTCGCGCAGCCCCGCGGAGCTGATCCGCACGTACGCGCGCCCTTCGCTCTCGAACCAGCCTTCGACGCCTGGGCGCAGGACCGCGCCAACGTGCGCATCGGGGCGGTACCAAATTGGGGCGCTGAATCCGATGAGGCGAAGCACGATTTCGAACAGCAGCACTCCGGCGACCACGCCGCCTGCGATAAGGCCGGCGGGAATCAGTATTCGCTTCGTCACTCGACTTTATTTCCCATTCCGGCAACGCCCGGTCGGCGGTCAGGTTCGCAAAATCAATGGGTCAATGAGTGCGCCAATCCGTCCGGCGGTGAATGCGCCGCTCGAAAATCACCCCATGAGCATAGTGAGGCGTCATTGAACGTCCGTGCTTCGCACCCACGCTGACGCGTAGTCCATTCGGGTCACAGAGATTAGGGAGACGCCACCAGTTCGTGCCTCAGGATATCAACGATGCGTTCCGATGCCCGTCCATCCCACAGATGCGGGCGACGCCCCTGTTTGCCCTCACCACGCAACACCTTGGTGACCGCTTCTTTGATCTTCGCCGGGTCCGTACCCACTACCACATTGGTACCCTCTTCGACCGTGATCGGTCGTTCGGTATTCATCCGGATGGTAATGCAGGGCACACCCAGGGCGGTCGTCTCCTCTTGCAGACCACCGCTGTCAGTAAGAGCTACAGCCGCATCTTTCCAGAGATGGAGGAAGTCCATATAGGAAAGCGGCTGGGTAAGATTGACATGCGGGCCGAGGTCGATCCCGAACTTTTCCAGGTTAAGACGGGTGCGCGGATGAACCGGAAATATCAGCGGCAGGTGCTGTGAAATGTCGCGTAATGCGGAGGCAACGCGGTCGAAAATCGCCGGGTCGTCCACTGTCGACGGGCGGTGCAGCGTCAATACGCCATAGCGCGCGTGCCGTGCCTTCAACGCTGAAGACGGCAACGCCGAAACATCGACCTCGGCGAGCCTGTCAATCTGATAGAGCAGATTGTCTACCATGACATGGCCGACGAAATACACCTTCTCCTTCGGCTTACCCTCGCGCAGCAGGTTGTCGACCCCGCTCGGCTCAGTGACGAAAAGCAGGTCTGAGATCGAATCTGTCACGATGCGATTGATTTCCTCCGGCATGGTCATGTCACGACTGCGCAATCCCGCCTCCACGTGCGCGACGGGGATGTTCTGTTTTTTGGCCACAATGGAGCAGGCAAGCGTGGAGTTGACGTCGCCGACGACGAGTACCAGAGCAGGGTGGCGAGCCTCGCAAAACTCCTCAAATGCCAGCATGATTTTCGCGGTCTGCTGCGCATGGGAGCCGCTTCCCGCTCCCATGCATACGTCCGGCTGGGGGATGCCCAGCTCTTCGAAAAATACATCGTTCATCTCTCGATCATAGTGCTGGCCGGTATGGATGATCGCGAACCCGAGATCGCCGCCTTGCTTGCGCAGGGTGCGTACTATCGGGGCAATCTTCATGAAATTCGGCCGTGCGCCGGCGACGATGGCAATCGTCTTCATCGCTGTCGCGCCTGATTTGAAACCCTCGACATCGACATCAGGACGGCCGTGCGAACTGATCGATGAGCTGCTTCGTCTGACGGATGTTGCCCCGGCTGGATGCACCGAAGACGATCGACCGGACGTTGGCCTGCCTGCAAACGTACTCCAGCGCCTCTCTCGGCGGAATCGCGCCGGAAGCAAAGACCGACATGGCTACCGGCCGAAACCGGCGCGTCGCGATCATTTTCTCGTATGCCGCGACCCCGCCGCACATGCGAAACCCGATCTTGTTTATGTTCGCGCAAACGATCGGATTCTCGATCGCAAGGGCGTCGAGCGCATCGAGCAGCTTTGGCAGATTCATGGTGATGAACCCGGGCTCGGCGTCGTAGCGGTTCTTCACGTGCTCCGCAAAAATACGGAAGGCCTCGTGGAACCCGAGGCCAAGCAGCAGGTCCGTAACCACATTTTGCAGAAATACGACGGGAGTCCGCAGGCCGTCGAACATCTTCATCTCGGCGTCGATCAGCAGCTCGGCAAGACCTTGCAGATCTTTCCTCGCCACCGACATGCCGCCCTTGAGGATGGCGCCGATTGCGCCATCCTCGGGAAGAAACCGCTTCAAAGCCCCGATCATGCCGTAATCCGTGACCGCGTTGGCATACTTATAGGCATACGGCATGCAAGGGTAGAATTGAAAATTCTCGTAACGCCCCGGATTGTTCCGCACGTGATCGCATATGTCTCTGATGCGCTCATGAGTCGTACACATGAATACCCTGATCCCCTCGTCATACGCCGCGTCCAGCACATCGACGATCGCTCCGACGTCCTGAAACTTTATTGACTGTGCGCGCCCCTTTTCCTCGGACATGTGGTTTACGCCGAAGAACTGATTGTCCCCAAACAGGATTCTTTCCATGTGATGATCCGAGTTCGTTTGCATGAGACGGACCGCGAGCTATCCGCGTGAAAAAATGCGCCTCAGCGGGCGCTCCGCCGCTCCCGAGGCAGGCTCGGACGCATGGCCACCGGTGCGGGCCGACATCGAGTCCCGCCGCATCATGGCCAGAACGTCATCGGTGCGCGCTGCCGACGCAAAGGGGCTCGTGTTTTCTCCGCACCCTTCTTCGACGCACTTCAGGAAATGGTCAATTTGTGCCGAGTACTCCTCTCCTCGAAGATAGAACCACACGTCTTTGCTCAACTCGGTTGAATAGCGGATGTTCCAGCCCTTGCTGAGCCCGTGTAGCGGATCTCCGCTTTCACTGAGATAGATTTGCAACTCCTGGCGATCGGCGGAGATGCGGCCCCTCGTTCCCCAGGCCGTCACCTTCGCCGTAATCTTTCGATACGAGTCGTCGCTCCAGTTGGCGGCGACCTGCGCGGTCATTCCGTTGTCGTAGTAGAAGGTGGAATACACCTCGTCTTCAACGTCTCGGGAGAAGAGCTTGTTCAGTACCGTACCGCCCACGGCATCGGGGACTCCAACGAGGTAGTTCACCAGATCGACCGCGTGACTCGCATAGTCGTATAAGCATCCGCCACCTTCCTCCTTACGGGTTCTCCACGTGGAGCTTTGGGGGCGCAGGACCACCGAACCATAGACCTCCGATCTGATGTGGTGAATTTTCCCGAGCACGCCCGCCGCGAGCAGACGTTTCATTTCCCGGAAAGAAGCGACGAATCGATAGTGATAGCCGACTTGAGTCACCAGACGTTTTCGTTCAGCGATGCCGGCCAATGCTCTTCCTTCAGCCGGATCCAGGCTAAAAGGCTTTTCGCAGAAGACATGCATGTTGCGGTCCAGAGCCGCCCTCACCATCTTCCCGTGAAAGCGCGAGGGCGTGGCGATGAATACGGCGTCCGGCTTTTCCTCATCCAACAGCGCGACGTAATCCGTGTAACACCTGACGCCCGTGTACTTGTTCAATACGTCCAGTACGTAGGCGGTCGTATCGCAAACCGCCACGAGCTGGGCGTCAGGATGGGTATTGAGGATGGCGTGATGGGAGATGCCCATCTTGCCGAGCCCGATCAGCGCAACGCGAATCATGAGGTATTCTCAATCCTTGTAATAGTGTGGAGATTTGCGGCGTCAACCATTCAAGATGGCGGCCTTGACCATGTCGTAGGCTCGGCGGCCTTTCTGCAGGAGGTCCCGGTTGGGAGGACGTCGCGCAGATTGCTCGAGATGCCGAAGGGCTTCGGCTGCGGTCAAGTCGGGCCGGTGGAGGAAGGCTTTCTCGGCCAACAGGTAGCGATCCACATCGAGCAACTCGTCCTGATAGACCGAAATAGTCGGAATTCCGAGTACCGCCATCTCGCGCGTCATCGTTCCACCGGCGCCGATGAACAGGTCGCAGTCCGGCGCGATCTCCGCAATGTCCAGCGCTGTAGCTATCACACGAATGCCACCGAAGCGGCGCTGGGCGTAGTGTTTCGCCTGTTCCTTGCCGCGGGGCAGCAATGTCACGTCGACTTCGTCCTTCAAACCGAGGAGCAAATCGTCGAGAAAGTTGGTGCGCCCCCTGTAGTACTGGGCGGTCCATGGTTCCGGGCGGACGTAGACGGACCGGCGACGTTTGCCACCTTGTATCTTCTGCGATTGAGACAAGGCGTGGTCCAAGCGGTGAAGATAGATCCCCTCCTTTACCCCGGGGTAGCGGACAACCTTGCCGGGGGAGGCATACTGCATTCGCAGGTGCTCCGTCGACAAGAACTCCGGAACCATGATCGTAGATGCCGCCAGGAAAGACGGGATGTTCCCGAGCGCATGTTCGTTGTCGTTCATATAGATCGAGCGCACCCCAAGGAGCCGGGCTACCACAGGCGAATGGAAGGAACTCTGCGAAATGGCCACGTCTATCTTCTTGTTCTTCAGGAAGCGCCACAATTGACCCACTCTGACGGGGTACCCGTAGAATTTTGCGAAACCTCCGGCCCCGTAGTGTTTGCCAACTACCGTGTGTGCAATCCCGTGAAGCTTGAGGAGGTCAATAGTATTGGCAAGCGGCCGTGCGGTGACAACGACCTCGTGAACCCGCCCGAGATCATTGATCATCCCGGAGAACAGATTGATATGCGGGGAATTCGAGATTTCAAGCCAGATCTTCATAGAGCTCTAGCGAACAGTAGTGACGAGGCGGCAAGGAGCGGTCCCGCATCACATGCGAATTGCGGCGATGGAGAGTTCAGCGTCGGCCCCTAAGATCAGGGTTGGGCAGTGCGGTTGCTGTGCTTCCCAGCACGTCCTTTATCGCCTCGGTTACCCTAGAGCATCCGACCTCGATTGCAAACTCCCGCGGCGCGCGCGCTCGCACTCTTTCGCTGATCCGACGGCGCAAGCCCTCGTCGCCCAAGAGGCGGCAGATGCGATCAGCCAGCTCCGGCGAAGCCTTCGGCGCGATCAGGAAGCCGTCTTCTCCGTCCTTCACGAAATCCGGGATGGCGCCCACGGCAGTGGCAATAACGGGAAGCCCTGCGGCCATGGCCTCCGGGATCACGAGAGGGAACGCTTCGGTCCACGACGGCACGACGATCATCTGAGACGTCACGAACGCGGCAGCCTTGTCGCGGCCTTCGAGGGGCCCCAGGAACGTGATGCGCGGTGCGATGCCGCGACGCTCGGCTTCTGCGCGAATCACTGGCTCCATCGCGTCGCTTTCTGCGACGCCCACCAGTACGAAGCGCACCTCGGGGTGGCGCTTGATCACGCGGGGGATGGCGTCGAACAAATCGTAGACACCCTTGGGCGCGGACAGCCGCCCGACGAACAAAACGGCCCGGTCGCCGCGCGCAAGCCACGGTGCGGGCGTGTCGGCGGACATGCTCCGAAAGAGCGCGATGTCGGCCATGTTGGGTGCCCAGACGAGATCGTCGCGCTTCCACGCTTTGCCCATCTCCCGCTGATAGGTGGGGCCGAGCACGATCAAGCGTTGAGCTGCCGACATCAAGAGCCGGCCGAGGTCACGGCCGGCCCGCGTCTCGCACGAGGGGAAACGTGTGTGCAGGGTACCGTGGTAGTGGCAGACGACCTTGGCGCCCGCGAGGCGCGCAATCGCCATGAACACCCAGTCGCGCAGAAACGTCAGGCTCCCCGAGGCGTGGATCAGCGCCGCGTCCGGCCGCACTCGAACAAGCGCCCGAATCAGTCGCGACAAATCACGCACGAAAAAGAGCGGTGTTTTCCAGGTGGGGTTTTCGACCGCCATGCGCAACTGGCGCTTCGAGGTGTCCACCACGTGCAGATCGAACTCGCGCGCAAGTCCCGAACGGAGTTGCATCTCCATGATGTGTTGTACGCCTCCGAGCGGCGGCGGTTGGAGCGGGCCTACGATGAGGAGGCGGGGCCGCGGCAGGGCGAATGAGGTACGATTCATGGAGCGCGGCTGGACCAGCCCGAACTGAAGTATTGCGGGGTACTGAGACTCGTAGACGACGATGGGGTGACAGACGACGATGGGGTGACGTCGAAGGCGTCGACCACGATGGCGGTACCCGCCGAGGCCGGGTTCTTCGATCCCGTCACTTCGATCGTCAAGGTATGGCTCGTGGCAGCCAGGCCCGGCAAGGTGTAGACGGTCGTCTGGGGTACTTCCGTAGGAGCATACATATCGACAGAGTCAGCAACGACGCTCCCATCCAGGATTACTCGGGCGATCCCGCTCTGAGGTCCGCGGTAGCCGATCCAGCTGACCGAGGTCCCGGTGAAGGTGAACGTGGCTTGATCGCCCGGGGCCCCCGCTATCGCGGCGGTCCCCTCGCTGTATGGATGGTCCCGGTTGCCCAGGAACCAACCAGCGGTATAAGTG
>DASQPN010000142.1:0-14303 GCA_035643915.1 Terriglobales bacterium | reverse complement strand
GTCGGTGTTCGGATGGACAGCGCGTTGGGTCTGTGATGCAACTATCATTAGGTTGCATTTCAGAGGAAGCAATCTTCCTTTTCTCCGACCCTCGGCGGTGTCGGCGCCCAAGTTGCCGGGTGAGCGTGTTGATTTCTGTGTTGATTTCTCTTGACAGGAATGAAATGTAACAGTAATTTTTGCCCGATCGTTTGATGTAAGCCCGAGTTGTATCATCGAGGGGTTTGGCGGCGGCAACGTTCGAAGAACGAACTCCGGCAAAGAACTGAGAAAATTATTGTTCCAAGACCAATATTACTGCCTGGGAGCGCCACCGAGCCCGCACGACGCGACCCTTGGGCATGACAGGCATGCCAGGTCCTCGCTGTAGTTCTCAGTCTTCTTCTTCTGGATGACCCGCCTGGCCTAGCGTAATTCAGCTCAGACAGCAAATCTGCGGGTCACCGAGCAGTTGAGCACAAGCATTCTTTGCAGGTCAATCGCACAGAGGTCACTCATGCCAGGTTGGAACATTCGTCCCGTACACTCTGCTCGTGTTGGGCACCGGTTCCTGCCTATTTGGACAGAGTGGGCCAGCCGCCCTGAAACCAAACCAGCATAACCTTGGCGATCACGATATCGATACGACGGAGGCGCGACCACCTTTGAGGTTCAAAATCAAGGGACGTAAAAGTCACTGCCCTGCGCGACCGCATGGTTGCAAGAAATGGCTGCTAGTTCGACCAAAACGAATGTGGCGACACCGTCGACCCCCATCAGAAGTGTAGTCTGATCGTGGCCATCTCACCCGTGGAGGCCAGGGCCGACCAAACCAAAACGCAGAACCGCAGAACCAAAGAACCAAAGAATCAAAGATACTAGAGAGGCTGAGAATTAAGAGCACCCCAGACAACGAGGGCGTGAACTGGGACGCTCCGTACGAGGCAAAGACTCGGCCACTGCGCTTCTGTTCGGAGTTTCTTAGCACGCATTCGACAGCGTACTCAGCAAACTAGAGACAAGGTCTCAGAGCAGAGTTCAAGTTCTCAGCCTGCGCAAAAGAGTGGACTCAGGCTCACCACGGGTTCGGATTTAGTGTCGGGCACGGTTGTGGCAAACCTTCCGCGGCCGCAACCGGGAAGACCTTTAGGTTCGCGTCGAGGCGAATGACAGCACGTCGACACAACATCAGACCGTCAACATAAGGATGGCTTGATGATGAGAGGCAAACTTCGATAGGGGTTAACCGTGTCACCACTTTCGTTTCAAGGAACTGCTTTGGCACTCTCCGGCGATGGCCTGGCGGCGGTTGCCGGCAGTCTGGGAGTGCATGCGCCCGAGATCTGGGCAGTCCTGGCGGTCGAGACAAAAGGCTGCGGGTACCTTGCGGACCGCCGGCCGCAAATTCTTTACGAACGCCATATCTTTCATGGCTTGACACAGGGAGAGTTCGACGACGGCGACATTAGCCATCGCTCACCGGGTGGTTACGGCTCGACCGGCGCCCACCAGTACGAGCGTCTTGCAGCCGCAATCGCGAAGGACCGAAACGCGGCCTTGCAAAGCGCGTCCTGGGGGCTGGGGCAGATCATGGGTGAGAATTTCGCGGCGGCTGGATTTCAAAATGTGGAAAGCATGGTCGCCGCCATGGCGCAATCCGAAGACGCCCAGCTGGCGGCCATGGGCGATTTTCTCGTCGCCACCAAGCTTCGGGCCTCGCTGCAAGTCCACGACTGGGCCACGTTCGCGCGGGGCTACAACGGCCCCAATTTTGCCATTAATCGCTACGACGTGCGCTTAAATGGTGAGTTCCAGAAGTTTTCCCTGGGGGTATTGCCAGACCTAAATGTCCGCGCTGCACAGTTGTATCTGACGTATCTCGGGCTCCACCCCGGATCGCTTGACGGCGTTGCCGGTGAGCATACGCTATCCGCCCTTGCGCAGTTCCAGGTTCAGAATGGAGTGCAGCAAACAAACCTGATCGATGAGGATACGGTTGCCCAGCTGCGGGATGCTTTGCCTTCGATCAACGACATCTCGACCGCGGCGTGATGAATCGCATTGTGCCCCACGCGCAACCGATGGTGGGTGGGGCTCTGCCCACGGCGGGCGCGCACCTCAGTCCTCTTCCAGCGCATCCGATTCGATGCCAATATTGTTTTCACCGGCCGCTTTCTTCTCCCAGTACCTCTTCACCCAGGCAGCGAAGCTCTTGCCGGCAGCGGTGTCTTTGCCCGTGAAAGCGAGCGCGGCGATTTCGCTGTAGGGGATTTTGATCTTGTCTGCGCGGTCTTTCGGCATCACGCGCAGCATGCAATCACGCAGAGTCGGTCCATCATTGTTGCGATCGAAAATATATCCTTCGATCTTCTGGCCATTCTTCAGGGTGACGGTCAAATCTCCGCGATAGTCGAAGGCCTTCTCAAAGGCAGTGCGAATCTCTTCCTCGGTGGCCAGCGGGGGCACCCAGCCTTCGAGATTTTCGTGGAGCGTGCCCGGGGCATTTTCAAGGTCGTGGGGCGCCGCTTTTGGAAGCGAGTCGGGTATGGACATACGGGAGAACTACGCGTCGGGCGCGGCGCCGATCTGGACCAGTGGACCGGAACTCCGGCGCGGCGCCATTGGAGTGTCGTCGTCCACATCGGGATCGGGATACTTGTCAAACAGGGTCGCGCGGACCGTCGCTGCGAAGCCGCCCAGCGATCCAAACGTGTCGTTCACAGCGCTGGCCTCGTAGCCGCTGTGCACCATGCAGTTCGCGCACTTCGGATTGCCGCTCTCGGTCCCGTAGCGTTCCCAATTGGTATCGCGCAGGAGCTCTTCGAAGGTGTCAGCGTAACCGTCCTGCAGCAGGTAGCAGGGCTTCTGCCAGCCAAAGATGTTATAGGTCGGCATGCCCCAGGGAGTACATCTGTATTCGCGGCGGCCCATGAGGTATTCGAGAAAAAGCGGGCTCATGTTGAAACACCACTTCTCGCGGCGATTGCTTAGAATCTGCCGGAACAGGCGACGGGTCTTCTTCTTGCTCAGAAAGTGGTCCTGGTCGGGTGCTTTGTCGTACGTATAGCCCGGCGAGAGCATCATGCCTTCCACGCCCAGCTCCATCATGTCGTCGAAGAACTCGCGCACGCTCTTCGCATCAGCCCCATCGAATAGCGTAGTATTCGTGGTCAGTCGGAAGCCGCGCTGCAGCGCTTCGCGAATGCCATCCACGGCTTTGTCGTACGTTCCCTCGCGACACACTGCGAAGTCATGGTGTTCCCGTTGCCCATCCATGTGCACGACGAACGAGAAGTACTTGCTGGGCTTGAACTGATCGATCTTTTCCTTCAGCAGCAGGCCGTTGGTGCACAGGTAGACATACTTCTTGCGGGCGACCAGGCCCTCGACAATCTCCGCGATCTGCGGATGCATCAGGGGTTCGCCCCCCGGAATACTCACCAGGGGTGCGCCGCATTCCTCTACTGCGGCGAAGCACTGCTCAGGCGTCAGGTCGGTCTTGAGGATGTGCGCGGGGTACTGGATTTTCCCGCAGCCGGCGCAGGCCAGGTTGCAGCGGAACAACGGCTCCAGCATCAGCACGACCGGGTACTGCTTTCGGCCCCTTAGCTTCTGCCCGATGACGTAGCTCGCCACCGTCCACATCTGAGACACAGGTACGCCCATGCTTTCGTGCTGTCCTCTCTACCAATGGCTTTGCCGAGGTGCTGATCCGCAGACCACAAACTCAGATGACGACCCGTGCCTTCATGATACTGGATAAAACGGCTGGGGGCCAGTTTACTCCGGGGCGATCGGGTCAGGACTGCAATCTCTACGCGACTGCTCGTCTTTTTGCATCTTTTGGCGTCCGATTTTCATCGAAGCTCGAACCGCCCCAAGTTGTGCTGGGCTTTCTTGCTTCGGATCCAGCTGGGGGTTATCTGTCTGAAACAAGTACACTTATAAGTTGGGAAGACGCAAATGAGACTTCTGGAGTCCGCAGCCCTCGCAATCGCCGCAGGGCTTCTGCTTTCGTTGTCGGCCACGGCCCAAACTTCCACCTGGAACATCGATCCCGCCCACTCCACCGCGCAGTTCACGGTACGCCACCTGGGCATCTCGAACGTGAGCGGAAGCTTCACCAAAGTGAGTGGCACGGCGGTCTTGAATGAAAAGGACATCACCCAGTCGCAGGTGAACGCGACCATCGACGCCAGTTCGATCGACACCCGCGTTCCCGATCGCGACAAGGACCTCCGCAGCCCCAATTTTCTCGATGTGGAGAAATACCGGACCCTGGAGTTCAAATCCAAACGCATCGTGAACCACGGCGGCAAGCTCCAGCTGGTCGGCGATCTTACCCTGCACGGCACCACTCGCGAAGTTACGCTTGATCTCGATGGTCCGACGCCCGAACTGAACGATCCCTGGGGCAACGTGCGCCGTGGTTTTTCCGCGACCACCACCATCAACCGCAAGGATTTCGGCGTGCTCTGGAGCAATAACCTAAAGACGGGTGAGGCCGTGGTCGGTGACAACGTCAAGATTCAGATTGATGTTGAGCTGGTGAAGAAGAAGGCGTAGTAATTCTTCTGGTCAAGTCGGATTCGCAAAAGCAGCGGGGGACAGCCGCCCTCGACCGTCCAAGCCGAGCAAGGTCGGCAGTTTCCTCCGGGGCGCGGGTACTCCAGTGCCCGGCGCGTACTTTACGCTTGCTACCTCGGCTTCGTGATCGCCCCCTCCGACGCCGAATGCACCAGCGCTCCATATTTGGCGAAGACTCCCGTGGCATATTTCGGCTTCGGCGCCTTCCACTCCGCCAACCGATGCTTCAGCGTGGCATCGTTTATTTCCACTTCGAGTTTCCGTTGATTCACATCGATGTGGACGGTGTCACCTTCGCGCAGCGCCGCAATCGGCCCGCCCAACGCGGCCTCCGGCGATACGTGACCGATCATCAGCCCGCGCGTTGCTCCGCTGAAACGGCCGTCCGTGAGCAGGGCTACCGCATCACCCAGACCCTCGCCGACGATCGCCGCCGTCACCCCCAGCATCTCCCGCATCCCGGGGCCGCCTTTCGGACCTTCGTTGCGAATGACGACCACATCGCCCGCCTTGATTTGCTTGCTGGTCACCGCCGCCATAGCGTCTTCCTCGGACTCGAAAATCCGCGCGGGACCGCGATGGGTGAGCCGTTCATGTCCGCTGAGCTTCGCCACGCTTCCTTCGGGCGCAAGGTTTCCGTGCAGGATCACCAATCCGCCGGTCTTCTTTAGGGGGTGATCGAGCGGGGCAATCACCGGCTGGCCCGGAGTCTCAACCGCAGCCCCGGCCTCTTCTCCGAACGTCTTTCCGGTCACGGTGAGGGTCGATCCATTGGCGAACTTGCCGTCGAGCAATCGCTTCGCAATCACGGGAATTCCACCCGCCTTGTCGACATCCGCCGCCACGTATTTCCCGGCAGGCTTCAAGTTTGCCAACAGCGGGGTACGTTCACTCACTTTCTGGAAGTCGTCGATCCCCAGAGCGACGCCCATTTCGCGCGCAATCGCCAGCAGGTGGAGCACCGCGTTCGTCGATCCCCCAGTGCACGCAACGCCGGCGATGGCATTTTCGAACGCCGCGCGGGTGAGGATGTCCTTGGGCAAAATGCCTTTCTTCAGAAGATTGAGCACGACCTCGCCGCAGCGGAACGCAATTTCATCCTTACGCGTGTCCATGGCGGGAACGCCGTTGAACCCCATCGGCGAAAGCCCAATCAGCTCCATCACCGTCGACATGGTGTTCGCCGTGTACTGGCCCCCGCAGGCACCCGAACTCGGGCACGCGACATTTTCGAGTTCCAGCAATTCCGCGTCGGTCATCTTGCCCGCCGCGTGCGCGCCCACTGCTTCGAAGACATCCTGAATGGTCACATCCTTGCCGCGATAAACGCCGGGGGCGATCGTCCCGCCGTAAAGCACCAGGCCCGGCAGATTCATCCGCGCCAGAGCCATGGCGGCCGCCGGAATCGTCTTGTCGCAACCCACCAAGCACACGACCGCGTCGAACAGCTGCCCACGGCAGACCAGTTCAATCGAATCCGCGATCACTTCGCGGCTCACCAGCGACGCGCGCATGCCCTCCGTGCCCATGGTTTCGCCGTCGCTGATCGCGATCGTGTTGAACTCCATCGGCGTCCCGCCCGCCGCTCGAATGCCTTCCTTCAGCTTGGCGGACAATCGCCGCAGGTGGAAATTGCAGGGCATGGTTTCGATCCAGGTGTTGGCCACGCCGATGAGAGGCTTTTTCAGGTCGTCATCGGAAAATCCGACGGCTTTAAACATGGCGCGTGCCGGAGCCCGGTCACGCCCGTCAGTGATACCTCGGCTGCGATGCTTGAGATCCATAGGCTAGAAGATTACGCCATCGGAGGGTGGAAGAAGAAGTCCGGCTCACAACGAAAGAGACGCCCCAAACAGCGTCTCGCATCCATCTCAACAAGAGCCGGGTAGAGACGCGGCTCGCTCGGTCTTCCAGAACGGCAGCTAAGCCAAAGCCTGCTGACCAACCGCGTCGCTCGACAACACCGCCGGAGCCGGCGGATGCGGGGTGGTCGCTGGAATCGTTCGTGCGGTCCGGATGTGCTCCCCGATCTCTTGCATCGCAATCGCCGGATGCACATCCATCACATCGACAATCGCGTACCAGTCCCGGCTGAGCTGCCCCAGCTGCCTCTGGTTGACTTCCATCCGCAGGGTGACTTTGTGCTCGTGCCCGCAGGGTTCCGCCTGGACATAGGGAGTCTCGATCCCGCGCCGCGAAGCCGCAGTCAGGATGCGCATCAATGTTCCTTGCGTGTTGCGATAGCGGATGTGAAATACGTGCATGATGTCTTTCCTATTCTTCCTCGAACAACATCTCCGACAGCGCAGCACCCGCCGGCACCATCGGATAAACGTTGGCTTCGGGATGGCAATCAAACACCAGTAACTCCGGTTCGGTTGAGGTGAGGAAGCGGTCGAGTTGGTCGCCGGTTTCTCGCGCTACCGGGTACTCCCGCATGGCGTCTTCATTGAGCCTGAACCCGGGAATCCGGTAGGCCTTGGCGATCTCGACGAAATCCGGGTTATCGCTCAGGTCCGTCTCCGCGTAGTTGCGCTTGTAAAACAGCTGCTGCCACTGCCGCACCATGCCCAGATACTTGTTGTCGATGATGACGGTCTTGATGGGCAGCCCCAGGCGCCGGATCGTGGCCAGTTCCTGGATATTCATCTGAATTCCGCCATCACCGGAGACACACAGCACGGTGGTTTCGGGCTTGGCCAGCTGGATTCCGATCGCCGCCGGAAGAGCGAAGCCCATCGCGCCCAGTCCGCCCGAGGTGATGAACCCCCGCGGCGAGCTAGAGTGATAGCGCTGCGCAGCCCACATCTGATGCTGGCCGACGTCCGCCACGATCACGCTGTTTTCCGGCAAACGGCTGAACAGTTCGTCGAGCAAGCGAATGGTGGGCTGGGCCAGCCCACGCGGATCGAGTTCGGCACGCTCCGGACCACAGGCCGCCGCGCGCCATCCGCTGAAGTCGGGCAGGGAAGCGCGGCGCAACTCGGTTTGAAACGCCGGAACGGTCTCGGCCAGATCACCAATCACCGGCAACTGGCAGGGACGCACCCGATCGAGCTGTCCGGGATCAATTTCGAAGTGCACGATCTTTGCGTCCGGAGCGAAGCGCGAGGGGTCGCCCGTCACCCGGTCATCCAGCCGCGCACCGAAAACCAGCAGCAAATCCGTCTCATGCAGGGCCATGTTCGCAGCCCGCGTCCCGTGCATGCCAACCATCCCTAAGTAATAAGGAAGCTCAGGCTCGACCGCTCCCAGCCCATGCACAGTGGCGAACGTCGGAAGGTTGAGCTGATCGAGCAATTGCCGCAGCTCCGGAATCGCTCCCGACAACTTGGCGCCCGCACCGACCAGCACAACCGGCTTCTTCGCCTGTTGCAGCAGCGCGATCACGGTATCGGTGAAAGCAGGCTCTGCCTTCGCGTCTGCCGGCCTCGCGTGCGCTCTAAACGTCACCGGGCCAGAGAACTCGATGCTAGCCTTCAGCATGTCGGTGGGAATATCGATGACCACCGGCCCCGGCCTCCCGCTTTGCGCCCAGTGAAACCCTTCGGCGATGACCTCGGGAATCTCCTGGATCGACTTCACCAGTCGGCTCCACTTGGTCATCGACAGCGTCAGCCCGAAAACATCGGTTTCCTGGAACGCATCCGAGCCGATCAGCGCGCTGCGAACCTGCCCTGTCAGGCACACCAGCGGAACCGAATCCATCTTGGCGTCGGCGATGCCGGTCACCAGGTTGGTCGCACCCGGACCGCTGGTCGCCATCGCCACGCCAACTTTCCCCGTGACCCGCGCATAGCCTTCAGCCGCAAACACAGCGCCCTGCTCATGCCGCGTGAGGATGTGGCGCACCCCGCTGCCAGCGAGCGCGTCATACAGAGGCATGATCGCGCCGCCCGGGTAGCCGAAGACCAGGTCCACACCCTCGGCCCGCAGACACTCCAGGACGATTTGCGAACCTTTACGCATTCACCACCTTGGACTCAGGCTCCGGTGCTGGCTTCGCCTTCTTCGCGTCTTTCGCCGGCAGCCACGACATCATGCCCCGCAGCCGTGCGCCCACTTCCTCGATCGGGTGCTGCCTCTCGGCCTCGCGCAACGCCGCGAAATGTTTGCCGCCCTGCTTGTTCTCCTCGATCCATTCCCGAGCGAACGTCCCGTCCTGAATGCTGGCGAGAATCTCTTTCATCTTGGCGCGCGTTTCATCGCCCACCACCCGGTTGCCGCGGGTCAGGTCGCCGTATTCGGCGGTGTTCGAAATCGAATGCCGCATCCGTGCCAGTCCGCCTTCGTAGATCAGGTCCACGATCAGCTTGACCTCGTGCAGACACTCGAAGTACGCCACCTCCGGCTGATAACCCGCCTCCACCAGGGTCTCGTACCCTTTCTTGATCAGCGAAGTGAGCCCGCCGCACAGCACCGCCTGCTCGCCGAACAAGTCGCTCTCGGTTTCTTCCTTGAAGCTGGTCTGCAGCACACCTGCGCGCGTCGAACCGATTCCATATGCGTAGCACAGCGCATATTCGTGCGCCCGGCCGGTCGCGTCCTGATGAATCGCCAGCAGGGAAGGCACTCCCCGGCCTTCGGTGTAAATGCGCCGCACCAGGTGACCCGGGCTCTTGGGCGCAATCATGACCACATCGACATCATTCGGCGGCTGAATCGTCTTGAAATGAATGCTGAATCCGTGCGAGACGCCCAGAACCTTTCCGGGATGCAGGTACGGCTTGATCGCGGATTCGTACAGCTCACCCTGGGTCTCATCGGGCGTGAGAATCTGGATCCAGTCCGCCCGCTTGGCCGCTTCGTCGGGAGCGACCACGACCATGCCATCGGCCTTGGCCTGCTGCGCGGAGGCCCGCTCCGGGTCAAGCCCCACGATGACCTTGTATCCGCTGTCACGCAGATTCTGCGCCTGCGCATGTCCCTGGCTGCCGTAGCCGATAATCGCGATGGTTTTGCCCTGCAGGGCATTGGGGTTGGCATCTTTCTCGTAAAAAACAGTAGCCACAGAAGCTCCTCTTAGGATGACAAGGGGAAATCCAGCCCTTGTGAAGTTGTCCGGTCAGGAGTACAGAAGCACGGAGAGGCCCGACCCGCGAAACCGACCGGTCGGTCGGTTTCAAGTATGCTACGGGTCCGTCTTCCCGCCTGTCAAGGCGAAATTCCCGCCAGGGGAGGCCCAGTCAATGACCGGTTTCTCTCGACCGGGCCGTGCTCGTAGTCGCGCACCATCTCAAAGCCCCTAAATGATGAAACCCACCAGCCCGGCTCTTCCGGCGGTGGGTTCAGGAAACTTGCTGAAACACTCAGGTTTCTAGCTATCCTGCCCTCCCCGGCCAGAGGTCCCGAGTCCGACTCGTACCCCGACGACGCTGTGAAGTCGAATCGCGTTGTAGCCGGTGGGCATCGTGGATCGGCTCAAAAGCCGCCTCCACTCGCGTGGAGTGCCGTTCACCCTATCAAGCCGCACAGCGCCTGTCAACAAAGTTGGCATTCCCCGGCTCGCCCCGTTACCATGTCGAGCGATGACCCGCGAGACCACGATCGACTCCCGCCAGGACATCCTGCGCACCGCCGCCCGGCTCTTCCAGCAGCGCGGTTACGATGCCACCTCCATGAACGACGTCGCCGCGGCCCTCAAGTTGAGTAAGGGCGGCCTCTACCATCACTTCCAGAGTAAGGACGAGATGCTGTTCCACATCATGAACCACGCCCTCGACATCACCGAGGAGCGCGTGGTCAAAGTGGTGCGCGGCATCCAGGGCCCGGAAGAGCGTTTGCGCATGCTGATCCGTCTCCACATTGAAGTCGTGCTGAGCGTGCGCGACCGCGAGGTCACCGTCATGCTGCACGAGAACCACCCGCTGCCCCCGTCGCTGCGCAAGCAAATCAACATGCGCAAGAAAGACTACATCCACTTCGTGGAAGGCCTGATCGCCGACGTGCAGCGTCAGAAGGGATCGAACGGGACGGTCACAGCCCGCGCCGCCGCGCTGGCCTTGCTCGGGATGATCAATTGGATCTACCAGTGGTACAAGCCCGAAGGCCGCTTGCAAGCCCAGGACCTGATTCCGCAGTACACCCAGTTGCTGTTTGCGGGGGCACTTCAATAATGCGCGGGTGGAGACGCGCCTTGCCGCGTTGGTGTTGGGTACGCTTGGTGAGGGACCGCCCGTCACAAGACGAGCACAAGTCCCGAAGGAAGGGCAGCGATTTACCCGGCGCCTCAGTGCCGCGTAGGCATCAGGATGAGCACCGAGTCCCTTTTCGGGACGGCGCCACGGCTGGTGATATGAGCACGAGAATTTTCTTCGACCTCTACGAACTCTTCGCGCAGCGAACTGGCAAACCGTACGTCGAATTCCTACGCCTCCCCGCTCTCAGTGCCGGTGTCTATGTGCTCCCCGCCGGCGGCGCCGATCCGCAGAAGCCCCATAAGGAAGACGAGGTGTACTACGTGGTCCGTGGACGCGCTCGCATGCGCGTGGGATCGGAAGAACAAGGGGTGAAATCCGGTAGCGTGATCTTGGTCGCCGCCGAGATCGAACACCGCTTCTTCGACATCAGCGAAGAACTCGAAGTCCTGGTTTTCTTCGCCCCCGCGGAAAGTTCGTAGCCCTCTTGCAAATGAACTTTCTCATCACACCCATGCAGCCCGAAGACTGGCCCGCAGTCGAGGCCATCTACCGGGAAGGCATCGCAACCGGAAACGCAACTTTTGAAACCGAAACGCCCGGCTGGGAAAAGTGGAATGCCAACCACAACGAGCATTGCAGATTGGTCGCACGGAATGGGAACGACATCGTAGCCTGGGCCGCGCTGAGTCGCGTATCGACACGCCACGTATACGCTGGCGTCGCGGAAGTGTCGATCTACGTGGCCGCCACCGCCAGAGGAAAGGGGATCGGGAAATCCCTACTGCAAGCCCTCATCGAGCAGTCCGAACAGAATGCTATCTGGACGCTACAAGCCGGAATCTTTCCCGAAAACACAGGCAGCGTCGCGCTGCACAAGTCCTGCGGCTTCCGCGAAGTCGGTTTGCGGGAACGGGTTGGAAAACTCGATGCCACCTGGAGAAATGTGGTGCTCCTCGAGCGCCGCAGCTCAAGGACGGGCACGTAACCGCGCACGGCCCGTCCCAATTTCTGGCCACTAGCCACTCACTTGCTGCGCCGCCTTCTCTTTCGAAGGAATCCAGTAAATCTCCTCGCGCAAGAACTCCTTCGTAAACCCGATCCGCTTTAATATCCCCTTCCCGTGCTCAATCATTTCCGGGTGCCCGCACAGGTAGCCCACTCCGTTCTGGGCGGTGATCCCCCAAGTATCGGCATACTTGCGAATCAACTCATCCACGCGCCCAATCTCGCCCGTCCACTTGGTGTCCTCCCACGGACGGCTCACCGTGGGCACATACTTCAGCCACGGAACTTCCCGAGCATATTTCTGGAGTTCCTCTACGTAGCCGAACTCCCACGAGCGGCTCGCCCCATTCAGCAGAAAGAGCTTATGCTCTCCCTTGAACTTGTCTTCGTTCCAATCTTTGTACAAGGTGCGCACAAAACTTACATACGGAGCAACCCCGGTCACCGTGCAAACCAACAAATGGTTCTTGCGCCCGCTGGCGGTGTCGAGGACGAACCGCCCCTTCGGGGCCTTGCGCATCAGCACTTCGTCGCCCGTCTTAAGCGCGTAAATCTTGGGTGTAAGTTCGCCGTTCGGCACCAGTTCGAAGAAGAACTCGATCTCGTTCTCATAGGGAGAAGATGCGATGGAGTACGGTCGTTCCCATCGTTTTTCCTCGCCATGCACGCCCAGGGTGGCGTACTGCCCGGGAGTGAACTTGAACTCGCCGCCGGGATCGATGCGGATCATCCACAACTCGGGCGCCAAATCGACCCGCTTCGTAATCTTCGCTCGATAGTGCTTGTCGTCAAAGGTGGTCATGGGGGATTTCCTTAACAACTCTGCCGTGCTCGTAATGAATGACATATATAACAGAAACAGATGCAATCGGAAGGCCAATGGGTGCAGGTGGCAGAACCACTAGGTGCGGGACGGCCGCGCTCGGTTTTGTGTGCTGAAAAAGTCTGCCACCACGGACCCAACGGCAGCGAGGACGCGACCAAACGGGACTCTTCTTGATCCGAAGTTGGCGTTGCTCTACTTCCCCAGCACCAGCACCACGAACGTATCCGGCAGAATCGCCGGACGCGGATGGGGCTGGTCCGTTGTCGGCGCTGGCGGTGATCCAAACTGCGCGGTCACCGTGTATACCTGGTGCGTCTTACCATCGAGGGTCATCGTGCGTGCGCCTCTCTGAGTCTTAACATTCTCCGCCACGCTGAATTTGTCCGGAGACTCTTCGCGCACCACGGTCAACACACCCTCGCCGCAGGAGGCGAACGCCAGCCCAGTCTCGTCATCGAATGCCGTGGCGTCTACTCCTCCGCCGATCGGCAAGGTCGTAACAACCTTGCCACTGTCCGCATTCACAACCGTCATGACCTTGTTGTCACACCCGGCAAACAAACGCCGGTTCTTGCGGTCGAGCGCCAGCCCGCTCGGCGATTCGCAACCGGTCAACGGCCAGCGTTCTTTCACGATCAGCTTGTTCGCATCCAGCTCAAAGACCTGATTCTTGTCCTCCAAGTTCACGAAGACCGCGCCCTTCCCGTCGCTTACCGCGAATTCGGGCTTGCCCCCGAGCGCGATCGTTCCGGCCACCTCGCCCTTCGCCACATCCACCGCCGTCGCATCCTGGCTGCCTGCGTTGAAGGTGAACACGCGTTTGGTCGCCGGATCGTACAGGATCGCATCCGGGCGATTCCCAACCTTGATTTTGTTCAACGTCTTCAGAGTGCTGATGTCGAAAACGCTGATCATGTTCTCGCGCCCGTTGCTGGTGAATCCTCTGCCGAATTCCGGGGCCAGTGCGATCCCATGCACCCCCGGCGTGTCCGCAATCTCCCCCACCCGCTTGCCCGAGTCCGCGTCGATCACCACCGTCTTGGTTGCGCGCGAAATGTATAGCCTTCGCGTCTCACTGTCGACCTTCAGATAGTCCCATCCGCCCTCGCCACCCAGCTTCCAGGTATTGACGAGGTGGTATCCCGGAGCGGTCGCGGCAAATGCCCCAACCAGCAGGATCGCGACGATAACCGCCACCAAGGCCTCGCGCTTGTGCGTCATGGGGTGCTCTCCGAGGTTCTAGGATGGAACCGCAACAGCTTAGATGAGAATTCTGAAAAGAATCTGAGTTTTTCCGAACAGACCCATTCCCTAGGCCGGGTAAGACGAAAACCGGTGAAAGCGCGTAACATTAAGCCCCGACTAGCAATTCGAACCCTCAACTTAAGGACTGCCGAAACGATATGGCAATGCATCGAGGCCGCACCTTTCGAACCAACCCACTGTTGTTCATCATCGTCTTTCTAGCGGCCCGGTCGCTCGCTTCCGCGCAGACCGGCCCCCACGATAAGACGTCTCCGAAACCCTGGATGAATGCCAGCCTTTCGGCGGATGAGCGGGCAGCGATGGTAGTGAAAGAGATGACACTCGACGAGAAGATCTCGCTCCTGCACGGAACCGGCATGCCTGGTCTCGGGCCCGTCAGTCCGCTGTCGGCGCATTCCAATGGCGGTGCTGGGTATGTGGCGGGGATTCCGCGCTTAGCGATCCCCGGTATTCAGATGTCGGACGCCGCCTACGGTGTCCGGCAGAGCGGCGAGAACGGT
>DASQPN010000141.1:0-7819 GCA_035643915.1 Terriglobales bacterium | reverse complement strand
GTCGATCTGCGGCAGGCGCGGGTTGTGCCGAACACGACGTCCGGCTCGCCGCTATAACGGTGCAGCAGCAGCGCCCAGGCGCCCTGCACCAGCGTTTTGAGCGTGACGGAGCCCTCACGCGCCCGTTCCCTCAGGGCGGCGGTGAGCGCCGCCGGCAGACGGATTTCATGAGATCCGCGATCGGTTCCCGCGACCTGCCGGCTTTGATCCCGCGCCACGACCAACGGGGTGGGAGCGCGAAAGCCCGAGAGCACGCCTTGCCAGTAAGGTTTTGCGGCTTCGGGATCGAGCTTGCGCAGCCACTCGATGTAGTCTCGATACGGGCGCGGCCGCGGAAGCTCGGCGTCTTCACCGCGCGAGAAGGCCTCGTAGAAGGCAAAGACCTCGCGCAGCAGCAAACACCATGAGCGTCCGTCGAGCAGGGCGTGATGGAACGTCCACAGCACCCAATGCTCGCGCTCGGCAGCGCGCACGAATACGAGGCGCATGAGGGGCGCCTCATCGAGATCGAAACCCCGGGTACGGTCATCACCCAGGAGCGCTTGGAAGCGCTCCTGGCGCTCGCCTTCCGCGAGCGCGCGCCAATCGAACCGCTCGACGGGGATCTCGACCCGATCGAGCACGTCCTGCAAGGGTTCGGCGACGCCTTCCCAGCGCAAGCGGCTGCGCAGAACCGGATGTCGCTCGACGACCCGCTGCCACGCGCGAACAAAGTGAGCTTCCTCCAACGGCTCGCGCAGCGTCGCTACAACCTGCTCGAGGTCGATGCCGCGATCCACTCCGCTGACAGCGTGGAAGAGCATCCCCGCTTGCATCGGCGAGAGCTCGTAGGTATCGATCACATGGGTCATACCACGTCACTCTCGATTTTCTGAGCGAGGAATTTCAGCGTCTGCCGGCAGTGCTTGCCGCGCCGCCGTGCTCGACTCGTTGGGCAACCCGCTCAGGTCGGCATCGTGTTGCGATGTCCGCCAGGCTCTCCTGGAACAGCACGTGAAGATCGAACTTCACGCCCAGCTTGTGCTTCATTTGTCCCAACGCCCGCAGAGCCAATAAGGAGTGTCCGCCCATCTCGAAGAACTTGTCCGCGCGGCCGATCGGTCGAGTAGGACCGATCAAATTGGTCCAGATCTCGGCGATCGTGGCCTCGACTGGGTCGGCTGGAGCCTCATGTTGGCCGATACCGCTCTCCGTGACGACCGGTGTCGGCAGTCGGCGCCGATCCACCTTGCCGTTTGGCGTCAATGGAATCTCGTCCACCGGCAGGAAGTACTGCGGAATCATGTACTCGGGCAACCGGGCACGCAGATGCTTGCGTAGCTTGATCAGAGTCAGGACCCCCGCCTTCGCAGGCACGCAGCACGCGACGACGCGTACGTCGTCCGCCTTTAACGTCCAGAGGTACACGGCTGCCTGGCGCACGTCAGGGTGCTCGGCAAGAACCGCTTCGATCTCGCCCAGCTCGACGCGAAAACCACGCACCTTGACCTGATCGTCGAGTCGCCCGAGGTGCTCGAGCGTGCCGTCATTGCGCCAGCGGGCGCGGTCACCTGTGCGGTAGAGCGTGGCCCCCGGGGTGGCGCTGAAGGGGTCCGGGATGAAGCGCTGCGCGCTGAGCTCGGGCCGGTTCCAGTAACCCAGAGTGACACCGTCGCCCCCGATGCACAGTTCGCCCGGCACCCGGATGGGGCAGGGGCTCTTTTGCGCATCGAGGATCCGGACAGTGGTATTGGCGATCGGCTTGCCAACAGTGATCCCGTTGGAGGTGTCGGTGATACGGGCGCATGTGGACCACACCGTGGTCTCGGTGGGTCCGTACAGGTTCCACAGCTCGCAACCGCGTGCGATCAGCTGGTCGGCGAGATCCTTGGGCAGGGCTTCGCCACCGACCAATGCCTTGAACGGCGTCCTGCCGTTCCAGCCCGCCTCCAAGAGCAGGCGCCAAGTAACCGGGGTGGCCTGCATCACGGTGGCACCGTGCCGTTCAAGGAGGGCGCTGAGGGCCGGGCCATTGCTGGCTTCATCACGGGTCGCGATAACGACCATGGCGCCGAGCGTGAGCGGCAGCTGCAGCTCAAGCACGGCGATATCGAAGGACAGCGTGGTGACGGCCACGAGGACGTCATCGGCCGTAAGGCCGGGCTCGCGGGCCATGCTGGTGAGGAAGTTGACGACCGCGCGGTGTGGGACGACGACGCCCTTGGGCTTGCCGGTGGAACCGGAGGTGTAGATGACATAGGCCGGGTCCTCGGGCTGCGCGGTACGGGCATCGGCCGGCATGCGGATGTCCGGCGCTGAAGCGATGCTGTTGGCATCGGCATCGAGCAGCAGTTGACGCTCACGGGGAAGACCGAAGGAGCCGGCCAGGCCCGTAGTGGCCACGAGCAGGGCGAGTTGCGCGTCGTCCGCCATGAAGCGCAGGCGTTCCTCCGGGAACGAAGGATCGAGCGGCACGTAGGCGGCGCCGGCCTTGAGAATGCCGAGCATGGCGGCGAGCATGTCGGTACCCCGTTCGACGCATAGGCCGACCCTTTGGCCGCGGCCGACGCCGCGTGAACGCAGCGCCTGCGCCAGGCGGTTGGCGCGCGCGTCCAGCTCGGCATAGGAGAGCGCCGTCGCGCCGGCCGTAAGTGCAGTGCGCTCAGGCGCGCGTTCCACTTGTGCCTCAAACAATTCGTGGAGCAGCAAATCGACAGGAAACTCGGCTTCCGTGTCATTCCACTCGTTGAGGATCTGATTTCTTTCCCGTGCCGCCAAAATCGGAATTTCCGATATCCTTTGCTGGGGATTCCTGACGATGGCGTGTAACAACTGCTCGAAATTCGACGACAGTCTCTCCACGGTCTCCGAGTCGAACAAATCCGTGCAGTACTCGAACCGTCCCAGGAAACCTTCGACTTCCTCGTAGAGATGAAGACTCAAGTCAAACTGGGCGATCTTCAGATCAAAATGAAAGCTGGAAATTTCCAAGCCTCCAATTCTCGGGGCAGTGGTGGACAACAGCTGCAATAAGACCTGAAAGATAGGGTTCCGGCTCGGGTCCCTTTCAAACTTCAGGTGCTTGACCATGACTTCGAAAGGCAGCTCGCTGCTGGAAAAAGCATCGAGGGTCGTGTCCCGGCTCATTCGCAGCAATTCGGTGAAGGCAGGATCGCCCGAAAGGTCGCACCGCAAGGCGGCCATGTTGAGAAAATTCCCGATTAACGGCTCGAGCTCAGGGGGTCGAGCGGCGATGGGCGTACCGATAACAATATCCTCCGCACCGGAATACCGTTTAAGCAGTACTTGAAAGGCAGCCAGTACGGTCATGAAGAACGTACAGCCTTCGCGCGCGCCCAGGGACCTCAAGTCTTGCGCCAGTGCGGTGGGGATGTTGAAAAAGACATTCGACCCGTTGAAGGACTGGAACGCCGGCCTGGGCCTGTCACGGGGCAACTCCAACACGGGAAGTGTGCCGCCCAACTGCTTCCGCCAGAATTCGATCCGCTTGGCATGAGCGGCTTCATTGGCGTTGGTTTGTCGTTGCCACAGGGCAAAGTCGCCAACCTGCACCCCCAACTCGGGTAGACGCGGTTCACCACCCTCGGTGAAGGCCCGGTAAAACGTATCCAACTCGTTCAACAGCGGCGCGATGGACAATCCATCCGCCACGATGTGGTGAAGGTTGATGATCAGGACGTGTTCGGCTTCACCAAGCTTGAACAGGGAGACACGGATCAGCGGAAGGCGAGACAGGTCGAACGATTTGACGGACTCTTCCGAGGCCAGGACTTGCAGTCTGTTTTCGCGCTCCTCGCCGGCCAGGCGATCCAGAGCCGTGACTTTGATTGTGATCTTGAGCTCGGGATGGATGAGTTGCAGGGGTTCGCCGTCCTTGATGGCGAACGTGGTTCTCAGTCCCTCATGCCGCTTGATGACTTCGTTGAAACTGCCTTCCAGAGCCGTCGAATCCAGCGGTCCCCTGAGACGATATCCGAACGGCTGATTGTAGGCGGGATTCCCCGGCGTCATCTGATCGATCACCCACATCTGGTGCTGGGCAAACGACAGGGGGGCGGAATCACGATCGGGCCGTAGGGTTATTTCGGGGCGTCCGACTGACCCGTGGGAAGCCCTCTTCAAGCGCTGCTCCAGCAACGCCTGCTTCACTGGTGAAAGCGTGGATGATTTATCCATGGTTAGGTCTGGCGGGATGCCCCACCAACGTCACTCGTTCGAAATAAGCTGCCGAGCTTCCTCATCGGTGAGCGCCTCGATTTCAGCGATGACGTGCTCCTTGATGTAGCTGGAAAGTCCGGCGACCGTTGGTGCGTCAAACAGCGCTTTTATCGACAGGTCGACCTGAAAGGCCTTGCGCAAGTCGGCTACGATCCTAATAGCCAAAAGAGAGTGCCCTCCCAGGAGGGAAAAATTGTCATTGATTCCTACTTGATCGATCCCAAGCGCGTCCTGCCATATTCGAGCAATCCGCTGCTCGGTTTCATCGCGCGGAGCGTCATGGTTCGTTTGTACACGGGAGTGCTGGGAAAGCGTCGACAGGGTCGAACTTGCCACGTCCGCCGGTCTCCGGGTATTCAGCGATTCCAGTTTGATCCACTGGTTGATTCTCGCAGCCAGATCCCCTGTCGACACGAGGAGTTGGCCGGCGTTCCGCACGGCGAGGACAGTTTCCATCGCTTGCGTCGCTTCTTCCGCGCTATGGCCGAGTTCTTCGACCGTTCTCCCGAAGCCGGAGGCCATCGCGGTGCGATTGTGAAAGCGCCACAGGTCAAAGTTCACGCTGAGCCAAGGCACGCGGTGTGACCGGTTTTGCCTGCGCGCAAACGAGTCCATATAAACGTTGGACGATGCGTAGGCCGCATGCCCGATCCCTCCCAGAACGGAGGTCAAAGATGACACGAGCAGGCAGAAATCCAAGGTCTTGCCGTCAAGCACTTCTTCCAGCACCGTCAAGCCGTGCGCCTTGGCCTGAAAGTGCCTCTCGCAATTGCCGTAATGGCAGTCGTTGATCTCCTGCAAGCCGTTGTCGCCAACGATGCCTGCCGCATGGATGACGCCATGGAGAGCGCCAAAGCGCCGGTACGCCTGCTCGATTGCCCCGCGCATCGCGTCTGCATCCGCGACGTTCGCGCTCACATACGCGACTTCGGCACCCAGTGTCTGGATTCTCTCGATCGCGTCTCTGCCGCGCGCGCTGGAACGCCCGACGAGCACGAGCTTGGCTCTATAGCTGCGGGCCAGGTACTCTGAAATCGCGATGCCGATATTGCCAACTCCGCCTGTGATGAGATAGACGCCGCCCTCCCGGAACGATGAGCGGCCGTGGCCGGGTGCGTCCAATACGACTCGCTCATAAGTCTGGACCCAGCGCTGCGCGTTTCTATACGCGACGAACATGCTCGAGCCGGAGTCAAGACACTCCCCAAGAACGAGATCCGCAGCCGATTCGTACTGGCCGGCATCTCCGGACAGATCCAAATCGACACTTTTCGTCCGGATATTCGGATATTCCTGATGGATCACCATGCACGGCCCCAACAGCGTCGATTTCTCGGGCCGCAGGGTTTCCGTGCCGTAAACCTCTTGGACGTTATTGGAAAGCGCGAACAAGTCTATCTCGTGTCCAACGTTGTGCGCGGCGAGTGCTTTGCCAAGAAAGAGCAGGCTGTAGAAGCCCAAAGCCTGCGCCTGCGCGAAAGCATCGCCTGCCGGCGGAGCTGAATGATTCTCGGTGACACTCCACGCATGGACGATCCGATCCGGCAGCGACTGGCTCGCCTTCAAGGCGCTGATCAACGTATCGTAATGCTGGGAGTTCCCTGCTTCTATTACGAACGTGTGATTGTCCAGTCGTTGAAAGTTTCCGCCGGCCCTGACGGAAACTACGTTCTGACCGGCGGCCTTCAACCTTCGAATCAGGACCGAGCCGAAACCGGAGTCGTCCGCAAAGACAAGCCATTTTCCGGATATCTCCGCAGGCAAAGCCGCCTCATGGATGCCGATGGCCCTCGGCAAGAGACGTTTCCAGGATGGGACGTACAGCCATTCGGAGGGATTCGGGTTCTTGTGAACCGACCCCTGTGTCCGCAAGGTTGCATCGGGAGCACGAAGCGGCTCCAGCCAGTGCTGCTGTCCTTCAAACGGATAAGTGGGCAGCGACAATCTGCGCCGCCGCTCACCGCGGTAGACGTTGTCCCACTGGATATCGGCTCCTGACAGCCACAGCCTGCCGATGGCATCCAATAGAAATTCAACATCCGGCTGGTTTTCATAATGGTGCCTGATTGAGGAAACCGTCACCGGGTGTCCTGCGTCCCGCCGGTCAGGGTGCTGCATGGCGAGCACGCCCAGCGTCCGGCCGGGCCCGGCCTCCAGGAGAATGGGATTCTTGAACTGCCACACCTCATGCAAGGCATCGCTGAATCGGGCTGTGTGATTGGCATGCCGGGCCCAGTACGCAGGGTCGGTAGCCTCGCGTCCTGTAATCCACTTCCCGGAGACGTTGGATATGTATGGAATTCTCGGCTCGTTCAATCGCACCTTGTTCACCTCAGCCTGAAGGGCGTTCACGATCGGATCGAGCATTCTCGAATGGAAGGCATGGGCATTCTGAACGTGCCGGCAGATGACGCTCCGCGCAGTCAGCATCTTCTCGAACTCGGCCACGGCAGCAACTGGACCAGCCACCACACACAAATTTGGACCATTGATCAAAGCAATGGACAGGTCTTCGGGAAGCAAAGGAAGCAGTTCATTTTCGGGCAGAGTGACGGCAAGCATGGCGCCCCGGGGCAATTCATCGACCAGCTTGGCCCGCGTCGCAATCAGCCGCAACGCGTCCTCCAGCGACAAGACTCCGGCGAGGCACGCGGCCACGTACTCACCCATGCTGTGACCGACAATGGCGTCAGGGGTGATCCCCAACGATTGCCAAAGACGGGCCAACGCGTATTCGATCGTGAACAACGCCGGCTGCGCATACAGTGTCTTGTTGAGATTCCCGGCGTCTTGATCTTCGGGTGCATCGGTTTTTCGACCGAGCATCTTCTTCAAGTCGATTCCCTTGGGTTGACCCTCCTTCTTCTGCTTCCAGGTTCGGCTGCTCGGATAAATGATTGTCCGGATATCGATCCCCAGGTGTGGCTTCAGAATGTCCGCGCAGCGATCGACTTCCTGTTTGAAAACGTCCCGCGTCTCATACAGATCGTGGGCCATCCCCACGTAGTGATCGCCGATACCGGGCAATAAAAGGATCACCGGGCGCCGCGATTCGTCCGTCAGGTTGGAAAGGACCCGCTTCGAGCCTTCCTGACCCAGTGCGGTTATAGCGTCCTCACGGTCGGCACAGACCAGATACCGCCTGTGCGGGAACGCCTTGCGTCCGATCTGCAAGGTGTAAGCGACGTCGCTCATGTTCACGGAGTCGTTACGGCTCAGGAACTCCCGTAAGCGACGCGTGGCCTGGTCGAGAGCCGTTTCCGTCTTTGCCGACAGCATCAGCAAGTGGGGAGGACGGGCATGAGTCGATTCACCCGGTTCGGGCGCTTCCTCGAGGACGACATGCGCGTTCGTCCCGCCCATGCCGGTGGCCATCACGCCCGCACGTCTGGGACCTTCGCTAGTCCAATCCCGCAAGTGCGTGTTGACGTAGAACGGGGTTGCGGGGAAGTCGATCTCGGGATTGGCTTCGTGAAAGTGGAGGCTCGGCGGAAGCTGCCGGTGCTTGAGCGCGAGAACCGCCTTGATCAGGCCGGCGACTCCCGCTGCGGCGTCCAGATGCCCCACATTGGTTTTTGCCGAACCGATGGCGCAGTAACCG
>DASQPN010000140.1:0-25321 GCA_035643915.1 Terriglobales bacterium | reverse complement strand
CTTGGGCTCGGGATAGTACCAGGCGACATTGACATTTCGTTTCCCGTTGACGTCGAGGTCGTAGTAGCTCGCCAGGCCCTTCCACGGGCAGGTGGTGTGCTGGTCGCTCGGTTTGAAGTACTCGCCCTTGATCGCGTCCGGAGGGAAGTACTGATTCCCTTCCACCTCGATCGTTTGGTTGCTCTCTGCCAGAACCGCGTTTTCCCAGATTGCTTTTGCCATAACGCCCGGTTAGATTCCTAAGCGGAAAGAGGGTTTCAAACTATGAATCGCGGGCACAACCGGCGCTACAACGGCCACTCCATGGTGGGGACGCTTCGCAGCGTCCTGGTGTGCTCGCCGCGCGCGGCAGGTTGGGACAGCTCGCAACGTGCTGCACGGTCGCGCGAGCTCGGCTTCGGGCACGCGCCCGACTTCCACACTGCGCAAGCGCAGCACGAAGCGCTTTGCCAAGTTCTTGAGCGAGCTGGAGCCGAAGTGTTCCCTCTGCCCGCCTCGCCCCAGTTAACACTCGATGCGGTTTACGCACACGATGCATCGATCCCCACCGATTTCGGGCTGATTCCCATGCATCCCGGCAAGCTGAACCGGGTTCCGGAAGCACAGCACCAGCGGGACTTCTGCAACGGGCTGGGGATTCCGACGGTTGGTGAGGTCAAGGCGCCGGGAAGTACGGAAGCGGGGGACATGGTATGGATCGACGCCGATACCCTTCTGGTCGGCCACGGGTATCGCACGAATCCTGCCGGAATCGGGCAGATGCGCGACCTGCTCAAACCCCACGGCGTCGAGGTCCTGACGGCGCCGCTGCCCTACGGACCGGGGCCCTCCGCGTGCCTGCACCTGATGTCGTTGATCAGCCTGCTGGATGAGAGGACGGCGTTGGTGGACCTTGCCTGGCTCGCGGTGGAAACCGTCGAGTTGCTGAAGTCGCGGGGATACCGGTTCATCGAGGTCGATGGTTCCGAGCGCGACACCCTCGCCTCGAACGTATTGTCGCTCGGAGAAGGGCGCCTGCTGGCGATCGAAGAGAACCGGAAAACCAACCAGCGGCTGCGGGACGCCGGATTCAAGGTCGATACGTTCCCAGGCTCGGAAATCTGCATCAACGGCGGTGGGGGGCCTACGTGTCTGACACGGCCCCTACTTCGTGGATAGTCCTGCCTGTGTCGCAGTCCCGGTTTGGGACTGGCGCTACTTTCCCCGGCAGTGCGGACACAGCACGAGCCAATCGCTCGGCCGGGCAGAGGCGGGCGCCTGCCCCTCCCTGGGTGTCCCCCTCCCGGCTGCTAAAATGAAACAGCAATGGTCTTATCGTTCGTCCGCGAACTCTTCGCGGACGTAGAAAAGTTGCCCGCCTTTTCGCGTGTAGCCTCCCACCTCAGGGAGAGCGCGGGGCGGATTCGTGTCGCCGGGCTCACGCCGACTGCCAAAGCGCTGCTGCTGGTACTGCTCCAGAAAGCGTCTGGACGCCCCCTTATCGTCATCGTCGCCGACAACCGGGCGGCTGAAGATCTTCTGCCCGTGCTGCAGGGATTCGCCGAACTGACCGGCGCCGCCGATCCTGATTCCATCGTCACGCTGCCGACTCGCGACGTGCTGCCCTTCCAGAACCTCTCCCCCCACCCGGAGATCCAGGAAGAACGCGCCACGGCGCTGTGGAAGATCGCGACCGGAGCGGTTTCGGTGGTGGTGGCTCCCGTCGCGGCCACCACCATCCGACTGGCATCGACGGAGTACTACACCGAGCTGGCGCGGACCGTTCGCCGGGGCGAGACCTTCGATACAGACGCCCTGCTCGAGCACTTGAACACCGTGGGCTACAGCGCGGCCGATGTCGTAGAAATGCCTGGGCAGTATGCTCTGCGCGGCGGCATCCTGGACGTGTATTCGCCTGAGGCAGACCGGCCGGTACGCGTTGAATTCTTCGGGGATGAGGTCGAATCGATACGCAAGTTCGATCCGGCAACGCAGCGTTCCGCAAGCCCGGCGGACGAAGCCTTGCTGCTTCCGCTTACCGAGACGCCGGTGCGCGAGGAGCTCTTAGGCGCGATCCACGTGCGCCTCTCCGGGAAACGCATCACCGGGGATGAGGAAGTCATTAAGCAAGCGGTGCGTTCCGGTGGGGTCACGGTGTTCCCCGGATGGGAGTTCTACGCACCGGTGGCCCGCGAAAGTCGCAGCCTCTTCGACCTGCTCCCGCACGCCGCCGTACTAACCGATGAGCGGGAGAACCTGAAGCAGGAACTGGATCGGACCTGGACGCGCATCGAGGAAGCTCACGAACGCAGTGGCATCGGCAACCTGGTCAAGCCCGCCGACCTCTACTTCCCACCCGACGACTGGTGGCAAACTCTGGCCACGCTCCCGGGCGCGGACCTGGAGCATCTCGGCATCATCACCGGAGCCGAGCAGGGCGAAACCTCAGTGCAGTTTCCGTCACAGCCCACCGCACGCTTCCACGGCTCGGTCCCGGCCATGTTGGAAGAAGTGCAGAAGCTTATCGCGGAAGGGACGGGCGTGGTTTTCGCCGCACCCAACACCGGAGAAGTGGAACGCCTGGCCGACATCTTCACCGAGTACAACGTGTCGTTCCGTCTGGGCAGCCGCACGCGCGGAGGCGAGAGCTATGCCGACGAAACCGCTTACTTCGCGGGGGAAGTTCTCGCCACCACCCTGGTGAAGGCCTACGTCCCGGATGGCGTGATCGTCCCCGAGGCGCACCTGGCCATCTTCGGCGCCCGCGATCTGTTCGACGAATCGGAATTGGTCGCTTCGCGGCCGCAGCGGCGGAAGTCGAAGGTCTCTGCATTCCTCTCCGATTTTCGCGACCTCCAGGTGGGCGACTACGTGGTTCACGTGGAGCATGGCATCGCGCAGTACCAGGGACTGAAAGAGATCAACCAGGGCGACGGCCCGGCCGAGTTCATGCAGTTGGAGTTCGCTGAAGCCGCGCGCCTCTACGTTCCGCTTACCCGGCTCGACCTCATACAGAAATACCGTTCGTCGGAGGGCGCCAAGCCGGTGCTCAGTCACCTGGGGACAGCGACCTGGGCGAAGACCAAGGCGCGCGTCCGCAAGGCCATGAAAGACATGGCGGACGAACTGCTGAAGCTGTATGCGCAGCGGCAGATGGCACAGGGCCACGCCTTCCCGCCTGACACCGAGTGGATGAAAGAGTTCGAAGACGCCTTCGAATTCACAGAGACCGAAGACCAGGCGCAAGCGATCACCGATGTGAAGCTCGACATGGAATCCGGGCGCCCCATGGACCGGCTGCTCTGCGGCGACGTCGGCTACGGGAAAACCGAGGTAGCCATGCGCGCCGCCTTTAAGGCTATCGGCGACAACAAGCAGGTCGCGCTGCTGGCGCCCACAACTGTCCTGGCATTCCAACACTACGAGACGTTCAAGCAGCGCTTCGCTGCCTTCCCAGTCGCGATCGAGATGATCAGTCGCTTCCGCTCACCCAGGCAGCAGAAGGAAATCCTCGAGAAGGTGGAGGCGGGCAGAATCGACGTGCTCATCGGGACGCACCGCATTCTTTCGAAGGACATCAAGTTCTCCGATCTCGGGCTGTTAATTGTGGACGAGGAGCAGCGCTTCGGCGTTCGACATAAAGAGCGGCTGAAACAGATGCGCAAACAGGTGGACGTTCTCACCATGTCGGCCACACCCATCCCGCGCACGCTGCATATGTCGCTGGTTGGTCTGCGCGACATGAGCGTCATCGAGACGCCGCCCAAGGATCGCATGGCGATCCAGACCGTCGTGGCCAGCTGGGATGCGAAGCTGATCCAGTCGGCGCTCGAGCAGGAACTGGAGCGCGGCGGCCAAGTCTACTTTGTGCACAATCGTGTTGACAGCATTTGGGAAATTGCGGCGAAATTGCAGGAGTGGGTCCCCCAGGCGCGCATTCTGGTGGGGCACGGGCAGATGGTGGAGACGGAACTGGAGAAGGTGATGCTCAAGTTCATGCATCACGAGGCGGACATCCTGGTGGCCACGACCATCATCGAGAACGGCCTAGACATCCCGCTGTGCAACACAATTCTGATCAATCGCGCCGAGCGGCTGGGGCTTTCCGAGTTGTATCAGCTGCGCGGCCGGGTGGGCCGCTCGGACCGGCGGGCCTATGCCTATCTGCTGTTACCGTCGGAGATCGAGCTGACGCCGATCGCGCGCCGCCGTCTGGCAGCGCTGAAAGAGTTCTCCGACTTGGGCGCAGGGTTCAAGATCGCGGCGCTTGATCTCGAGTTGCGCGGAGCGGGCAACCTGCTGGGCGGTGAGCAAAGCGGCCACATCGAGGCTATCGGTTTCGAGCTCTATACCCAGATGCTGGATCGCGCAGTCCGCGAGATGAAGGGTGAGATGCCGGAGGAGGAGATTGCGACCCAGTTGAACCTGGGCCTCAACATCCGCATTCCGGCGGACTACATTCCGGAGGAGAACCAGCGCTTGCGGATGTACAAACGTGTCGCCGGAGTGGAGCGCGAGTCGCAATTGCATGATGTGCGCGCTGAGCTCATCGATCGCTATGGAGAACCACCCCTGGCGGTGCGCAACTTGCTCGACTACGCAGATCTGAAGCTGTTGGCCGTCCGCATCGGGGTAAACTCGATCGATCGCAAACGCGACCAGGTCAGCATCAAGTTCCGGCAGAACGCCACGATCGATCCCGAGCGGCTGGCGCGCTTCGTCGCCTCTCAACGGGGGACGCAATTCACGCCGGAGGGCACCCTGAAATTTGCGCAAAAGGTAACGGCTGCCGGCGAGGTGCTCGCACATCTGAAAGACTTGCTCGAGAGCCTCGCGGCCCAGCCCGCAGCGACCCAGTCCTCCTGAAAAGCGCCGTTTGTCAATTCGGGATGTCCCCGACTTTCCAAGGAACTTTAGCTCTTCGCCTGACTTCGTTTCACCTGTTATTGTGATCGGTGCTCGCGTCGGGTGTTGGTCCCACCTAAGACCGCTAGTTTCTGCCCCGCAGCACGCGCGAAAGGGAGGAGAACGGACACACTATGCCGATGAAAGTTCGCAAAGCGGTTTTCCCGGCGGCTGGTCTGGGAACGCGCTTCCTGCCCGCCACCAAGGCTCAGCCCAAGGAAATGTTGCCGATCGTCGATAAGCCGATCATTCAATACGGCGTGGAAGAAGCGCTGGCGGCAGGCTGCGACCAGATCATCATCGTCACCGGCCGTGGTAAGCAGTCCATCGAAGATCACTTCGATGTCAGCTACGAGCTCGAGAAGATGCTCGAAGAGCGCAAGAAGACTGACCTGCTGAAGATCGTGCGCTCCATCTCCGACATGATCCACCTGGCATACGTCCGCCAGAAGGAGGCGCTCGGACTCGGACACGCCGTACTCATGGCGCGCGAACTGGTCGGGGATGAAGCTTTTGCTGTTTTGCTGGCGGATGACGTCATCGATGCGGAAGAACCCTGCCTGAAGCAAATGATACGGGTGTTCGAAGAAACGCAATGCTCGGTCGTTGCCACACAGGTGGTGGAGGGCCCGGCGATCTCCGCCTATGGTGTGCTCGACGTCAAGCCCGCTGACGGCCGTTTCGGGGGGCGACTGTTCGAAATCAACAGCATGGTCGAGAAGCCGAAGCCGGAAGATGCGCCCTCCAACCTGGCGATCATCGGACGCTACATCCTCACCCCACGCATCTTTGAGCTTCTCGCGACCACGCCGCACGGCACCGGCGGAGAACTGCAGTTGACGGATGGTCTGCGGGCGCTGCTGAAGGAGCAGAGAATCTACGCTTACGTCTACGAAGGCCGCCGCCACGATACGGGCGACAAGCTCGGCTTCTTGAAAGCAACCGTTGAGTTCGCGTTGAAGCGGCCAGACCTGGGCGACAACTTTCGTGAGTACTTGAAGGGATTGAAGCTCTGATTAGCGCGGGAACACCAGTTTCCGCACGGTACCCGCGCCCGCGACGTCACCCGCGAGACCGGGCGCGGCCCTATGAACCACGAACCATCGCTTCCAGGGATTGGCTTCCTCTGCGTGGTAGGCCAACAGGTCTGTGAGCCATACGCCTGGGTCCCTGGGGATGGCCTGCCTTTCGGAGCGAGGGGGGGCGAGATTTGGCCGAGTGCCGGCTATGAACCCAGCGAGCTCTGCAACTTTTTCGACTTCTCGTCCACCCCGCGCGCCAACTTCTCCTTGTGCGCGTCGAGCTTTTTCGCGACGGCAGAATCCGAGAGACCGATCATTTGCGCCGCCAGGATTCCGGCGTTGGTGGCGCCCGGCTTGCCGATCGCCACGGTCGCGACCGGGATGCCGGCCGGCATTTGCACCGTGGCGAGCAGCGAATCCATTCCCTGCAGAGAGGTCGACGGAATCGGCACGCCGATCACCGGGAGAGTGGTGTGTGCCGCGATCATGCCCGCCAGATGCGCGGCCCCACCCGCACCCGCGATGATGACGCGAATTCCGCGGCCCGCGGCCTTGCGCGCGAAATCGGCCGTGCGGTCCGGAGAACGATGGGCTGAGGTCACGTCGATCTCGTACGCGATCCCGAGTTCTTCCAGGGCCTTTCCGGCCTCGCGCATGATGTCGAGGTCGGAGTCACTGCCCATGACGATAGAAACCAGTGGCTGATTGCTCATGGCAATTTTGTGTAGTCGAAACTCGCAACCAAAAAATCGAAACCCTACTTCTCTAGAGCCTTGGCTGCGATGTCTTTGCGATAATGCATGCCCTCGAAGCCGATTTTCGAGACGGCCTCATACGCATGCCGTACCGTGCTCTGCAGATCTTCAGCCCGGGCGGTGACGCCCAGAACGCGGCCTCCCGAAGTGAAATAAACGTCGTCGCGGTTGCTGGTCGCGGCGTGAAAGACCTTGACACCCTCGAGGGCTCCTGCTTGCTCCAGACCTGCAATCTTCTTTCCCGCCTCAAAAGTCCCCGGATAGCCCCCGGACGCAATGACCACGCACACCGATGCATCCGGGGACCAGCGGAAGGCGCCCTCACTGACGCGCCCGTCCACCGAGGCCTCAAGCGCGTCCACCAGATCGCTCTCGAGGCGCATGAGGATCGGCTGGGTTTCCGGGTCACCGAATCGGCAGTTGAACTCGAGCACCATGGGGCCTCGCGCCGTCATCATAAGGCCGCAGTAGAGGACCCCCTTGTACTCTGCACCTTCGGCTTTCATTCCTGCAACCACCGGTTGCGCGATGTGGTGCACGAGCCAGTCGCGCATTTTGTCGTCGACGATGGTCTGTGTGGAATAGGCGCCCATGCCCCCCGTGTTCGGTCCGGTATCGCCGTTACCTACGCGCTTGTGATCCTGGGCGGCGACCAGCGGGACCACTCGCTCGCCGTCGCTGAACACCAGAAAGGACAGCTCGTCGCCCTGCAGGCATTCTTCCAGCACGACCAGAGTCCCGGCCTCCCCCAGCATCCTGCCGCTCAACATTTCTGAAGCCACCGACGCGGCTTCTTCCTTGGTGTTCGCGATCACCACGCCCTTGCCGGCAGCCAGCCCGTCGGCCTTTACCACCAGGGGCGCGTGAAAGTGAGGAAGTGCGGCGCGCACTTCGTCAACCGATTTACAGATCGCGTAGTGCGCCGTGGGAATGCGATGGCGCTGCATGAATTCTTTGGCGAAGCTCTTACTCGACTCCAGACGCGCGGCCGCGCTGGTGGGACCAAACGTTGGCCAGCCACGGCGCTGGAATACGTCGACCACGCCCAGGGTGAGAGGCAGCTCCGGCCCGATGATCGTCAAGTCGGGCTGCACTTGTTCGGCGACGGCGACCAGCGAAGCAATGTTCTTCACATCGGCCGCCAGGCACTCGGCCTCCTGCGCGATGCCGCCGTTGCCGGGCGCACAGTAGATCCTGGTCACACGCGGAGACTGGCGCAGTTTCCAGACCAAAGCGTGCTCGCGCCCTCCGCCACCGATAACGAGAACTTTCATAATTCAGGACAAACAAGGTTAGGGGGGAGTGTCGGCGATGTCAAACGGCGAACCTGGATGTGGCGAACCTGGATGTGGCGAACTGGATGTGGCGAACCTGGATCTGGCGAACCTGGATCGCAGAGTTTCAATAGCGCATAGAGTTCTCGACCCGCGAGCCGGGCGATCGCTAGATCTTTGCTTGAAAGTGGCAATCGAGTATTGGAAATCGTCCCGTTAACGGTGCTTAACCTCGCCGTATAATCTCCCAAGATGATCACCGTCTCCAAAGAAGACTATCTAAAGGCGATTCTGGAGGCCGAGAGCGAGGGCGAGACCGTCATCTCCGCAACGCTGGCGCATTGGCTGAAAGTCTCGCCGCCGGCTGTGACCATGGCTCTGCGTCGCCTCAAGAAGGACGGGTTCGTGCGCGTGCAGGCCGATGGGAATGTCCGGCTGACGACTGCGGGCCGAAAGATCGCTCGCAAATTGACGCTGCGCCATCACTTGATCGAGCGCATGCTAGCGGAATTGTTCGGCATGGAGTGGTACAAGGTGCACGATGAGGCCGAGCGGCTGGAGCACGCGGTCTCGCCCAACTTCGAAGCCAAGTTGCTCGCCCGATTGGGGCGCGGGGGCGCCTGCCCGCACGGCAATCTGAGCGAATTGGAAAGTCCTGCCAGCCGCCGGCACCGGGGCCTGCTTCTGTTGTCGGAGGCTGAGGCCGGGAAGAGCTACGTAGTAAGCGGCATCTACGAACGGGACCGGAGGTTGTTGGAATTTCTGGAAACCCGCGCCGTTCGGCCGGGCGCGAAACTTCGCGTCGCAGGGAAAAACTACGATCAGACCCTGACCCTAAACACTGCGGCGGGGAACTTATCCCTGGGAGCGGCGGCCGCCGAGAGGGTCTGGGTCACGGACGCAGACAAAAAAGCGCCGCGGAAGCGTTGATTGCCGCGCGCTTGACCATCAACTCGCACCCCACCATGCTTCCCTAACTGCTGAAATCCGGAGCCCCTGGCGCGGCTCTTTCGCTTAACCATAGTTTACTTCGCGCGATATACTTACGCTAACCTGCCCTTTGTCCAGGCGAGCACCACGGTGCATGGGGAACCCTCCACAATCCGACGCGCCCACCGGGAACGGCCGCATCCGGTTCCAGTGGCTGCTGGCCTTCCGGAGCGGGCAGGTCTGGGCGTACTTCGTGCCCGGCGTTCGTGGCCAGCGTCGCATATATCGATCCGGGCAAGTTCGCGACCAACATGCAACGGGGCGCGGAATTCGGTTACACCCTGCTCTGGGTGTTGTTGTGGTCGCGAAGCCGATGCTGGTCCCATTCCGGGCGGGCGGCGGCATCGATTGAGCAGGCGCATGAGTCCCTGAAGCCCCTGCTGGGGAATCTCTCGGCCACCGCGTTTGCCTGGGCGCCGCTGTTCTCAGGACTTTCGTGGTCGACGGTCGGCGCCATGGCGGTGATGGCCTCGGGCCTGGATCCGCTGAAGATCGTGGTGCTTTCGCAAGCGTTTTTGAGCTTTGCACCGCCCTTCGCGCTGGTTCCGCTGATCCTGCTGACCAGACACAAGGATCTGACGGGCGACTTGGTGAATCACCAGCGTACCCACTGGATGGCGCACCTCCCGGCGGGGATCGTTCTTGCGCTGAACGGCCTCCTGCTCTACCAAACTTTCAGGGGATCGTTTTAAACTAGAAGGCTACTCGTCCCGGGGGGGAGACATCTAGATAACCAGTGGCATGGAACGTGGGAAGCCGCAGGTCGTAGGCCCCCCGGCCTCGCGGGCCAGAGACCCACGCACGAATCTTCGAAAGGACCGCACTCATGTCGGTGAACAGTTTCCAGAGCCGCTCCAGTCTTCGTGTCGGCGGCAAAGACTATGAAATCTACCGTCTCGACGCGCTCGACCAGCAGGGCATCTCCACCCAGCATCTTCCCTACTCGCTGCGCATCTTGCTTGAGAACCTGCTGCGCACCGAAGATGGCCGCAACGTGACCAAGGAAGAGGTGCGCGCTCTGGCTGCCTGGAACAGCAAGTCGAAGCCCGATAAGGAAATCGCTTTCACGCCCAGCCGCGTGCTCCTGCAGGATTTCACGGGTGTTCCCGCGGTGGTCGATCTGGCCGCGATGCGCGATGCCATGAAGCGGCTGGGAGGCGATCCCAAGTGGATCAATCCGCTGCAGCCTGCCGAACTGGTGATCGATCACTCGGTGCAGGTGGATGAGTTCGGCTCGGCCCAGGCGTTTGGGCTGAACGCCGAGTTGGAGTTTCTGCGCAACCAGGAAAGGTATGCTTTCCTGCGCTGGGGGCAGACGGCATTTCACAATCTGGCAATCGTCCCGCCGGACACGGGGATCGTGCACCAGGTGAACCTTGAGTACCTGGCGCGCGTGGTTTTCGTCCAGGAGTCGGACGGAAAGCGCGTGGCCTATCCGGACACACTCGTGGGGACGGATTCGCACACCACCATGATCAACGGACTCGGCGTGCTGGGCTGGGGCGTGGGTGGGATCGAAGCCGAGGCAGCCATGCTGGGTCAGCCAGTCTCGATGTTGATTCCTCTGGTGGTGGGCGTGAAGTTGACGGGCCGTCTGCGGGAAGGCGCGACTGCGACGGACCTGGTGCTCACCATCACCGAGATGTTGCGCAAGCACGGGGTGGTGGGGAAGTTCGTCGAGTACTTCGGCCCGGGATTGCAGGATCTCCCGCTGGCCGACCGCGCGACCATCGCGAACATGTCGCCCGAGTACGGAGCGACTTGCGGAATCTTCCCCATCGACCAGGAAAGCCTGCGCTACTTGCGCCTGACCGGGCGAGCCGAGGAACGCATCGCATTGGTAGAGGCGTATGCGCGCGAACAGCGGCTCTTCCACGACGACCAGACTCCCGAGGCGGAGTATTCGGAACTGCTTGCGCTCGACCTGGCCACGGTAGAGCCCAGCCTGGCGGGTCCGAAGCGTCCGCAGGACCGCGTCGCTCTCTCGCGGGCGGGGGAATCGTTCCACCAGGCGTTGCCTTCGCTTCTCAAACCGAAAGCGCAGACGGCGGCGGTCGTTTCCACCGACAGTACGGTGAAGCAGGTGGGCCGCTGGGAGCAAGAGGGCGGCAACCCCGCGGCGGTGGGAGTGGAGGATCATCGCGTCCAAGAGCACGTTTCTGCGGACGTGAAGACCGCATTGAAGCATGGCAGTGTGGTGATTGCGGCGATCACGAGCTGCACAAACACCTCGAATCCGTCGGTGATGATGGCCGCCGGGCTGCTCGCCAAGAAGGCCGTGGAGCGCGGTTTGCAGACGCCGCCGTGGGTGAAGACTTCGCTGGCGCCGGGCTCGAAGGCGGTTACGGACTATCTCGCCCACGCTGGCCTGCTGCCGTACTTGGAAAAACTCAAGTTCAACCTCGTCGGATATGGCTGCACGACCTGCATCGGCAATTCAGGCCCTCTGCCAACCGAGGTTTCCGAGGTCATCGACGAGAAGGATCTAGTAGTGGTTTCGGTGCTTTCCGGGAACAGGAATTTCGAGGGACGAATCAATTCAGAAGTCCGCGCGAACTACCTTATGTCTCCGCCCCTGGTGGTCGCGTTCGCGCTGGCGGGCCGAATTGATATTGATCTGAAGAAAGACGCGATTGGCCGGGGCAAGGACGGCAGACCGGTGCATCTGGCTGACATCTGGCCGACCCAGAAGGAAGTGGAAGACGCCGTTCAGCAAATCTCATCCGATATGTTCCGCAAGAGCTACAGCGAGGTGTACGACGGGGACGCGCAATGGCGCTCGTTGCCGGTGCCGCAGGGACAGACCTACGTCTGGGAAAAAGACTCGACCTACATCCGTAAGGCGCCGTACTTCGATGATATGTCGCTGACGCCGTCGGCAGTCGAAGACATCAAAGGTGCGCGCGTGCTGGCTGTTCTGGGCGACAGCGTGACCACCGATCACATCTCGCCTGCGGGTTCGATCAAGAGAGACAGCCCCGCCGGAATGTACCTGGTCGAACATGGTGTGAAACCGGGAGATTTCAATTCCTACGGTTCTCGGCGTGGGAACCACGAGGTCATGGTGCGAGGCACGTTCGCGAACGTTCGGCTGCGCAATAAGATGGTGCCGGGCCTCGAAGGGGGCTTCACGCGGCATTTGCCGGACGGAGCCGAGATGTCCATCTACCACGCGTCGGCGAAGTACATCGCGGAGCACGTTCCTCTCCTCATCCTTGCAGGCAAAGAATACGGATCGGGCTCGTCGCGTGACTGGGCGGCGAAAGGCCCGCGCTTGCTCGGCGTGCACGCGGTGATTGCCGAGAGCTACGAGCGCATTCACCGCTCGAACCTGGTGGGAATGGGTATTCTCCCCTTGCAGTTCCTCTCGGGCGAGAGCGCGGAATCGCTCAAGCTGACCGGCGAGGAGGTGTTCGAGATCACAGGCATTGGTGACCTGGTCGAACATTTCGCCCCGGCGCGCCCCATCAAGGTTCGAGCGGCGGCCCACGGCAAGACGACCGAGTTCACGGCGCTGGTCCGCATCGATACGCCGCAGGAAGCGGCGTACTACGCGAATGGCGGAATCCTGCAGTATGTGCTGCGGCAGCTGCTGGCAACCAAGCCGGAAGCTGCGCACGCTTGAAGACTGGGTGGTGCGAGGGCCCCGATCGCCTGCAGGAGCGCGGGGCCTTTCTGCCTGCGCTGTTATAATCAAAAATTGCGCTCATGCCGATGCAGAGACTGATTCGTTCCACAACGGTTTTGTCCGTGCGCCGCGACCAAAAGGTGGTACTCGCCGGAGACGGCCAGGTCACCCTAGGCGAGTCAATCATCAAGCACACTGCCAAGAAGATTCGGCGCCTGTATCAGGATAGGATCCTGGCGGGCTTCGCCGGGTCCACGGCGGATGCTTTTTCCCTTTTTAGCCGCTTCGAATCGAAGCTGGAGCAGTACCATGGGAACATCGGCCGCGCGGCCGTGGAACTGGCCAAGGACTGGCGGACGGACAAGTTCTTGCGTCACCTGGAGGCGCTGCTGCTGGTGTGCGACAAGGACCAGACGTTTCTGCTCAGCGGGCAGGGCGATGTGATCGAACCGGACGGCGGGATCGCGGCCATTGGGTCAGGGGGACCGTTCGCGCAGGCCGCTGCTCAGGCGCTGGCCTCGCACACGACCCTTTCTGCCCGGGAGATCGCCGAAGAGGCGATGAAGATTGCGGGCAAGATGTGCATCTATACGAATGATAATGTGACGATTGAGGAGTTGTAAGAAAGTTCTCAGTTGAACCGAGGGTCGACCAGATCAAACGCCTAGGTCCTTAGGGCTGAGAACCGGGAACCGGGAAACTGCAGTGATGGCTATTTATCTACCCCCTACCGCCGAAGAAGAGCAGTTGGCACTGGACGACCTGACGCCGCGCGAGATCGTGGCGGAACTGGACAAGTATGTCGTCGGCCAGAACGCCGCTAAACGCGCGGTGGCGATTGCCCTCCGCAACCGCATGCGCCGGCAGAAGCTGACGCCCGACCTCGCCGAAGAGATTATTCCCAAGAACATCATCATGATTGGTCCCACGGGCGTGGGCAAAACTGAGATTGCGCGCCGCTTGGCCAAGCTGACCAACTCGCCGTTTCTGAAAGTGGAAGCTTCCAAGTTCACCGAGGTTGGCTATGTGGGACGCGATGTCGAGTCGATGATCCGCGACCTGGTCGAGATTGCGATCGACATGATTCGCGAGGAGAAGCTCGAAGACGTCGCCGACAAGGCCGAACTGAACGCCGAAGAGCGGCTGCTGGATTTGCTCCTGCCCCCGCCTGCCCCCCGTCCGTCGGACACGGCGAGTGGGGGCGTGGTGCTCGACGGTTCGGGGACGGAGATCACGGAGTCGCAGTCCCGCACGCGTGAGAAGCTGCGTCAACAGTTGCGGGAAGGCAAGCTGGATGAGCGCACGGTCGAGCTTGAGGTTCGGGAGCGGAATTTCCCCTCGTTCGAGATCATTTCGAACCAGGGTGTCGAAGAGATGGACGTCAACATCAAGGACATGTTGCCGAACCTCTTCGGGCAGCGCAGCAAGAAGCGGAAGATGAAGGTCAACGAGGCTTTCGAATACCTGATTCAGGAAGAAGAGCACCGGTTGATCGACATGGATCAGGTGACCCGCACGGCCATCGACCGGGTTGAGAATTCTGGCATCATCTTCCTGGACGAGATCGATAAGATTGCCGGCCGGGAGAGCGGGCATGGGCCCGACGTCTCCCGTGAGGGTGTGCAGCGCGACATTCTGCCCATTGTCGAAGGCACAACCGTCAACACGCGCTACGGCATGGTCCGCACGGACCATATTCTGTTTGTAGCGGCGGGGGCCTTCCATGTTTCGAAGCCCAGTGATTTGATCCCGGAACTCCAGGGGCGATTCCCCATCCGGGTGGAACTGCAGTCGCTGACGATGGAAGACTTCATCAAGATCCTAACGGAACCGAAGTCATCGCTTGTGAAGCAGTACACCGCTCTGCTCGAAACCGAGGGGGTGAAGCTCGAGTTCACCCGCGAGTCGCTCGAGGAAGTGGCCCGGTTTGCCTTCCGCGTGAACGAAGGCACGGAGAATATCGGCGCTCGCCGCCTGCACACCATCATGGAGCGGGTGCTCGACGAGATCAGCTTCGAGGCTCCCGAGAAGAAGGGCCAACACATCACCATCGACGCGGCCTATGTGGGCAAGATGCTGTCGGACATCGTGAAGGATCAGGATCTGTCGCGCTACATTCTCTAGGGTATCCCACCCACGGTCGGGTATCCTACCAACCCAGGAAACCCCTCGCTTTTTGCCCGCACGGCTTGCACCCCCCACTGCCTCCCGCTTACACTCCGAGGTTCATCAGCCAGAAGGGAGATCATGGAAGCCATCGATCGTCAGCGCCTCAAGTCTTTGATGGAGCGGGAGCAGCAGAAATTTGTCGCAGAGAGACCCAAGTCGGCCGCGCTCTTCGAGCGTGCCCGTAAATCCCTGCTGGGCGGTGTGCCCATGAACTGGATGGCGAAATGGGCAGGAGCATTCCCGCCCTTTGTGCGGGAGGCGCGGGGCTCGGAGATCTTCGACGTAGACGGCCATGGTTACGTCGACCTGTGCCTGGGGGATACCGGAGCGATGACGGGACATTCACCGTCAGCCACGGTTTCGGCCATCGAACAGCAGGTCCGGCGCGGGATCACGCTGATGCTGCCCAGCGAGGACGCAGCCGTGGTGGGTGAAGAACTGCAGAAACGTTTCGGTCTTCCGTACTGGCAGTTTGCGCTGACGGCCACCGATGCCAATCGGTTTTCGATCCGGCTGGCTCGGCAAATCACAGGGCGGCCAAAGATCCTGGTGTTTAACGGGTGCTATCACGGCACCGTGGACGAGACGTTCATTACCCTCAAGGACGGTGTGGCGCAATCGCGGCGGGGCAACATCGGTCCGGCCGTGGATCCGACGGTCACGACGCGAGTGGTTGAATTTAACGATGTGGACGGATTGGAGGCTGCGCTGAGCGCGGGCGATGTGGCCTGCGTGCTGGCAGAGCCGGCCTTGACCAACGTGGGCATCGTGCTTCCGGAGCCCGGATACCATCAGGCACTGCGCGACGTCACCCGGAAGCACGGCACTCTGCTCGTCATCGACGAAACCCATACCATCTGCGCCGGAACCGGCGGTTACACGCGTGCGGAGAACCTAGAGCCGGACTTTCTCGTGTTTGGGAAACCGCTTGCCGGCGGCGTTCCCGGTGCGACTTACGGCTGCACGGAGGAAGTGGCGCAGTGCATCCTCGCGCAGCAGAACCTGGAAGATTGCGATACGGGCGGGATCGGCGGAACGCTGGCCGGGAACGCGCTATCGCTGGCCGCCATGCGGTCTACGCTGCAGAAAGTTCTGATCCAGGATGCCTTCGATCGCATGATTCCCTTGGCCGCGCGCTGGACCGAAGCAGTCGCCAAGGCGATCGGCGATTTCGAGCTGCCGTGGGGCGTTACCCGTCTGGGGTGCCGCGCCGAATACCGGTTCGCTTCGCGGACCCCGAAGAATGGAACCGAGGCGCACGCTGCCATGGATTTCGAACTGGAGCGCTTCATGCACTTGTACGCCATGAACCGGGGTATCCTGCTCACGCCCTTTCACAACATGGCGTTGATGTCGCCGGCGACCTCCAAGGAAGACGTGGATCAACACACGAAAGTGTTTCGCGCTGCGGTCAGGGACCTGGTGGGGTAGGCACCCCCTGTCGCCGACCCAAGCGGGCGCGGAGGGCACCCGGTGTCGTGGTACGCTCATAGCCTCACGGGATGAAATCACCCCGCCATCTTCTGAGTCTCGGCGCCGCAGTTTTGTTTGCGGGTGTGCTTGCCGGGTGCGCGTCGATCGGTGCGCCAGTGCCTCCCTCTCTTGAGCTGCCAAAGCCACCTACCGACCTGCGCGCAGTGCGCAAGGGCGACCGAGTGTATCTGTTCTGGACGGTGCCCACCCAAACCATGGATCGCCAGAATGTGCGCCACCTGGGGCGAACCGACATCTGTCGCACTCTGGAGGCTGCCATGAGCGAGTGCGGAAAGCCAGTGGCCTCGCTCCCCCCCGAAACCGCACCCTCGCCCCGCAAGCAGGGTGGGAATCCCAGGAGGCAGGAGAACTACACTGACACGCTTCCCGAGGACCTCGAGCAGCAGAATCCAACCCGGACGATCACGTACGCGGTGGAGGTCCTGAACGGAAGCGGCCGTGGCGCCGGGCTGTCCAGGCAGGTGCGCGTGGCGCTGGCGCCCACCTTGCCTCCCCCGGGGAATTTCAAGGCTCAAGTCCAGGCAGATGGCGTCGCGCTGACCTGGGACTGCATGGAACCGCGAAAGGCGCTGCCAGAGATCTCCTACCGCTATCGCATTTATCGACGTTCCCTCGGGAATGGCACCGACCTGAAACTCGGAGACTTCGATTGTCCCGGGGGCCGATTCGAAGACCACACGTTTGAGTGGCAAAAAGCCTACGAATACCGGATCGCCGTCGTGACGCTCGCCGGAGTGGAGAACGCCGTGGTGGTCGAAGGCGAAGACTCGCCGAATCAAAAGGTCTTCACCAACGATGTGTATCCGCCGGGCGTGCCGACCGGCTTAGAGGCGGTGTTCTCCGGTCCGGGCCAGGCGCCCTTTGTGGACCTGCTCTGGGCCCCGGGCACCGATGCCGACCTGGCCGGGTATAACCTTTATCGCCGCGAGGACAGGGGCCAGGTGGGTAAGATCAACGCCGAACTGGTGAAGACTCCGGCTTACCGTGATCAGAATGTGGTGGCTGGCAAGACCTATTGGTATTCGGTTTCCTCGGTCGACCTGCGCGGCAACGAGAGCGCACGCTCGGAGGAGACCAGCGAGCAAGTGGTTCAAAACCCTTAGTCAAATATAGATCCGCGGGAATACCTTTGTGTTCCTTCGAGCTCTTTGTGATTGGATAGGCTTCTGATGAAATATTGCCGCTTTCAACACCATGATGGGGAGCAGTACGGCCTGGTGGAATCGGTGGCGGGCCGCGAAGAAATCACGCGCCTGCTGGCGACGCCTCCGGAGGACGTCGGTGGCGATATGGAAGACCTGCGAACCACGCGGATGGCTCACATCCCCCTGGTGGAAGCGGTGTTGCTGCCCCCGGTCCGTCCGTCGAAGATCGTGTGCGTGGGGCGCAACTACCGCGAGCATGCCGCGGAACTCGGACACGAAGTGCCGACGGAGCCCTTGATTTTCTTCAAGCCGACGACCGCACTGAATTCCCCGGGTGGGACGATTCGCCGGCCGCGCATCTCATCACGCACGGATTACGAGGGCGAACTCGGCGTCGTGATCGGCAAACGCTGCTACAAACTGGGCGAGACCGAAGGCGTGCGGGCGTACATACTGGGCTACACCTGTGTGGACGACTTCACGGCGCGGGATCTGCAGAACAAGGACGGCCAGTGGACCCGCGCCAAGGGGTTTGACACATTCTGCCCGGTGGGCCCAGTCGTGACCGACGAGATTGATCCCTGGGCCGGCGTCGGCGTGCAAACCAGGGTCAATGGAGAGGTCCGCCAGGACGGTAACACGCGCGACTTCATTTTCGCTCTCGATGCTGTGCTTCGGTACATCTCGCAAGTCATGACGCTGCTGCCCGGGGACCTGATCGCGACCGGAACGCCCCAGGGCGTCGGGCCCGTGGTCGGTGGGGACGTGGTCGAGGTGAGCGTGGAAGGGGTAGGCACTCTCCGGAATCCGGTCGCCGACGAAGGGTAGTCGCGCTTGCCCATTCGTAACCTCTGGGCCCCTTCCGCGATTTCGGTTTCGAGCTTATGCTGTTAAATCAGGAAGTCGTCGCTGCGGGCGGCTGTTTCCTTCCGGTCGGTCATGAATCCACTACGTCTTTATAGCTTGGCGCTGGGCGGCACGGGCATCGCGTTTGGTGCGTATTTTCTGCTGCTGCGGCGCAAGCCGAAGAGCACGGAAGAACTCGAGCGCAACCGCCGCGAGTGGCTCGACAGCGTGGGGCGGATCACCGACGGCACGGTGATCGACGTCCAGGAGCTGCCGCTCGAACAGCAGCGCTCTTCCACGATGCTGATTTATCAGTACGACGTGGCAGGGGTTTCCTACGAAGCTTCCCAAGACGTCACCTACCTACGCCAGTGGGTCAACCTGCATTCCTGCCGTCTGGGCCTGCCCACCTCCGTGAAGTACGATCCGCAGAACCCCGGAAATTCGCTGGTGGTTTCCGAGCGCTGGATGGGGTTGCGGCAGTAGCCAGCCTTCAGTCCCCCAGTCGCCGGTCCCACCAGTCGGCAGTTTTCAGTCGCCCGGCTCGATCTCTGCCTGGTTTCCCATCGCATTCGCAGCCATTCGCACCGACGGTAGGAAGGCTTCGACCATCGCTCGAGATGCTGGCTTAAGGCGGAGAGCTGAGTCCTAGCTTCCCGCCGCAAACCCACCGGCGTGGGCGACGGCGATGCGGAGGTATTTGTAGGGATTCACTGGAGTGTCGTTGATGCGGACTTCGTAGTGCAGGTGAGGACCTGTGCTGCGACCGCTGAGGCCGACGTAGCCGATTACTTCGCCCCGGTGCACGTGCTGTCCGGAAGCCACCGCGAAACCGGACAAGTGGCCGAAGCGGGTGTTGATTCCGTGGCCGTGGTCGAGGACGATCGCTCGCCCGTAGCCCCCCAAAAAGTCCGCGAACTGGACGACGCCATCGGCGGGAGCAACCACGGGCTGTCCGACCGTAGCGGCGATGTCCACGCCTGTATGGAAGGCGCCCTCCCCGTTAAAAGGATCGATACGTTCGCCAAACGAGCCGGTTACCTGGCCTTCAACCGGCCACAGGTTCGGGGCTGAATTCGCTCGCTGCCACTCGGCAGTCGTCGCGTTGCGAGTCAGACCCAACGAGAGACCCGTGGTGGTAGCGCCCGTCAGAGCCGAATTCTTCAGGGCATAGAGCTGATCCAGAGAAGAACTCACTTCCGAGTTGCGTACCTGCTCCTCGGCGCCGGTCACGAGTGCGGGATCCGATTTCAAACCGTACAGCGAGGAAACCTCACTCGCCAGCGATCCTAGCGACGCCACTTGAACGTCACGCTCTTTGGCAACCTGCTCCAGGCGGGAATAGCGGCTCTTCAGATCTTCTTTTTCCGTGCGCAGCTGGTTGTAGCTGGAAACCTTGAGAAGCATGCGCGCGTAGGAGCTGGCGATCCCGGTCAGACTCAGGAAGCCGACGGCGGCGCCCACTACGAAGATGTAGAGATATTGCACGGGGATCGGAATCTTGCGCAGTTGGCCGTCGTCGTCCCGAGCCACAAACAAGATGTAAAAGCGTTTTTGCAAAATTCCCTTCCGTCGATGAATTCAGGACCATGCCCGGGCGGCCTGCGGTTCGAGGAGTCCCGCTCTGCATCCCAATTCCCGAGCTGCGCTGCCGTGCGGGTCTGCTGATGCGCGCTCGCTACCTGAGGGAACCGGGTAAGGCCCACCATCCTGCATGTTTGCAATACTTACGGATTGCAGCACTTAAGTCGTACCAAGGTTAATGAAGAGAGCCATCAAACGGTAACAAACCGGGTTCCGCCTGTCAACGCTGCCGGAGGGGGTATTTCGGTTACCAAGGACGGGTGCCAGGGGATGCCCTTCGGCACAGACCACCCCCGACAACCGCCGGCGTCGGCCTCCGTCTCCCGACCGGGTCGGTCGTTACCCCGCCCCGACGGACCCGCAGACATCCACTTCCCGTGCCCGCAATGGGGGCCTGTCCTAGAGATCCTAGAGATCCGAAAAGGCCGACGACAGGCCATCGCAGACTGCCGGCTTTTCCCCATTTGGGTTGGACTCTATATATATAGTGGTTGCCCTGTATATAGTGGTTGCCCTGTGCCGCTCACCGAAAAGGCGCTGATTTCTCGCATTCGCCGAGTTGCGGGCAGGCGGGCCAGGGTGATCACCGGCATTGGGGACGATTGTGCGGTCTTGCGGATACCCCTCGACCACGAGGTTCTGGTTACGACCGATTTCACCCTGGAAGGGATCCACTTCCGCCGCGAGTGGCACGCGCCAGACGTGGTGGGGAGACGTTGTCTGACTCGTGGACTGAGCGATATAGCGGCGATGGGGGGAGAGCCAGTGGCGGTGTTTCTTTCGCTAGCCCTGCCACGGGAAATACCGCAAGGCTGGGTGAACCGCTTCATGAAAGGCCTTCTGGCACTCGCCAAGGAGTTCAAAGTCACCTTGGCCGGAGGAGACACAGCCGAGTCTCCCGATGGGATCTTGGCCGACATGGTCGTGGTCGGGTCGGTGCCGAAGGGAAAAGCGGTCTTGCGGACTGGCGCCCGGCCAGGCGATTCGATCTATGTAACCGGAGAACTGGGAGGCTCCTCGGCCGCGCTAACAGAACTCTTTGCTGGAAGGAGGGTTCGTCCAGCGGATTTTGCGCGGCATTTTCGCCCGGTTCCCCGAATGGAAGTGGGTCGGGCTGTCCGGGAAAAGGGGCTGGCGTCGGCGATGATCGACTTGAGCGACGGCCTGTCCACAGATCTCGCGCACATCTGTGAAGAGTCGGGGACCGGGGCGGAAATCCTTGCGGCCGCGATTCCGCGGGCGGGCGTCGGCCGAGAGCGCACCGCAGTTGATTTATCTCATGCTCTGCATGGCGGGGAAGACTACGAACTGCTGTTCGCCGCAGCGCGGGGCACGCGCATACCCAATCGGATCGCAGGTGTGGCTGTGACTCGGATCGGACACATGACGCGCCGCACTCACATCGTCCTTCTCAATGAAAACGGGATTGGTATCCAGCTCGAGCCCGAAGGCTGGCAACACTTTCGGAAATAACGGGCCCACCCGGCGGGCCAGGTCCCGACGTACCTCCCCTTGCTCTAGTCGATCCTCCCCGGCAGGGCTAAAGTAGGTGTATGTCGCATCAGCGGTTTACCTGGCTTTCCGCGGTGTTGGTGGTCGGCCTTCGCATCCCTGCCGCCGCCCAGCAACCCGCCGCGTCCCCGATTCCGTCACAGCCATCAACTGCGCAGCCGGCGGCTGCTCGCCCCGTGAGCGTGGACAACGATTTCATTCACAAGCAATTTGGCGAGGAGTTCACGCTGGTTCCCATCTCGACACCCTACGTGCGTGATGTCGACGGCGACGGTGTGGACGATTTCATCGTTCTTGCGAAGAGCAAGAAGCCGATGCTGGATGCGGCCGAGCACAACTACAAGGTGACCGACCCCTACTACGGCTTCTACGGCTACGGAGATCCGAAACTGACGGCTACCTTTGGATCCGAAGACCCGATGGAAAAGAACCTGGTCGTTCTGGTCATCCACGGCGCCGGAGCCGATGCATGGCGCGCAGAAACTCCCAAGGCGAAGTTCGTGATCATCAACCTGCCCCTCAAAAAGATTTTCGTAAAGCGCCTGCAGCTTCGCAAGAAACAGGTGAATGCGATCTTCGCGGTGGAGGCTGACGCCAGCGCCGGGGATTCGGTGGTTTTCTGGGACGGCAAGCAGTACAAATACCAGCCCATCGGTACCGGCGGGGAAGACTAAAACAGCGCGCTTTGCCTCACGGAGCAGTGAGTTTCAGCACGCTTCCGCCGTAGTCAACCACATAGATCTCGCCGGCGACATCTTGTCCAAGAGAACTGATGCCACGGCTGCTCGAGAGCAGCTTCGTGCGTGTCCAGTGTCCGGTCGGGCCCTCGACCAGCTCCCAGATCGTGCCGCTGCCGTTGTCGCTGAAGATGTATGCGCCCGTCAGGCTGGGAATCGAGCTGCCCTGATACACGTAACCCCCGATCACGGCGTCGCCTTCGGTGTGGTCGTATTCCGCGATCGGCAGGATCAGTCCCGACTGGTTGCATCCGGTCGCGGGCTGGTAGCAGTGCATGCCCTCCATCACATTCCAGCCAAAATTGCCGCCGCTCTCCAATATGTCGATCTCTTCGTATTTGTCCTGACCGACATCGCCGCAAAACAACCGACCCGTGCCACGTTCGAATGAGAATCGGAACGGATTGCGCAGGCCATACGCCCAGATTTCCGGTAACCCGCCGCCGCCCGCGAAGGGATTGGTCGAAGGAATCGCATACTCGAAACCCGGACTGGTATGGTCCACATCGATGCGAAGCATTTTCCCCAGCAAGGTCTGAAGGTTCTGACCGTTGCCGAGAGGATCTCCTGCACTGCCTCCGTCGCCCAGGGCGATATAGAGAAATCCATCGGGCCCGAAGGCGATCTGCCCGCCCTTGTGGTTGGGATAGGGCGGCTGATCGACGATCCGCAGAATCCGCTCGCTCGTGGGGTCCGCTTGATTTCGGTCGGACGCCGATTCCCGATACTCGGCGATCACGCTCTGCATCTGTGTCCCGACGAGCCGGTCGTAGTGAACGTAAAAGAGATGGTTCTGTGGGAATTGGGGATGAAAGGCCAACCCCAGCAATCCCCTTTCACCGGAAAAGTCCACTTTGCCGGAGATGTCGAGAAAGGGTGTGGCCAACAACCCGCCCTGGAGAATGATGCGAATGCTTCCTGACTGCTGAACTACAAAGAAACGTCCACTGCCGTCACTCGGGGCTTGAAAGTCGACAGGACTGTTGAGTCCGCTGACCACCGGGCTGAGGGTGAGCGCAGGCGGAGGGCCGCCCGAGGATGGAGGGGGTGAGGAGCCCGTGCTTCCGCATCCGTTGAGGAAGCAGGCCAGTAGAACTGTTCCCAGGGAAAAACTACGCGGTGCCCGAACCATGACGGAATTCTAGTCCAGAACGAGCATGGCCTGACTCACTCGGTTGTACATCCACCGAGGCCCACCATGAAGTCGCCTATAATTCCGGCCATGAACCTCGAACAGAAGCTGGAAGAGCTGAAGAAGCGCGACCACCTGGCACAAGAAGGCGGGGGAGCGGAGCGCCGCGAAAAGCAACACAAAGAGGGAAAGATGTCGGCCCGGGAGCGCATCGAGTTCCTGCTCGACGAGCGCACGTTCGAGGAGACCGATAAGCTGGTCACGCACCGCTCGAGCGACTTCGGCATGGCCGAACAGAAGTACTACGGCGACGGATTCGTCACCGGCTACGGACGCATCGAAGGCCGTCTGGTTTTTCTCTTCGCGCAAGATTTCACCGTGTTCGGCGGGTCGCTCTCGGAGGCCAACGCGGGCAAGATCGTGAAGATCATGGACCTGGCGGCCAAAATGGGTGCGCCGGTGATCGGCCTGAACGACTCAGGCGGCGCGCGCATCCAGGAAGGCGTGATGTCGCTGGCCGGCTACGCCGATATTTTCCTGCGCAACACACTCTACAGCGGCGTGGTTCCGCAGATCTCGGCCATCATGGGGCCGTGCGCGGGCGGCGCGGTGTATTCGCCCGCCATCACAGATTTCATACTGATGGTGGACAAGACTTCGTACATGTTCATCACCGGACCCGACGTCATAAAGACCGTTACCCACGAGGAAGTCACGAAGGATCAGCTTGGCGGGGCGATTACGCACAACCAGACCTCGGGTGTAGCCCACTTCCTTTCGCATGACGACGCCGAATGTCTTGCGATGGTGCGGGAACTGCTGAGCTTCATCCCATCGAATAATCTGGAAGACCCGCCCCGCCGACCCTCGACCGACCCGGTCGATCGCGCCGATCCTGCGCTCGACACGATGGTTCCGGCGGAGTCGAACCGTCCCTACGACATCAAGCATGTGATCCACGCCGTGGTCGACGATGGCTACTTCTTCGAGGTGCAGGAGCACTACGCGAAGAACATGGTGGTGGGCTTCGCGCGGCTGAACGGGCGGTCGGTGGGTGTGGTGGCCAACCAGCCGGCGATGTTGGCGGGGACGCTCGATATCAACGCCTCGATTAAGGGCGCGCGTTTCGTTCGGTTCTGTGACTGTTTCAACATCCCGCTCGTGACCTTCGAAGACGTTCCCGGGTTCCTCCCGGGTACGAACCAGGAGTACGGCGGCATCATCAAACATGGGGCGAAGTTACTATTTGCATTCGCGGAAGCAACCGTTCCCAAAGTCACTGTGATCACCCGGAAGGCTTACGGTGGTGCGTATTGCGTCATGTCGTCGAAACACATTCGCACCGATGTGAACTACGCCTGGCCCACGGCCGAGATCGCCGTGATGGGTCCTGAAGGCGCCGTGGACATCGTCTACAAGCGCGAACTGGAACAGGCCGCGAACCGGGACGAGGTGAGACAGTCGAAGATCGAAGAGTTCCGCGATCGTTTCGCAAATCCCTACGTCGCCGCTGACCGCGGCTTCGTGGACGCTGTCATTCAGCCCCGGGAGACACGCAAGAAGCTGATTCAGGCGCTCGAAATGCTCCAGACCAAGCGCGACAAGAACCCGCCGAAGAAGCACGGGAATATACCGCTGTAGGCTACCCACGAGTCGAGCCTGCGCAGCCGGATGCGAAAAGTTCGGCCATCGTAATCAAGTTCGCTCGAATGCACCCTCCGGACGCCCGGGCGGGAATGCGGATTCTCGCCAGATTGCGCCCCGGGAAACCCTGACACTGCTCGACGATTCAGGGCTGGGGCGGAAGGTGGGGCGAGGCCGATGACCCCGTTTTTTGTGGACGCCGAAGGCCAACGCCCCGGGCGATGAACGGCGCTGCTTCAGAAGACTGCTTTCCCGGGGCATGGGATTTTGGTGATCATGCTTTTTCGAAAGGGCCCGTTCGGAGATCCCGCGAAGTAAGGTTTGAGGGGACTCGATCGAGGCTCAATCGTGCGCCAGAAAAAAATAAGAGCCCCGAGGTGATGTTGGTCTCATTCGTCTCGGCCAGTAGCTCGCGTTAGACCCTTGCCGACCTGCATTCGTCGCTTCCTTGCGGGTTGCGACGCGCGATCTCGACTCGGGCTCCGGGCTCACCGCCAACCGGATA
>DASQPN010000139.1:0-19464 GCA_035643915.1 Terriglobales bacterium | reverse complement strand
TCGGTCAGCAGTTGATCGATTAATTTCTTGTCGATTGCCATGGGGTCTCCCATTTTCTTCCTCCCATAGCCGTTTACACAGTTCTATTTACACCCTCGGAAGCGAAACCCAGGATCATCTCCGACAACGGACCACAGTTCATTGCCAGGGATTTCAAGGAATTCATTCGCATCGCGAGGATGACCCACGTGCGAACCTCGCCCGGCTATCCGGAATCGAACGGCAAGCTGGAGCGCTGGCACAAATCCTTAAAGTCAGAGTGCATCCGGCCGGGCACACCGTTGACCCGGGAAGATACGTTGCGTCTGATTCAAACCTATGTGGAGCATTACAACACCGTACGTTTGCACAGTGCCATCGGCTATGTAACGCCGCAGGACATGCTCGCCGGACGACAGGCTGAGATCCATGCGGCACGCGACCGGAAGTTGGCAGCAGCTCGGCAGCAACGGCAAGTCCGTCGGCAGCAAGCTGCCTGAGCGCATATCAGATTGCTCGTCGGCTAAAGAGTTGCTACCTTCTGCTGTATGCGCGTCCTTGTTGCGTGGCTTGCGTTGCTCGCTCTAACCCAGACGTGTCCTGCCGCTGATGATGACAGGCCGGATCTAAAGTCCCTTTACGACGCCCGTCGATGGTTCGAGCTTCGCGATTCCGTAGCAAAAGGCGCCGTTCCCGATTTTTATCAGGGTGCGGTGGCGTGTTCATTCAATGACATGCACCGGTGTGAGAGGAAACTGGGAGCTGTTATTAAGTCCCGCCCACGGTCCGATGAAGCGGCTGAAGCACATCGGGTCCTAGCTTCTGCCTATCTGCGACAGGGAAAATACCGTGAGGCGCTGGCCCAAGTCGATGCCGTCCTTGCTCTCCGACCCGGGGACTCCGATGCCGGGAACGTCCGCCCGCTGCTCGCCACTCTCAGTGAGTTTCCCGATCAGGAGGTGGTGCGCAGACCTTCGACTACGCTGAGACTCCATGATGAGGGATTGCCGATCTCGATCAATAGTGTGCAGGGAACGTATTGGTTTGATACGGGAGCGAACTATTCAATTCTGAGCGAATCGGACGCCAAACGCTTCGGGCTGGCGGTGCGCGCGGTGTCGACCAAAATAGGCACCAGTACTGGCGCCCGGGTCGATTCTCGAGTTGCTGTTGCGAATGAAATTTCGGTTGGTTCAATCCGACTGAAGCATGTCGCTTTCCTGGTGTTCCCTGACGACCAGCCTCCCTTTAACGAAGCGCCGCAAGGCTCGCGCGGACTCATCGGAATACCCGTGTTGCTGGCTTTTCAGAGGTTTGTCTGGGGTTCGGATAGGAAATTTGAGATCGACTCGAAGTCTGTAAGAAAACATGTGCCTCATGCTGATCTCTGCTTCGATGGAAACACTCCGGTCACGCAGATTCAATTCGGAAATCGCAGCCTCGCGTTCGTATTAGATACGGGCGCCACGAACACCGATCTTTACCCGCTCTTTGCGGCGGCGTTTCCCGATCTCATCCGCAACTCGGCAAGGACGGATTCGTACAAGACGGAAGGGGTGGGCAGCGTCAAATACATGGACGCCGCCACTCTGGCCTCATTGCATTTCAGCATCGGGGGATTCCCGGTTGTCCTCAGCCCTGCGAATGCCCTGTTGACACACACTAACGAAGCCAGCAAATTCTTCGAGGGAAATCTCGGCATAGACCTCTTGCAGCAGGCACACAAAACGATCTTTGATTTCAAGGCAATGACGATCACGCTTCAATAGGCCGCGAGGCGGAGCTACAATAACCTTGCCAGGTGAAACAGAGGCGGGCTCTGCGGGGACGCAACCATGCCGAGGGACAGCCGGGTGGGCTCATCGAGACGATGATCGGCAGCGCCGGAACGAGGTTCTTTCGCTGCTTCCCAATCCATCATCGGATCGAAAGACCCAAATGCCTTGAAAATCCCCGCCCGAAGGGCGGAATACTCACTAACGGAGAGCGCTTCCTCTCCAGTTCAGGCTGAACCATTACATGACCGCGGCCGCACTCGGCGAGGAAGTGTCTCGGCCGTTCGAACAAGAGCTGAAACTCAGGGGAAAGCGAATTCCTCACCGGCTAAAGCCGGTTCGGAATGACGAAAGTCAATGGCGAGAGCTAATGGTAACAAATGACAAGAGTGAGTTCACGACACGAATCAGTGAAGTTGTTTGGCTTGTTAGAGCGGGATCGAGGTTGGACGCCTCTGACAAGCGAGGGAACCCGTGCTGCTTTTCGCTACCGGCGTGATGCCGGGGCTCATCCGCGAAACGCCTTGCCGGAAACGGGTTCTGGGCTGAACACCTAGTTGGCTGAAGGGTCCCTCCGAACGGGGTAATTCTTTCGCACCTTATAGAAATTACTACTTGGCCGCACCCGAGTACGGGCTTGCATTTTCAGCGGGTTAGGAATGGCACGGAAGCTGCTACATAGCACGGCAGACGAAGTGGCGCGCAACGGGGCGCTCTAGAGAATAACTTCGGCCAGAGGTTTTCTTGAGCGCCCCTTTGCATTTTGCAGCCGAAGTATAAAACCGCACTTCGCAGAGCGCGACGGGCGGCCCAACCTAGGCCCTCCCCCAAAAAAGTTTAGGCCAGGGCCAGCTTGTCGCGCACGTCAATCCCCGCCTGCCGCAATAGTTTCGCAACTTCATCTTCATTGAGACGGGAAGCGTCGAATTCGACGCGGACGGTGCGGTCTTTTTCGTTGAAGTCAATTTTTTGAACGCCGTACACTTCACGCATCCCGTCGATGGCTTGCATCTCCCGTTCGCCGGGGGCGGCTCCATAGTGGTAGACGACATCCAGGTAGGTCATCGATGTTCCTTCCTCCTGAATCCAAGATACAACAATCGAACGATTGAGGAGGGGAATCTAATGGGAGGGTCCTGTGAGATGTGGGCCTTGGGAGGTGGGTGGAAATCCCTCCGCTTCTTAAGACGCTGCTGAAACTCCGAGACTAGCAGATTCCTCACCGGCTGACGCCGGTTCGGAAAGACAAGAGTTACACGGGAATTAGAACAATAAGAATCCGAAAGACGAAAATCGAATGACAAGAATTCAATCCGCTTAGTGGCAGCCATTTCGTGGATGGCGGGCGTCAGCTTTCGGTCGGTCACTGGTCGTCAGCTGGAGGAGAGTTGTGACGGACGTTGTGGATGAGGCACAAGCGGCTGTGGATCCCGTTTGCGGGATGTCGGTGAACCCGGCAACTGCCAAGTACCAGCTCGAGCACGCGGAGAAGACTTTCTACTTCTGCTGTGAAGCGTGCCTGGAGAGATTTCGAGCCGAGCCTGTGGCGTTTCTAAATAAGCCGGTGGAGTCGGGGTTGGTCATGCCGGGGATGCCTGGGGCGGCGGCTGCCGCCTCTGCCGGTGCGGCCAAGGATCCGGTGTGCGGGATGGATGTTGATCCAGCGACGGCCACACTGAAGCTGGAACATGCGGGGGAAATTTTTTACTTCTGCAGCGCGCATTGTCTGGAGAAATTTCGGGCTCATCCCGACCTGTTTCTGTCTGCCACGCCTGTGACGCGCGAGGCGTATCTCTCTACGGGAGCGCTGGCGCAGATCGGCGCCCCTCCGGCAGCGTCGGGGAGTACGCTGGCGGGGAACAGTGATGAGCGGTACTACGTTTGCCCGATGTGTCCGGCAGAGCGGCAAGTTGGCCCGGGACCCTGCCCGGGCTGCGGGATGGCTCTGGAGCCGGAGAGTCTGCTGCCGACCACGAAGGTCGAGTACATCTGCCCGATGCATCCCCAGATCGTGCGGTCGGAGCCGGGGAGTTGCCCGATCTGCGGGATGGCACTTGAGCCCCGCACGGTCACGGCGCAGGAAGATGAGAATCCGGAACTGGCGGATATGACGCGACGGTTCTGGGTGAGTCTGGCGCTGACCGCGCCGCTGCTGATCGTTGCGATGGTGGAAATGCTGCCGGGGATGCCGATCCAACATGTGCTCCGGGAAGGGTGGCTGGCGAGGCTCGAGCTGATTCTCGCGACGCCGGTGGTGCTGTGGGGCGGGTGGTCTTTCTTCCGGCGCGGCTGGACTTCGATTGTGAACCGCTCCACCAACATGTTCACGTTGATCGCCATGGGTACGGGCGTGGCTTACTCGTACAGCGTAGTGGCGACCGCCTTCCCGCAGATTTTTCCCGAGTCGTTCCGGGGGATGGACGGCCGGCCGGACGTGTACTTCGAGGCCGCCGCGGCGATCACAACTCTGGTCTTGCTGGGGCAGGTGCTCGAACTGCGCGCTCGCAGCCGGACCAGTGCGGCAATTCGCGCTCTGCTGAACCTGAGTCCAAAGACGGCGCGCCTGGTGACCGGCAGCGGCGACGAGAAAGATATCCCGCTGGAGCTGGTGGAGCCTGGCAGCCAGTTGCGGGTGCGACCGGGAGAACGAGTGCCGGTCGATGGCGAGGTGCTGGAGGGCAGCAGCGCGGTGGACGAGTCGATGATCACCGGGGAATCGATTCCAGTCGCGAAGACCGTGGGCAGCAAGGTGATCGGTGCCAGCGTGAACGGCCCGGGCTCATTCATCATGCGCGCGGAACGGGTGGGCCGCGAGACGATGCTGGCGCAGATCGTGCAGTTGGTCAGGCAGGCGCAGCGCAGCCGGGCGCCCATCCAGCGGCTGGCGGACAAGGTTGCGGGATGGTTCGTGCCGGGGGTGATCGGGGTTGCGGTGGTGACGTTTCTGGTGTGGGCGCTGGTCGGTCCGCAGCCTCGTCTCGCGCACGCGCTGGTGAATGCGGTGGCGGTGCTGATCATCGCGTGCCCGTGCGCGCTTGGGCTGGCGACACCGATGGCAATCATGGTGGGGACCGGGCGCGGTGCGTCGGCCGGGGTGCTCATCAAGAATGCCGAAGCGCTGGAGACCCTCGAGAAGGTAGACACGCTGGTGGTCGATAAGACTGGCACGCTGACCAAAGGGAAACCGAGCGTGACTTCGGTGGTCCCAATCGGACTTGAAAAGAGGGAGCTGCTGAGAATCGTAGGCAGCCTGGAACGAGGCAGTGAACATCCGCTGGCCGCCGCGATTCTCGCGGACACGGCGGACAAGGGAATCGCGCTGGCTGAGGTGCAAGAGTTTCAATCGCACCCCTCAAGAGGCGTGACCGGCGTGGTGGACGGCAAGCAGGTGGCGGCGGGAAACCGGCAGTTCATGGAGCAACTCCAGGTGTCGGTACCCGAGGTCCCGGACAGCTATCTTGGCGCTGGCGAGACCGAGATCTACGTCGCCTTGGACAGTCGGTTCGCGGGGTGGATCGTGGTCGCGGATCCCATTAAGGACTCCAGTCTTCAGGCCATTCGCGATCTCAGGGCGCAGGGGATTCGCGTCGTCATGCTCACGGGAGACAACCGGGCGACGGCCCAGAACGTAGCTGACAAGCTTGGCATCCAGGAATTTGAGGCTGAGGTGCTGCCGGAGAAGAAATGGGAAATCGTGAAGCGTCTGCAGCAAGAGGGACGAGTGGTGGCCATGGCGGGGGATGGAGTGAACGACGCGCCCGCTCTCGCCCAGGCGGACGTGGGCATTGCGATGGGAACTGGAACTGATGTCGCCATGGAGAGTGGAGGCGTGACGTTGGTGAAGGGCGACCTGACCGGGATCGTCCGGGCTCGCAAGCTGAGCCAGGCGACCATGCGGAATATCCGGCAGAATTTGTTCTTCGCGTTTATCTACAATTTGTTGGGCGTGCCGATTGCGGCGGGAGTGTTGTATCCGTTCTTTGGGTTATTGCTGAGTCCGATCCTGGCAGCGGCGGCGATGAGCTTCAGTTCGGTGTCGGTGATTACCAATTCGCTGCGCCTGCGGAAGGTGCAGCTGTGAGCGGACCCCCCGGGGGCTGAAGCCCCTTGTTCGGGTGTGGGCTGAGGGGCGCGGCTGATGCCGCGCCCCGGCAAGGCTCATTGGTGAGACCGGTGGCGGTTGACGCTGACGTGTACGTCGACCTGCGTGTCCTGCGGATTCGCGGCGCGTTCGTCATAGACTTCGTAGTCGGCTCTGTAGGCGCGGTCGCCTTCGGGAGAAGACTTGGGGACCGACCAGATTTTCTGCCAAGCTTCGAAGACCACCTTCGCCACTGGGCCTCTGTCTGACGTGAAGATCGCGTAGCGGCCCGCCGGGACCTTGCTGGCGACCATTCCGGCGGGCACGACTGTTGCCGAGGATACCCGGGCGCCGAGGATGTAGTTGTATTCGCCGTCCTTGTTGCTGGCGTAGTCGCAGTACACGGCGAGGACCGAGGAGTCGGATTTATTTGGGATCTCGGCGACTAGATTTTCTTGCATGAAGCGGGCCCATTGTTTTGGGATCACGCCATCGGGCGTCGCCTCCCTCGCGTTGCTTGTGCGCGATTCGATTCCGATGACCGTGAAGCCGGATTCGTCGACTACTTTGGGATTCATGGGTTCCGTCCGGGGTGCGGTGACTTGAGTTGTGGCAGGCGCCAAGGCGAGCACGAGGGCCAGTCTCACGATGAGAGTGGGTTTTATCAGTGAGTCTAAGAGGTCAGTCATCGTCGGCCTCGGGGACCAGGAGTCTGTTACGCAGCCGATTCTTTCGCCCCTCCGGGGCTGGATTGCGTCCCTTCTCCCCCACGGCTCACTCCGTGAGCTTTAGTCTTGCGGCGCTTCGCGGCTGGGTTCGGGTACTGGCCCGACCGGGGCCTTACAGCTTGGTGAGGAAGTCCATGATTTCGGGCGTGTTCCAATCTACCGCGCTTACAAACTTGCGACGCACGACTCCCTTGCGGTCGATGATGAAGGTTTCGGGAATCAGTACCGTCCCGTAAAGACCCTTGGTTTTCGCAGAAGGGTCGCGGACGGTGACCATGTTTACGCTGAAGCGCTGCAGGAAGCGGTGGTAGGCATCTTCGTCCGCGTCTTCGCTGACGCCCAGTACGACCACCCCCTTGTCTTTCAGCCGCGCCTGCATCTGCACTAGCGACGGGGTCTCCTGAATGCACGGCGGACACCAACTGGCCCAGAAGTTCAGGACTACAACCTGTCCGCGATAATCGCTGAGTTTCACGGTGCGGTCGGCGTCTTTCAGGGTAAAGTCGGGGGCGTTGTTACCGATGCGGGATGGACGGGTACCGCGAGAATAACAGCCAGACAGGAGTAGGAGGGTGACCAGGCCGATTGGGAAGAAGGTACGTCGCATCTAGCTATAATAATAGATTCACCCTATGGGGACGCCATTATCAGTATCGGAGCCGCCCACCGTGTCGGTGATCGTGCCGGCGCGCAACGAGGAGGCCTGCCTGGGAGCGTGCCTGGAGTCGCTGGTCGCGCAGGTGGGTGTGGCTTTTGAAATCATCGTTGTCGACGACGGGTCTTCCGACCGGACCCGGTCGATCGCGGAGTCGTTCCCGGGCGTGCTGGTGATTGAGCCCGGGCCTCTGCCTCCGGGGTGGAGCGGAAAGAACAACGCCGTGAGTGCGGGAGTGAGGCGGGCGCGGGGAGAGTGGCTGTTGTTTACGGATGCGGATACGGTGCACCGTCCGGGGTCGATGGCGCGGGCGGTGGCGGAAGTGAAGGAGCAGGGCGCGGATCTGCTTTCGTATTCTCCCGAGCAGGAGGTGCGCAGCTTCTGGGAGAAGGCCATCATGCCGGTGATTTTTGCGGAGCTGGCTTCGACTTACCGGCCGGCTGAGGTGAGTGATCCCAAGTCGTCTGTGGCGGCCGCGAATGGGCAGTATCTGCTGGTTTCTCGCGAGGCCTACGAAGCGGTGGGTGGGCACGCGGCACGGGCGGGTGACCTGCTGGAGGACGTCGCACTTGCCCGAGCCATCAAACTGACCGGTCGACGGATTTTCTTTCGCTATGGTGGAGATCGAGTGCGGACCAGAATGTACCAGAGCTTCCAACAACTTACCGAGGGATGGACCAAGAATCTCGTTCTGTTGTTTCCGAGTCCGGGCGCACTCGCCGTAAAACGCTTGGCTGAGTTTTGCCTGATCATCGGTAGCGCCACGGCACTTCTGCCAGCGAGCATGGGCGTTGTGCCAGCTCCCTGGGCACGTTGGGTTGCTTGGGGTCGGTGGGCTTTTTTCGCCGATGCTGGAATCACGTGCGTGCTGTTTTCCACTTTGTTTTTTGCGAGAATCAGGAAAGCGCATTTTTCTTGGGACTCAACTTTGCTCGCTATTTTCGGCCTCCCGCTCTTCTTTTACCTCCTTCTGCGCTCGAAACTGTTTTACCGGCGCGGGAAAATATCGTGGAAAGGGCGAACGTACGGGGGTGGTGCTGCCCGCACCATGCCGATTTCGTAGATTCTTGGAGAATCATGGTTTATCTGACACGTAAAGCCGAATTCGCCGCTTCGCACTACTACCACAATCCGGAACTCACTCCGGAGGAGAATCGCGCGATCTTCGGCAAGTGCAATAACCCCAACGGGCATGGGCACAACTACACGCTGGAAGTCACGGTGAAGGGGAAGGTGGATCCCAAGTCAGGATTCGTGGTCGATCTGAAACAGCTCAAGGCGGTGATGAACCGCGAGGTGCTCGACGCGATGGATCATCGCTCCCTGAACAAGGAGGTGCCGGAGTTTTTCAAGCAGATTCCGACCACGGAGAACTTGGCCATTGCGATCTGGCAGCGGCTGGCTCCGAAACTGAAGGCTGCGCAGTTACATCGGGTGCGGGTTTACGAGACCCCCGATTTGTTCGTCGATTTTTACGGAGAGGCGTGAAGGCTCATCTCACACGGCGGTATTTGTTCTCGGCGTCGCACCGGCTGCATAGCAAAGAGATGCCGGCGGAGTGGAACCGCGAGACTTACGGCAAGTGCAATAACCCGCATGGTCACGGGCACAACTATCACCTGGAGGTGACGGTGAGTGGTCCGGTGGATCCGCGGACGGGAATGGTGTGCAATCTGGTGGATCTTGATGGGTTCGTGGACCGCGAGATTATGCAGCGCTTCGGTCATCAGAACCTGAACACGCTGCCGGAGTTCGCGGACGAGGTCCCGACCACGGAAAATCTGTGCGTCGCCATCTACGATATTTTGCGGCGTGGATTCCAGCACGCTCATCTGGAGAAGGTCCGGATGGAAGAGACCATGATGAACTCGTTTGCGTACGCGGGCGGGGCCGAGATTCGCGAGTAACGTGCGGCGGAAGAGAGCGGGGAAGTGACCATGAAGCAGACCACAGAATCGTCGACCTTGACCAGCGCCAGCTTCGAGGAACTCGTGCACGAGATGCTGGTTCGGTTGAATGAAGATCCGATGCGCGAAGGACTGGTGCGCACGCCTGAGCGCGTGCACAAGGCCCTTGATTTCCTTACCAAGGGGTATCGGGAAGACCCCGAGGCACTGCTGAAGGGCGCGCTGTTCACGGTGACGTACGACGAGATGGTGATCGTGAAAGACATCGAGATGTTCAGCCTGTGCGAGCACCACATGTTGCCGTTTTTCGGGAAGGTGCACGTGGCTTACATCCCGAACGGGAAGGTGATCGGGCTGAGCAAGATTCCGCGGCTCATTGAGCTGTTCTCGCGGCGGTTGCAGATCCAAGAGCGGCTGACCACGCAGATTGCGGAGACGATCCAGAAGGTGATCGAGCCGCAGGGGGTGGGGGTCGTAATCGAAGCGCGGCACCTTTGCATGATGATGCGCGGGGTCGAGAAGCAGCATTCGGCCGCGGTTACTTCGTCTATGCTGGGCTGCTTCCGCCAGGAAGAAGAGACGCGCGGGGAATTCCTGTCGTTGATCCGCAACCGGGCGAACGGGGTTTAGGGTTGGCACGCCCCAAGGCGACGGTACGACGGCGCCGTAGCCGGCCGGGGCTGCTCGGACGGGTGGCAGTCATTACCGGCGCCAGCCGCGGGATCGGGCTGGCCGTCGCACGTGAGCTCGCTGCGCAGGGCTGCGACCTCGTGCTTGCTGGGCGTCAATTGGCGTCCCTCGAAAAAGCTGGAAGGGAACTGACTCGCACGGGCGTGCGGGTGCTGGTCAAGGTGTGCGACGTGCGCGATCCGGAGTCGGTCGAGGCTCTGGCGGCTCGCGTGAAGAAGCAGTTCGGACGGGTGGATGTCCTGGTCAATAATGCGGGCATCGCGCATGCGAGCCTACCGATGGAGAAACTTTCTTGCGACGACTGGAAGGACGTGATTGAAACCAACCTGACTGGCATGTTCCTGGTGACGCGAGCGATCCTGCCGCTCACGCGGCGTGGCGGGACAGTGGTGAACAATCTGTCGATCGCGGCGAAACGGGTGTTTCGGGGCTGGTCGGCTTATGCCGCCTCGAAACACGGGGCGCTGGGTCTCACGAACACGCTGCGCGAGGAGTTGCGGCCGAGGGGTATACGGGTGATTGCGCTTCTTCCGGGAGCAACCGACACGGACATTTGGGGGGTTTCCTGGGCGGAGGCTCCGCGGGAGAAGATGATGTCGGCGGCGACGGTGGCGCGGGCGGCGGTGGACGCAATCTTGTTGCCGGCGAATAGCACGGTGGAGGAAGTGACCATTATGCCGACGGTGGGAGCGCTTTGAAGGGTCGACGGCGGCGGGCTACAGCCCTGATCTTTTTTGCGTCCGGCGGCGCGCCTAAAGGCGCGTCCCCTTTAAGGCTTCCTTTGGCGGTACCCGAGGCCTCGCCAGTGGCTCGAATCTCCCCTTAGCGGTTTGGAAACAAGCAGTCAGGTTTTGCTTCAGCCGCCCTTCCAGGGCTTGTAGGCGGTGTGCCCGGGTTCTGGGTAGGAATTCTCCGCGGAGTTCGTGGTTGAGTTAAGGGGCACGGGGTCCTTCGACTGCGTGGGGACTGAAACGAACTCCTGCCCTTCGCCGCCACTGAAGCGGCGTGCGATGGTCAGGCACCCCTAAGTCGTGTGTGACATTCAATCTGCACTGGCCGTGGCGTGTTAAACGGGCGCGTTACGGGCGGATTCCTTTTCCCTACCACGCGCCGTAGCGGTATCGGTGAGGGCGCTCCGGGAAGAGTCTTATCAGCAGGATTCCGACTACAAAGCCACCGACATGGGCCCAGACGGCTATGCCGCTGGTCTGGGTGGTCTCGGCGATGGCGGTAGCTGCGCCGACTAAGAATTGAGTTACGCCCCAGTAGCCGAGCATCAGCCAGGCCGGGATCGGGAAGATGAAGATCGGGGGAAACCATATCAGCACGCGGGCGCGGGGATAGAGAACGAAATAAGCGCCCATTACGCCGGCGATGGCACCGCTGGCTCCGATGCTGGGGACGTGCGACGAGGCATTGAACAGAATGTGGGTCAGGCTGGCGGCGACACCGCTCAGCAGGTAGAAGGCGAGGTAGGAGAAGTGGCCGACGTAGTCTTCGATGTTGTCGCCGAAGATCCACAGCATCCACATGTTGCCCAGCACATGGAGGAGCGAGCCGTGCAGGAACATCGAGCTGAAGATGGGGAGCAGCGCGGCCACCGGGCTGAATATGGGTGTGCCCGTCAGAAGGCCAATCTCCAGACGAGGAATGACCCCGAACTGGCCGATCAGCGCGTTGAGCGCGCCGCGACTCTGCATGCCCAGCTGCCATTCGAAGAAATAGATAACAAGATTGAGCGCGATCAGGAAGTATGTCACGAAGGGCGTGCTGAACGTGGGCTGATCGTCGCGGAGGGGAAACATGGGGGATCGTGTAATTTAGTAATCTGTAATTGGCAAATTGCTTCAGCCTACACCGCGTGTGACCCGTTGCGGTGAAGACAGGGCAAACTGCTATAACCCGATTACCGAAGTACGAATTTTCTCATGAATGCTGTTCTGGTCGTGGACAAACCTGCAGGTCTGACCTCGCACGATGTGGTGAATCGTGTGCGCCGCATTCTGGGGCAGCGGTCGGTGGGACATTTGGGCACGCTCGATCCCTTGGCGACCGGTGTTCTGCCGCTGGTGGTCGGCAACCTGACGCGCCTGGCGCAGTTCTACACTTCGTCGGGAAAGACTTACGAAGGCACGATTCGGTTCGGTTTCGCGACGGAGACCTACGACGCTGAAGGAGAAGTGAGGGGACCGGTGCAGCAGGTGGAGGTCTCGCTGGCGCAATTGCAGGATATGGCCGCGCGCTTCCGTGGAGTGATCGAGCAGATGCCGCCGCCCTTTTCGGCGAAGAAGATCCATGGAGTGCCGGCTTACAAGCTGGCGCGGAGGAAGAAAGAAGTGACGCTCGAGCCGGTCACGGTTGAGATCAAGGAGTTTGAGATTACATCGTGCGAAGGCGACCGGGCTGGGTTTCGTGCGCGCGTGGCTTCGGGAACTTACATGAGATCGGTCGCACACGATATGGGCAGGGAACTGGGGTGTGGTGGACATCTGGCTTCCCTGCGGCGCATGGGCGCGGCGGAGTTCGAAATCGCGATTGCACACACGCTGGAACAGATCGAAGAGGCGTGTAAGGCGGGGCGAGTGGAGGAGATGTTTGTCCATCCCAGGAAGTTGTTGCCGGAGATGCCGTCGGTCACGGCTACCGATGAAATAGCCGCGCATGTGCGGAGCGGACGGGCAGTGAACCTGCCTGAATTCTCGCGCGCGAAACTGGTCAAGGTTTTCTATGGGCAGGGCGAGCTGATTGCGATCGCGACCCGGGTTGCAGGGACGTTGTTTCATCCGAAGATTGTGCTGGCGGCAGAAGCCGAACGCAGAGTCGCGCCGGTCGAGGGGTAGGTGGAGCTATCTGGGGGCGTCTCGCAAGCGGCGCTTCGCTCCATAACACCCGACGCGGCTTGTTCTTCAGCACCCTATTGCTGCTCGAGGATCGGCGAGCAGCAGGGTTTTTCGACCGGCGTGGGTTCCATGAGTTCAACTCGGGTGAAGTTGGGGTCGTAGAGGTTCAGCTGCCATTTGCCGTCGCGGCCGACCTTGGGTTTTTCTGCCTTGGAGCCGCGCTCTAAAACCGTTTTGTAGCCTGCCTTCACGCTGGGAACGCCGAGCGCCATGTGGTGCATCACCCCGAGTAGCTTCGGGTCGGGATGGTGCACGTTCAGCATGTATTCCAGCCAGTCGGTGCCATCGGGTACCCGCATATCCACCCAGTCCGTCTTGTCATCGGTCATGCCACCATGCCAGATATCCTTGAAACCGAGGACATCCCGGTAGAAGTGGTCAGCGGCGGCACGGTTGCTGACGACTACGCCCACATGGATGATGCGATCCGAGATGCGGGTGGCGGGGAGGAACTTGCCGAAGTTGCGGCTGTGCAGCGAGCCGGGCATGTACTGGATGAATTCGACGGTGTGACCGTCGGGATCTTCGACCTCGAAGCCACGGTTGCCGTCTTCCATGGGATCGAGTTTGTCGGGTACTTTGACGCCCCGGCTGGCCAGATAGGCGCGGAGCTGTTCGGCGTCGGTTGTTTCGAAAGAGACGTGAGAGAGACGATCTTGTTTGGGGTCAGCCAGTTCGGGGAAGACCTCGACGTACTGGTGATCGTTCACCTTGAAGTAAGTGAGCAGCAGGCCGCCACCTTCGGCCTTCGGCTTGTCGACGGTGAATGGCTCCTGGTAGCCGAGGAGGCCGCCGTAGAACTTGCGGGCGGCGGCCAGATCGTCGGTGCGGAGGCCGATATGGGCGACGCCTACGATCTTGGGTCGGACAAGGGGAGTGACCGGTTTTGCAGCGGTGTCCTGGGCAGCGGCGGACGCAACCAGGCAGATGATGGTGACCACGAGACGGTTCGAGGACGGCATATTTGCTCCTTCAAGTTGCGCTCTTAAGGCTGCACGAACGGAGCGACCGAAGTATAGCGGACTTGGCGGAAGGGAAGACTCGCAAATGAGGGTGGGGCAGGCTGAGTTCGCGGTGCGGCACAGCCTGCCCATGATTTCCTTCTTGCTTAACGGCCACGCCGAGTGAGGCCGGCCGCCATGGTCTTGATTAGGGTTGCGTTGAGGTCGTCATCCTTAACGGCCCAGACGAAGGCTCCGCCCAGGCCGGCACGGCTGATATAGATGGTTTTGAGTTGCACGGTGGTGGGGTCGTCATAGGACCACCAGGTCTCGGTTGCTGGGTTATACAGCGAGACCGCAATTCTGCGTCGATCGAAGTAGCTCTTGTATCCGGAACTGGTCGCGGTGGAGAGGGTGAGATAAGTTTCAACGCCCGGGGTTTGCAGGAAATCCGCAGGGTCGAAGGGAGCGGGCGCGGTGGAAGTCTGGTAAAGACCGTGGTTCGTCTTGGGGACACCCGTCCAGCCACGTCCGTAGAGGGGAATTCCGAGGACCAGCTTGCGGGCGGGAACACCGGCCCGGAGATACGAGTTGATGGTAAAGTCGATGTTGAAGTTCTCCGATTGCACGGGATCCCGCCGGTCGTCGAACAGAGGCGATGCGTGATTGGTGGAGGTCTCCCAGGTTCCGTGGAAGTCGTAGCCCTGCACGTTGTAGAAGTCGAGAACGCGGCCGACCTTGGCCAGTTCGATGTTGGAGAAATTCTGCTGGCCGGCGGCGCCGAACATGGTGAGCAGGTACCGGCGATTGTTCGTCTCGCCCAGCGCGATGAGTTGCTTGCGGAACTCCCGCAGGAGAAGCGTGGCGTTCTGCTTGTCGGACGCGGCCGGGAATTCCCAGTCGATGTCGATGCCATCGAAGACTCCCGCGGCCGAGATGCCGGGCGCCACATTTCCGTTGATGAACAGATCGATGCAGGAAGCGACGAAGGCTTGGCGTCCTGCGGCCGTGCTGGCTGCGGTGGAGAAGGCGTCGGCACCGGCGAGCGAAATCAGGACCTTCAGGTTCGGGTGGAGCTGCTTGAGCTGTTGCAGTGCGGCGAAGTTGCCATAGAGGGGCCCGGTGTACGGGCCGGTAATGGTGGGGAGGTAGGGAGTTTGATAGTCGGCCCAGGAGTCGGCGATGAAACACCCGGTGCTGGATACGCCGCCGAAAGCGTAGTTCAGATGGGTAAGCTTGTCCGCAACTCCGTTGTTCTCGAGATTGGCAATATTGAAGTTCGCGAAGTAGATGCTCCATTCCTCGAAATAGCCCCCGACGACCTTGCCGCGGTCATCCGCGGCGAGGGCGGTGGCACAGGTCGCCAGCGCGAGGGAACTGATCATCCAGGCGGATAGGAGAATTGGCCGGAGACGGGCGAAGGAGTGTGTTTGCATAAGCGAATCCTCTCGGAGGGAAATTCCAGGCGGCGGGAGTATAGACCTATATAGCGGTTAGAGCAAGGCGCTCGAAGAAAACAAGCCTGATTGTGAAAGAAATCGTCGAGAACTATATAGCGCTAAGAGGTGGATGTGGTTACGGTGGAGAGCAGCACTCACTTCTGCTGCGATTTGGCACGGGCGCTCGACCGAGACAGTCCGGAGGAGCTTCCTTTGCAGCAAGTCAGCAATATTTTGCGGCTCCGCATCCGACTGGCCAACGAGTAACCAGTCTTCCAGACTGGTTACAATCTATGCGTAAGGTGTTGGCAAAGGCCCTGAACTGAACGGATTTGAAAGCTGTACTTCAGGGGAGGTACCTTGGACCACAGACCATGCACGTAACAAAGATGTGGCCAACGAAATGCACACAAGCGGGTGAGGGAAGAGCGAAAATATGAGGAAACAGAACGGTTTTTCACTGATTGAGCTGTTGATCGTGGTCGCGATCATTTTGATTATCGCTGCAATCGCTATTCCGAACCTGTTGCGCGCACGGATTGCGGCCAACGAGTCGTCCGCGGCCAGCTCCGTTCGTACGATCAACACGTCGGAAATCAGCTATCTGATGACGTACCCACAGCAGGGTTATTCGCCAGCCCTGGCCAACCTTGGACCTGGTGGCGGTGTCTGCCCCAACCCGCCGGTGCCGGCAACGTCTTGCCTCATCGACCAGAATCTGGCGGTCGCCAACGTCGCACCTGGCAAAAACGGCTACCTGGTGGACGAACGGGGTGGAACCGCGGTGAACGGCGTCAACACCACCTATAAGACGGAAGCATCGGCGCTCAACCAGAACACCACCGGCGTTAAGGCGTTTTGCTCGTTCGAAGATGCAGTGATCCGTGTGCAGGCGGTTGGACCGATTGCGATCGGGGCTTGCGACGGCACCTTTGCGGCTTTGAACCAGTAGTTTTCACACCGCGGTTTTCACACCGCGCCCCGCCGGGGAAGTCCCCCCCGGCGGCGGCTTTGTCCGGCCTCCGCCCGCCCTTTCACCTCATCCACTTCGCCGCCGCCGAGCGCCGGGTGCGACAAATATGTAAGGTCCGATAATTGGTATTATGTTAAATCACGCCCCTGACGCGGTCTTCTCGCTTGCACAAGATCCAAAACACGCCCCCCCAACAGGTTCGAGGCTGGCTCGAAAGCCAGTTTGAAGGGCCTAAGTACTCTCTGTCGCTAGCAGAGACTTCAAGTCACCCTTGAAGCGACGCAAGAGTTCTAGCCTCTCGGGAGTAGCCTCGACGATCTCCTGCTTGTTCTGGAAGACCTGGCGGCCGTCCTTCTCGATCAGCACTCCGATCGCCTCCCCCATACGCCATCCGGGTGTACCCAGCATCTGCAAGCCACCAACGGCCGGCACGAGCAGTGCGATGCAGCCGTCGCGCACAACGCCGATGCACTTGGGAAAGCGGTCGAAAGTCTCTAGTGCGAAGCCGGCCAAGTAGATGCGCTGCAGTTGTTCGGCGGGATCCATGGAGGGAGAGTTCTAAATTGGTAATCGGATAATTTTGAGAATGACCTGACTGCAGAATTGCACATTGTCCCAGGTCACATCTTGTAGCGGCCCATGTCTTCGTCGTTGAGGCCGTCCAGCCACTTGCGAAGCTCTTCCGACGTTACGCGGTCGGACATATTGGCGGCCAGCTTCGAGGATTTAAGGACCTCGTCTTCGACGAAGATTGGGCAATCGACGCGCAGAGCCAGGGCGAGGGCGTCGGAGGGTCGGGAGTCGATGCTGATGATGCGGCCGTCGCGCTCCACCCAGATTACCGCGTAGAAGGTGTCTTCGCGCAGCTCGGTCACTACGACTTTGTGGACCTGGGACTCGAGGCCGACCAGCACGTTCTTGATGAGGTCGTGGGTCATGGGACGGGGAGTCGTGACCTTCTCGATTTCGAGGGCAATGGCGTTCGCTTCGTACACACCAACCCAGATAGGCAGAACCGTGTCGCTACCGACGTCCTTGAGAATCACGATGGGCATGTTGGTGACTGGATCCATCATGAGGCCGCGAATTTTCATTTCTACTTCCATCGGGAACCCCTGGGAATTGCCGATTGCCAATCGCCGATTACCAATTGCAACTGGCTCCGCCCTGAAGTGCGCGCACTCTGGTGGTGTCCGTCGGAAATTGGCAATTCGAACGCAATCGACAATTCCATGGCTCCTTATATCACCATTTGCCCCAGGAGACTGTTGGGAAAACTGCCCGTGATCATCACAGAGACATAGCTGCCAACCACGGGGCGCGCACCCTCTGAGACGGAGAAGTTCAGGACCTTATTCTGGGAGGTGCGGGCGCTCCACTGCTGGCGGGCATCGTTGTTTCCTTCAACCATTACTTCAATGAGTTGTCCGATGTGACGCTGGTTTCTCCGCTTCTGAATATCGCGCTGTTTCTCCATGAGTATGGTCAGGCGGCGAGCTTTCTCGACGTCGGGAATGGCGTCGTCGAGGATCAGCGCGGAAGTGTTGGGCCGCGGGGAATACTTGAAGGAGAAGACTCCGTCGTATTCGACCACGTCGAGCAAACAGAGAGTTTCTTCGAATTCCTCCTCGGTCTCGCCAGGGAAGCCGACGATCACGTCGGTGGTGAGGCTGATTTCGCGCTTCGCCGATTTCATCCAGGAGATGCGCTCCAGGTATTGGTCGCGGGTGTAGAGACGCTGCATGGCACCCAGCACGCGGGTGGAGCCGCTCTGCACGGGCAGATGCACGTGGTCGCAGAGCGTGGGTACCGCGTCGATGGCATCGACGATGTCTTTCCCGAAATCGCGCGGATGGGACGTCGTGAAGCGAACGCGCTTGATGCCGGGAACCTGACCGACGGCGGCGAGAAGTTCGGCGAACGACTTCTTCCCTGCTGGGTCCTGGTAGGAATTCACGTTCTGGCCGAGCAGTTGGATCTCGGTGTAGCCCAGATCGGCCATCTGGCGGGCTTCGGCGAGCACGGAGTCCGAAGTCCGGCTGCGTTCTTTGCCGCGGGTGAACGGAACCACGCAATAGGCGCAGAACTTGTCGCAGCCTTCGATGATGGTGATGTAGCCGCGGTGGGGATTCGTGCGGGAGGTAAACTCGGTTTCGAAGCATTCGTCGGTCTGGCGGTCGTCGAGGCCGGTGACGTGCCGGTTCCCTGCCTCGATCTGCACCAGCATTTGCGGAAGGTTCCGATAGGACGCGGAGCCGCACACCATGGACACGTGGGGGGCGCGCTCAAAGATCTTTTCGCCTTCCTGCTGGGCGACGCAGCCGAGCACGCCGAAGATCTTACCGTGCTTCTGGAGCTTCTTATAGTCGGCCAGGCGGTGGAAGACTTTCTGCTCGGCCTTATCGCGGATGGAGCAGGTGTTGTAGAGGATGAGGTCGGCTTCCTCGACGGTCGGGACCTGGCGATAGCCCTCGGAGATGAGCGTGCCGATGACCTTCTCCGAGTCATGCACATTCATCTGGCAACCGAAGGTTTCGAGGTAAAACTTCTTGTCTGCGCGGTCGGCCATTGCAGAGCTCAGTATACCGTAGGCAAGAGGCCCATTCCGCGCAGACCTGCCCACAAACCGAGCCGGTAATGAGAAGGCCACCACCCAGCGGTTAAGGCCGGCGCCCTCCATGGCTAAGCCAAGTCTCCGGAAACCAGAGAAGGCTGAAATTAAGATGCGGAAGGATGAAGAAGGCAGACGTTGCGAGGAAGGGCAGCTGTCTTATGAAGCACGCCAGCAAAGCCAAGGGAAAAACCGCCGAGGGGAATGAAAATCAGAAACAATCCCATCATCGGGAACATTGATCATGCTTGGTTTCGGACCAGGTCGAGGAACGCCTGATGCACTCGCCTGTCTTCGGAAAGTTCCGGGTGGAAAGTCACTGCCATCGATCTTCCCTGCCGGACAGCAACCGGATCGGCACCTTCTGTCCCAATGACTTCCACCCCGGAACCTACGTGCTCAATCTTGGGGGCGCGGATGAAGACCATTTCCAGCGGCGATTCGCCGAGCTTGCCGGTGCGGATGGAGCTATCGACCTGGCGGCCATAGGCGTTGCGGCGGATGCGGATGTCGAGCGCGCCCAGACCGGGCTGGTGAGGATTGGTGACTTCTTTGGCGAGCATGATGGCGCCGGCACAGGTGCCGAAGGTGGGCTTTCGGCGCACGAAGTCTTTGAGCTTCGCGAAGCCCGCTTCGCCCAGGATTTTCAAGAAGGCGCCGGATTCCCCGCCGGGAATCACCAGGCCTTCGATTTCATCCAGTTGCTCGGGCTTGCGGACGAGCACGACTTCGGCGCCGAGTTCTTCCAAACGCTTCTTGTGGGCGTCAAAATCGCCTTGGATGGC
>DASQPN010000138.1:0-3718 GCA_035643915.1 Terriglobales bacterium | reverse complement strand
AAGCCACCGCGCCGGAAAACGAGGCGTCCTCGAAAGGCATGGCAGTCCCGTCTCCCCGCACCACTGCCACGTTCGTCCCTGCCAGCCGTTGTTCGAGCGCAGCGGCGAGTCGCTCGTCAATTTCAATCGCGGTGAGCCGCTCCATGCGTGTACGCAACAAATCGGTTGTCAAGCCGGGTCCGGGTCCCACTTCCAGCACCTTGCTACCCAGATCGACGCCGCTCAAAACCCACGGGACGATCTGGTCCCCTAACGATTTCTTCCAGCCTTTCGATCGACACAGCCACCGGTGCATCCGGTTCATGTTTCACCTGCTTGAATCGCGCACCACTCCCACGCAATAGTAGCGCAACCGGCACAGCCCCGTAGGGCGACGGCCGGTGTCCGAGACAACCCTTTCATCTTCATCAGAAAACAAAAATGCCAGACCCGTATGAAGGGATCTGGCACCTGTACAACCGGTAACGGACGTTAAGCGGGCTGCCCGCTGAGCACCTTTTCCCGCTCCTCTGCGTCCTGTTTCTCTTCCCGCGGCGAGGAGGGCAGCGCCAGCTCAAGCACTTCTTCGATGCTCTTCACGTAGTGCACGCTCAGGTTCTCGAGCTGCTCCGGCGTCAGATCTTCCTCGACGTCCGTCTTGTTTTCCGCCGGGAGGATGACATCGCGTACGCCCGCACGCTTGGCGGCCAACACTTTCTCCTTGATCCCGCCCACCGGCAGCACGTTCCCGCTCAACGTGATTTCCCCGGTCATCGCCGTGTAGGGATGAACCCGGCGATCGGTGAGCAGCGACACCAGCGTGGTCGCCATCGTCACACCCGCCGAAGGCCCATCTTTCGGAATCGCGCCCGCCGGCACGTGCATGTGAATATCGTGATCCGAGAAAAAGCCTTCCTGGATCCCGAGCCGCCCAGCGTTGGACCGCACCCAGGTCAGCGCAGCCTGCATCGATTCCTGCATCACCTGCCCGATCTGTCCGGTCATGGTGAAGCCGCCCTTGCCCTTCATGACGTTGGCTTCGACGAAAAGCACGTCGCCGCCCGAAGGCGTCCAGGCCAGGCCGACGGTCACCCCCGCGCGCTTGGTGCGCTCGGCGATCTCCCCTTCGGTCCGGATCTTGATCCCGCCCAGAAACTCCTGAACGATTTCCGGCGTCACCACCAGCTTCTCCGTCTTCCCTTCCGCCAGCCGCCGCGCCTGCTTGCGGCAGATGGTGCCGAGCGTGCGTTCCAGATTGCGCACACCTGCTTCCCGCGTATAGTGCCGGATCACGTGCCGCACCGCTTCTTCCGGAAATTCGATCTGCTCCGCCGTAACCCCGTTTTCTTCCTCTTGCCGCGGAATCAGGTACTGGAATGCAATGTGAACTTTCTCTTCCTCGGTGTAGCCCTGCAGTTCGATGATCTCCATGCGGTCGCGCAATGGCTCCGCAACTGGATCCAGCATATTCGCGGTCGTGATGAACAACACCTTCGACAGGTCGAACGGTACATCGAGGTAGTTGTCCCGGAATGTGCTGTTCTGCTCGGGGTCCAGCGCTTCGAGCAACGCCGAACCCGGGTCTCCCCGAAAGTCGCGCCCAACTTTGTCGATCTCGTCCAGCATGAAGACCGGATCCTTGGTCTCCGCCCGACGGATTCCCTGGATGATCTGCCCCGGCAGGGCGCCGATGTAGGTCCGCCGGTGGCCGCGAATCTCGGCCTCATCATGCACGCCGCCCAGCGAAATGCGCACGAACTTGCGTCCCAGCGCCCGCGCGATCGACTTCCCCAGCGACGTCTTGCCAACCCCCGGAGGTCCAACGAAGCACAGGATTGGCCCCTTCATGTTCGGCTTCAAACGCCGCACGGAGAGGTAATCGAGAATGCGGTCCTTCACCTTCTTCAGATCGTAGTGATCCGTATCCAGAATCTCTTTCGCCTTCGGGATGTCCACTTCCCCACCCGAGGTCTTCGCCCACGGCAACACCGCGAGCCACTCGATGTAGTTGCGGGTCACCCCGTAGTCAGCCGCCATCGGCGACATGCGCGAAAGCCGCCCCAATTCCTTCAGGGCTTCTTTTTTCACCTCGTCGGGCATGCCGGCGGCTTCGATTTTCTGTTTCAGCTCATCAATGTCCCGCTGGCCTTCGTCCTGCTCACCCAGTTCCTTCTGGATGGCCTTCATCTGCTCGCGCAGATAGTACTCGCGTTGGGTCTGCTGCACCTTGTCCTGCACTTCGGACTGGATCTTGTTGCGCAGCTGCTGGACTTCAAGTTCCTTCGCCAGGTGCTGGTTGATCTTCTCCAGGCGAGCGTTGACGTCGGTGGTCTCGAGCGTATCCTGTTTGTCTGAGGTGGAAAGCGAAGGCAAAGACGAAGCGATAAAATCCACCAGCCGCCCCGGCTCTTCGATGTTCATCGCGACCGTCGACAATTCATCCGACAGGGTCGGCGAACCCGCCACAATCTGCTGGAACAACGTCAGCACGTTGCGCTGTAGCGCCTCGATTTCAGAGCTCTTCGGGGGCACCGACTCTGCGATCGTCGTGAAGCCGGCCCGCATAAACGGCGTGAGCTGCGTGAACTCTTCCAACTTCACCCGCTCCAGGCCTTCGGCAAACACGAACAGGCTCTGGTTGGGCATCTTCACAACTTTGTGCACGACCGCTAGCGTGCCGACGGTATAGAGGTCGCTGGGCTGGGGGCTGTCCACGCGCGCTTCGCGCTGAGCCACCACCACAATGGTTTTGTCCTCGCCCAGCGAATTGATCAGCTGGACCGAACTCTCCCGTCCGACAGTGAGCGGTAGCACAGCATGAGGAAACAACACCGTATCCCGAACCGGTAAAACCGGCAGGGACCGTTCATCCCGCTGCTCTGGCTCTTCTTTCGCTTTTGTCGGGCGCTCGGTGCGCGACTGTTGTGGCATGTCTCTCCTTGAGTGTATCTCGCTCAAGTTTTGATGTCGCTGACGCGCAAAAAGATGCAGGCCGGACGGGTTCTTCCCCGTAGAGCGTTGGATTATAAAACCCTTCCGGCAGTTTTGCACCCTGTCAATAGTACAGGTTACCCCTCCGGTTATCGGTTAGGGAATCCCCACTTCCGGCCCCCCCGGAAGCCGAGCGGCGCTACCCTCCTCTTTCAGGGCGCCCGCGTTCGCCCGTCGCTCGATCTGCGCCGTGACTCGCCGCCCCGCCCAGTGCTGCTCGAGCAAGATATCCACCAGGTCGACCAGCTGGTGGGCCTTGCGGAAGCGGGGGAACAGAAAATCCTCCTCCAGATTCTCGTGGCACCCTCCACCAAATGCCGGATGATTCCCGCGGCGCCGGCAGGAATGGACGGGTCGAACTCCTGTCTGGCGTCGAGGTGCCGGAAGATGCTCGTCGTAGATCAGCAGGATCCGGTTGAGCACGCCGTCGCGCACGCATCAGGTCCTCGACGGGTGAAAGTCCCTCCGGCTCCTTCCCCTTTTTCCTGCGGCGTCGCCGAATGAGCAAGGCCGGGAATCGCCAACCGCGCGCCAACCTCGGCCGATCGCACGACAAAATTCCTGCGGCTGGTGTGCTCTTCAGCGTTCAAAGCCCCTGCCTATCTGACTCAGGCGCTCTGCCCGAGGTTGTATTTCCTTAGGCCGCTCGATAAACCCCCAGCACCTTGACCAGGTCCGCCACCTCGCCCAGATGCCGCAGCGCGTTGCGCGCCGGCTCATCGTCCCCGCGCAGAATGTCCACATAGAA
>DASQPN010000137.1:0-20349 GCA_035643915.1 Terriglobales bacterium | reverse complement strand
GGGTCCACGCTGCCAGGTGCGTCCACTATCCGTGCTCTGGAAGATGACGCCGGTCTGCAGGCTGGTCGCCAGCATGCGCTTGCCCGTAGCGTCGTAGGTGATCGAGGTGATGTCCTTGTCCGGCAAGCCGGTAAGGACGTGCTCCCAGGTCGCTCCCGAATCGCTGCTGTGGAACGCGCCTTCCCGGGACGCCACAAAGATTTGTGAGTCCGATGCCAGCGTGACGCCACGGATGTTCGTAACGTAGGAGGCGAGGTCGCGCGGTGTGAAGGTTGTGCCGTTGTCCCTGGAAACGAACACTTTCGTGCGGGTGGCAGCAACCACGGTGTCGCCCTTACCGTGGATCGAGATGAAATCCTTCTCACCCTGTACCGGTCCACCCATCCAGACCCTACCTTGATCCTTGCTGAAGTAAAGGCCGTTGGAAGTCGCGGCCATCCAGCGATCGCCCACGATCTCGACATCGCTGACCTTGGCTTCGAGCACCGAGCGGGTGCTGGTCTTGCTCGCAGCCTGCGTCTTCTTGGTGCCCTTCTTCACAGTACGGGACGACGTTTTTTCAACCACCACGGTGTTGATCGGGTGCCACTCGCGGGCGTTGTGCTCGAGCGCGAATGCACCGTGGTTTGTACCCGCGACCAGCATGCCGTTGCTCGCCTGCTTCAGTGTGAACACATCTTTGCCGCCCAGGCCCGCGCTCTTCTGCAGCCAGTGCTGACCGCCGTCGTGGGAATAGAAAACTCCGCCCCACTCGCGGTCATTGACCAGGGCGACGTAAACCGTGTTGGGATCTTTCTGGTCTGCCACGATCGCCGTCACGTAGCGGTGCGTATATCCATGGTTGGATGCCGACCAGCTACTGGCACCGTCCTTCGAAGCCAGCACGCCGCTGCGATCGGTCGCCAGCAGCACGTGCTGAGAATTCCGTGGATCGACATAAACGTCGTTAACCACCACTTCAGGATTGCTGACGCGCTTCCAGGTCTTGCCCAGGTCCATCGTCTTCCAGAGCCCCTCGGTGGTTCCGGCATAGACAATGTTCGGATCGGTCGGATCCTGGTGCAGCACGCGCGTACGCCGCGCCGAGAATGGAATGCCCTGGATCTTTTGGAACTGATCGCCCGCCGTGAGGCTTTTGTAGATGCCGGAGCAGGCGCTGGCGAAGATGTTCGAAGGGTTGCTGTGGTCCACGATGATCGAGAAGACATCGGAATCGTCGATCATCCCCTTGTTGATGTGCTGCCAGTTCGAGCCGCCGTCGGCGGTCTTCCACGCCAGGTGCCAAGTCCCCGCATAGACCACGTTCGGGTCCTTGGGATCGATGGCGATCGACTCGATGTTCTTGATGTCGGCGTGATTGGCTGGCGAGATGCGCTCCCAGCTGTCGCCGCCGTCCTTGCTGCGGAATACGCCATCGAGCGCGCCCGTCACGAGAATATTGGAATCCGACACCGACATGGCCATCGCACGGATGGACTTGCCATGCATGCCCGGGAGTGTCTGCCAGGTCTTGCCGCCGTCTCGAGTACGAAACATGTCTCCTGCCTGCTGGCTCTGGATGCTCCAGGCCGAGACGTATATGACGTTCGTATCGTGCGGATTCAGGGCAATGTGGTCGAGAACGTAGTCATCTCCCGCCCCCAGATGTGCAAACCGGGACCAGTCCTGGCCTCCATTCATGGAGACGAAAATCACCCCTGTGCTCGTGCCTAGGAAGACGCGGTCTGGATTGTGCGGATCGTAGGCGAGGCTCCGGACATCGCCTCCGTCCGGACCCAAAACGGCCCATGGACGGGCCCACAGCGAAGTGCCGCAGAGAAGACCAATAGCCAATGTAATCAATAGCTTACCAAGGGTTGCTCTGGAAATCATGTGTGTTCAGCCTCTGTTGGGGAAACTATGCCCTGCGGGAGGAGAGTGACAGCGGACCCCCTGCCTTTCAAGTTACCTAAGGGCAGCGAAAAAAATGGGCCGGTCGGGGCTCCCGACCGGCCCTGGTTCCGCGGGCCGCTACGGAGCTGGCTTGGCGGCCTTCTTCTTGGCAGCCGGCTTCGGATGATCGGGAACCGGCTGCACCTTGGTTTCGTCGACCGGCTCGGTGCCCGCGGAATCGAAGGTCGCGCCTGCCGGCACAACCCAGTATTCTGCGGTCTTCGCGCCAGCGCTGCCGGTGCGGGTTTCGATCCGGCTGGCGTCGATGGCCTGCTTGGCCTCGCCGCCCGAGAGATACGCCTTCGAATTCAGGGCACGCTCGGCTGCCAGGTTCTTGCGCTTCTCGCTCGGATCCGCGTTGCCCACAATGACCAGCCTGGTATCTGTTTCCTGCTGCAGGCGCAGAGCTACGTCGTCGAGGATGGCCTTGCAGGTGTTGTCCACGCGCCACGGCTTCTTCTCGTTCGGGAAGTCGCATTGGCTCAACTTGCTCGCCTTCGGTGGCGGTGGTGGCGGGTTTTCCACAATGACCTGCGAAGAAGAATTCGCCGTCAAGCCACGGGAATCGGTACAAGTCGCGTTCACCGTGATCGGACCCGGCGATGCTCCCGAAGTGTTCAGAGTCGCAACGTTGCCATTGCCGGAAACGCTGCCGCCGCTCGCGCTCCAGCCGGAGACCGTCACTGGCACCCCGTCCGGACTCGTGCAGCTACAAGTGATCGTGGCCGGAGTACCCGTCTGAACGGTGGTTGGGCTCGCCGAGCAACTCATGGTCGGCGGATTCTTCGGCGGCTCCTTCACCGTGTAGTTGGAAGAACAAGTCGCCTCACCGCCCTTCTTCACTTTGGGATCGGTCACGTGCACGGTCACCGTATAGGTGCCGCCTGCCACGCCCTTGGTGTCAATCGCGGCGGTGTTGTCCTTGCCGGTCACGGTTCCGCCGTTCGCACTCCAGGCGTAGGTCAAAGGGTGCTTCGGATTGAAATTGCTGGCCGTTGCCGTAGCCGTGACCGGCTCTCCCTGCATAACTTCCGCATGGTCCACCGAGCAGGTCGCGGACGGGGGCACCGGCGGTGTTCCACCGAAATTGAACACAACGCCCGAGCGTAACCGGACGCCTTCGTAACTTGGACGGCGCAGATTGGGCTGGCTGGCTGGCACTTCCTTGGCGAAGTTCTGCCGCGCCCATTGGTAGTCCGCTTCGATCAGGCGAATGCTGAAGTGCTTGACGACCGGGATATCAATGCCACCTCCCAGGATTGCTCCGATGCCGGTGCGCGAACCGAAACTGGCGGTGTTCAGATGATTGGCTCCCAACAATGTGTGCACAAAAAGATTGATGCCTTCTCCACGATAGGTAACGCGGGGACCGATCGAGTAAGTGCTGAAATCGTTTCCATCCTTATAGTTCCCCCCGAAGTCGCCTTCCAGTCCGAAGCTCGGATGAAAGTTGTAACCAAACGCCAAACCGAATCCCTTCGCCATGCTGGGCAACTTGGAGGGCAGCACGCCACCTGCCCCATCTGGACCGCCGGGAATGTTCCCACCCGGGTTCAGCCACTGGTAGCCGACGAACAGGTCGGCCTTGGGGGGATTTTCCTGCTGCTGGGTTAGGGCAGCACTCGAACACAGAATCAGAGAAAGCGTCAGAAAAAAGCCGATCCAATGCGTCCGGCCATTTCGCGAACCGCTACACTCTTGCATGTAGTCCTCCGGAATTAAGACCTTGCCTTTTGAACCCAAGGGCCAACCGCGAATCGACGGAACTTCGCAATACGATGAGAAGATGTGTGCTAGTGTCCGCAAATTCTACAGCGTCCTACCCGCAGAGCGAAACATAGCATCTCGGAATACTACTGCATTCCGCATCACCAATCGCAACGGATTACGGGCATTTGACAGAGTCCGTCTCAGTTTGACATACAGGTTTTGAAGGTCGGCACCCAGCCGCGGCCAGCTAGCATGCATCCGCTAATTTCCCTCGTGCGATGCGCTCAAAAATCTGCATCCTATGTCTCTCCCTTGCTAGAGTGTGTGGGACCCGGAATAATGGAACGAACACCCCTTATGAGCCAAGAAAAAGTCCTGATTGTGGAAGATGAGGAAAATGAGCGCACCGGTCTTGCCGAGGTGCTGTCCGCGTGGGGTTACCGCGTCGAGACAGCCGCGGACGGCATGGAGGGATGGGACAAAGTTACGCAGTGGTCCCCGGCGATCATCGTCACCGATCTGAAGATGCCGCGCATGAGCGGGATGGAACTGCTGGAGCGTCTGGCCGAAAGCCCGTCCAGTCAAACCATCGCAGTCATCGTGATGACCGCCCAAGGCACGATCGACAGTGCCGTCCAAGCCATGCGCGTGGGTGCCTACGACTACATCACCAAGCCCATCGACACGAACCGCCTGCATACCATCCTTGAAAAAGCTGGCGAACTGCTCGGCACCAAGGTGGAACTCGAGGTGACTCGCCGTAAACTCCGAGACACTGGATCGCTTGGCACGCTCGTCGGCCCGTCAAAGAAAATGCAGGAAATCTTCCGCCTGATCGAAATGGTGGCGCCCAGCACCGCCTCCGTCCTCATCACCGGGGCAAGCGGTACCGGAAAGGAAATGGTTGCCCGTACCATTCACGAACTGAGCCCGCGGCGCACGAAACCTTTTGTGCCGATCAACTGCGCCGCCATCCCCGAGACTCTGATCGAGAGCGAAGTCTTCGGACACGAGAAAGGCGCATTCACCGGCGCCCTGGAGCGTCGGACCGGCTGTTTCGAACTGGCGGAGGGAGGGACGCTGCTGCTGGATGAAATCGGCGAGATGCCGGTCGGGACCCAGGCCAAGCTTCTGCGCGTCCTCGAGGACCGCAAGCTTCGTCGTCTGGGCAGCAAGGTGGAAACCTCCGTGGATGTTCGCGTGCTCGCCGCTACCAACAAAGTTCCAGACGAAGCCGTGGCTCGCGGCGAGCTGCGCAATGACCTCTATTACCGATTGAACGTTTTCAACATACATATGCCTTCGCTGCGCGAGCACAAGGAAGATGTTCCCGATCTGGTGCAAATACTTCTGGCTGAGATGAACGCCAAGCACGGCCGCAAGGTGGCCACGGTCAGCGAAGCGGTGCTGAATCAGTTTCACAACTATTCCTGGCCGGGCAATGTGCGCGAACTGCGCAACACTCTGGAGCGGGCCGTGATCGTGTGCGAGGGCGCGGTGGTGGAAACCAAACACCTCCCCCCCGGCTTCGGACAAGTGGCCCTGCGGCAGGCGGCGAACGACCCCGACGCCGTCCGATTGGGAGTGGGCACCACCGTGGGAGAGGCCGAAAAAATGCTGATCCTGAAAACGCTCGAAGCGACCAGCAACAATAAGACCCGGGCCGCGGAAATCCTCGGCATCAGCCTGAAGACCCTGCACAACAAATTGAAGGAGTACGGCAGCGCCACCGCGGATGCGGTTCCCGACCGGGAAGAGTAAACTCCGGTATCGGCTCCCCCAGCCGAGCGCGCGGCCGCTGGATCCGAAGCGCCCTTCGACCTTGCACATGCGTCGAAAAACGAAAATCGTGCTCGCCATCACTTTTATGGTAACGGTGATGGTGGCGTCCTTTTCTTACCTGTACATCTCCCAGCTTCTGCGCCAGCGGATCAACAATGCCTGGGATATCGCTCAACTTCTCGCGCAGCAAATCGGGTACTCTGCGGTCAACGCCGTCCCCGATTTTACGAGTACCCGCATTGACACCGACAATGCCCGATCCGTCCGGACCGCGATCGAGAATACCCTGGAAACCGACACCAATCTGAACGACTTGCTCAACTCGTTCGTTGCGAACGTGCCCATCGCGTACGATGCGGCGGTCGTCGACCTGGACGGGCGCGCCATCCTTCACAGCAACGCCGACCTGGCCGGCAAGATCCTGAAGCAACGCCCCGATTTCGAACGGTTACGCCAAGCTCGTTTCGTCGATCAACTCCGGATGCTTTACAGTCCGTCCGCGGTCTATGACGTCAATCTGCTTTTCAAGCTGAGCCACGAACCCTTCGGTACGGTGCGGGTGGGTATCTCTACCGTCCTTATCCGGGATGAAGTGACGCCACGGCTGCGACATGCGGTAGTGTTTTCCGTGGGGTCGATTTTTCTTTCGCTGTTCCTTTCTGCCCTGATCTCCCGTCTGGCCCTGGGCCCACTCAAGGAAATCAACCGGAATCTCGACAGCGTCACCGCGGGCAGCGCCGACATGATGGATGAAGACGAATCCGCGCACGACGAATACGGACTGGTAACCCTGAAGATCGCCAACCTCGGCCGCCAGATGCGCGACGCCAAGGAAATCTTCTCGGCGTTGAAAGACAACGTGGACCAGTTGATGGCCAACTTGCAGGACGGTCTGATGCTATTCACGCGCGATTCCCGCGTCGTGCTGGTCAGCGCTTCGGTGGAACGTTTCCTGGGGTGCCCCCGCGGAGAAATGCTGGGCCGTCCTGCCAACGAAGTATTCTCCGCGAAGTCCCCCCTGGGAGTGCTACTGCGGGACGCGTTCGAGCGGCACCGCCCGCTGTTGCAGCGCGAGATGGAGTCCGCCAACGGGCGCCGGGTTCAAGTCTCGCTCGATTTCATTCAGGAGAAAACCACCCAGATCGGTGCTTTGCTCATCATGCGTGATACGGAATCGGTACGCCGTCTGGAAGATGAAATCGAAATGTCACGCCGCCTCTCGGCCAGTAGCCGGCTCACTCGAGGTGTGGCGCACGAGGTGAAGAATCCCATTAACGCCATCGTCCTGCACTTGCACCTTTTGCAAAACAAGCTGCAGCAGATCGACCCCGGTACTCGCCGGCACATGGACATCATCGGAAGTGAAATTCACAGGCTCGATCGAGTCGTGCAGATCCTGGTCGACTTCACCCGTCCGCGCGATCTTAAGCTCGAGGAGGTGGACATGCGCCGCCTGCTGGAGGATGTGGCCTTGCTGGCCGCACCCGATGCCGAACAGCATGGCGTGACCCTGGTCAGGGACTTTCCGGATCAGCCGCTTCACGTCAAGGTGGACACCGACTTCATGAAGCAGGCCATTCTGAACATTGTGATCAACGGCGTCCAGGTGATGGCTCAGGGCGGCCAGCTTACCATCAGCGCCCGGCGTGATGAGGGCATGGTTCTCACCGAGATCCGCGACACAGGTGGCGGCATTCCGAAAGAAGTCCAGGACAAGATCTTCGAGCTCTACTTCACCACAAAGAAAGACGGGAGTGGCATCGGCCTCGCACAAACCTACCAGATTCTGCAATGGCATTACGGCACGGTGGACTTCGAATCCCTCGACGGCCAGGGCACCACCTTCCGCTTGCGCATTCCGCTGGCCGAGTCCGGGTTGGACGTGATGCGCGAGGTCGCCACGCGCACTCAGTGACGTGCTGGAGTTCCCCTGATTCCCTTTTACCAGGAACCCATCCCCGCCCGACAGAAGGCTTCTGTGGTATGGTAGGCGCCGTAATCCCTTGCCGGGCGCGGGTTTTGCTTGCCTCAAGAAGATGTTTGGCACACGGCTTCGCCCGGCATAGAATCGGGTGTCACCCGATTGCCACTGCGCATCAACAGGATAGGTATGTATCTGGCCGGCATACTCGGACTGTGCGCGCTGCTCCACGCCCCGGCCTCGGGTCGCGCGAGCGGCGGTCGGTTGTTTTCTGCCCCACAGTCGCAGTCGACCCAATCCCAGCCGGAACCTGCCCAACAGGATGCCCCGAAGCCTGAGCCTCCGCCCCGGGATCCGCCCAAGTCCGATGCGCCACCGGCAGCCTCGCAGGAAACGAAACCGGCAGGCAGCCCTGAGCCAGCCCAAACTTCCCCAAACCAACCAGCGCCTGCTGCCGCCGGCAATGCCCCAGCTAACCAACCCGCGCCGCAAACGCCATCGGCCCCGGCCAAGAAACGCAGAGCGGCGCACCAAAAGCGCACGGACCCACCGGCCGGTCAGGATTCGAAGAAAAAAGTGGTGCGGCATGGCGGCACAGCGGAGCCGACCACGCAACTCGCCCCTGGCATCACGGAGGAACAAGCTGCCCGTCAGCGAGAAACCACGAACCAGCTGTTATCCTCCACCGATGTTGCCCTGCAGAAACTCGACGGACGCCAACTGAGTGGTGACCAGAAGGAAACAGTCGCGCAGATCCGGAAGTTCATGGAACAAGCCAAAGTGGCCGACGCGGATGGCGATCCGCAACGCTCCTACAAACTCGCCCTCAAGGCACACTTGCTGAGCGACGCACTCGACAAGCATTAGCCGTCCTTCCACCGGGCACGGGGGATCTCATCATTTTGCCTTTGTCCCCGCTCCCGCGATTGTGTTCAGGACATCGCGTGCAGGTTGTTGCAGCGGACCGGGTATGTTTACAACTTCATTCAACGTTTCCCGCGCTTCGGCTGTCCGTTTCAGCTTGGCATAGGCGTAACCCAGCCGATACAACGCGGTCGCATACACCACATCGTCCTGCCCCTTCAGCAGCGCGGTAGCCGATTTCAACTCCGGAACCGACGCCGCCGTTTTCTCCTGCTTCATGTAGGCATAGCCTAGCATGGAGTGCGCGACCCCTGCGGAAAGCTTGCGCGACCGATCGGCGTCCGCTTGATTCGCTTTCGCCAGCGTAACGACTTTCTGCGCGTAAGTGACCGCCTTTGCAATGCTGGCAGGTTTCGATTCTTCCACGTAGAAGTTCGAGAGCAGCAGCAGAGCCGGGATGTTGTTCGGATTCGCCACCAGGCTCTTCTCCCCGAACGCCACCAGCCGCGCCGGGTCGTTCAGTTGCCCGGGCCCCAAGGTATACATGGCATATTGCGACACCTGCTCCTGGTACTGCGAATGCGGAAACGCCCCGCTGAACCGTTCGATATACGACATGCGCTTCTTGGCATCTTTTTCGTCGACGATGGCATTAAAGCCCACGCCCTCCAGAAAGTCGTATGAGCTTTTGACGGACTCTTTGTCGGAGGCAACGTGCGTCGCAAAATCCTGATCGCTGTCGCCCTCGGGTTTAGGCTGCTTGCCGATTCCTTCGTACGTGAGACCGCCCTTCTCCGCGTACTCCGCAATTTTCGCGTTGTCTTTCATGGTCTGCGCGATGCTGGCCTGTGAAACCAGGATGTCGAGGTTGTGCGGAGAGCTGGCCAGCGCCTTGTTCCCGTACTCGAGCGCCTTGGGAAGATCGCCGGCCGTTTGATAGTACTGTGAGATCTGCCAGTTCCCGTAAGCCACCGCCGCCGGGTTCGACGAGAATTTCTGGATGAACTCCTGGTACAGCGCGAGCTTCTTCTGTGCATCCGCCTCTTTGGAAATCTCCTGCAGCGCCTGATCCTCCGGCGTGCCCGCAGGTATGACGATCCTTTCGAGCTGGGCGAGAGAAAACGACGAGAAAGTAACGACCACCAGCACCACCGACCAGAGAATGTGCTTCATCGGTCACCTCCACTAGTGGAGAAGAACTCCAGACTTAGGACTCAACCGCGCGCCATGCTAGCGCCGAACACGCCTACAAACAAGGAAAAGAATCGCGCAGTGCGGTGAGCGGAACATCACGGGAGTGGGAGCCGCGCCCGCGCGATTGACGCGAGAGTCTTTGCGATTTAGCCAAGAGCTTCGAGCTCCGCGTCCTCGGCGGGCCTTTTCTCCGCCCCTCCGCGGTGAAACGCTCGTTCCCTCCACAACATTGGCCGCCCCCAGCTTTTCATTTAAAGTGATGAAGATGCGCGCCATCCTCGAGAAGCGGGCTCTTCGTTTTGTGCTCCTGGCCAACGTGGTCTCGATGCTGGGCAGCGGGATGAACGCGGCCGCCGTAGCCTGGCACATCCTGCAGGCAACCCACTCTGAGATGGCTTTGGGCACGCTCACCGTTGTGCAAACGCTCCCTGCCATGCTGATGCTGCCCTTCACCGGCGTCATCATCGACCGCGAGGACCGCCGCCGCCTGGTCATGATGCTGGACGCCGCCCGCGCCCTCATTATTTTGACCGTTGCCTTCCTCGCCTTCCGCGGCGCCGTGCGTCTCTGGCAGCTCTACCTGATGAACACCCTGGTAGCTGCGGGCTTCTGGATGTTTTGGCCCGCCATCACCGCCTTGATCCAGGAACTGACGCCGGACGGGGAGTTCGTCCAAGCGAACACTTTCCTGCTGGCGGGAATCCAGGGTGGTTGGCTCATGGCCGGCGCGGTGGTTGGCTTCGTTTACAACCGCATCGGACTCGGTGGTGTTCTGCTGATCGACTTCGCCACCTACTTGGTCTCGTTTCTCTGCTACTTCGCAGTGCGGAAGGGCCGCCAGGTGGTGCCGCGCCCCGCGGAGTTGCGGGCGGATATCGTGGCCGCCGAAACGGCGGAGCGACGTTTCTGGCGCGAATTGTGGGAAGGCATTGAGTTCTTGCGTGACCATCGCAGCGTGGTCCTGCTGGGCGTAAGCTGGGCCCTGTTTCTGGGAGCCATGCTCACCGGCGTGGTCGTAACACCTTCGCTCAGCGACCGCGTCTTTCACGCCGGGGCGGTAGGCTATGGCTGGCTCAACGCAGGCTGGGGGATGGGCGCCTTCCTGAGCGCTCTGTATGCCCCGCAAGCCATCGCTCGCTTGGGCTGGCGGCCTTCGATCGCCGCATCGATGGCCCTGCTCGCCAGCGGCATGATGCTCTCCCCGTACTCGCGCATTCTCCCCATTGCGGTTCTGCTCTACGGTGTCATGGGTTCGGCGCGCGGCGTCAGCGGCGTGGCCATGAATACCAGTCTCATGGAGCAGGTACCGAAACACTTCATGGGACGCGTGCAAAACACCTTCTATTTTGTGGGAACGTTCCTGCAGATCACCCTGGGTTTGCTGGTGGGATCGGTAGCGCAAAAAGTCAGCCTCGCGGGAGCCTTCGCCATCATCGGCTCGGTGTACATATTCGCGCTCCTAAGTACGGTGTGGCCGATGAACGCCGATGTGCCTGTGATATCAGATGCAGCGGGGTGATCATGAAACCCGCTCCCGACCTGGTTTCTCGCTCGGTCGCTGCTGGCCCGAAGCTCGCGGCCCGAAACTAGTCGATCGAGCCGGACATCCTGTATCCTTTCCAATTCGATATCCAGTCAGGAGCCCGTCATGTCCTTTCAGCTCGAAGGTCGGAATGCGGTTGTCTTCGGAGTCGCCAACAAGCGATCGATTGCCTGGTCGATCGCCCAGGGCCTGCATGCCGCCGGGATGAATCTGGCCATCACCTATCAGAATGAGCGCCTCGCGGAGGAAGCCCGAGATCTCATCGAATCTCTTCCCGGCGCCAAAGGCTTCATGTGTGATGTTTCCAATGACGAAGACATCGCAGGCACCTTCGCACAGCTCAAAGAGCGCTACGGCAAGTTGCATGCCCTGGTGCACAGCGTGGCCTACGCGCCCGCCGCGGAACTGGAAGGTGACTTCATCCATACCAGCCGTGAAGGGTTTCGCGTCGCGCACGACGTCAGTGTGTACTCGCTGATCGCGGTTGCGCGGGCAGCCGCTCCGCTCATGGAAGATGGCGGCAGCATCGTAACCATGACGTACTACGGCGCCGAAAAGGTCGTGCCCCACTACAACGTGATGGCGGTGGCCAAGGCGGCTCTGGAGTGTACGGTCCGTTATCTTGCCTACGATTTGGGGAAGAAAAAGATCCGTGTGAATGCCATCTCCGCTGGCCCGATCAAGACCCTGGCAGCTCGGGGTATCTCCGGCCTAAGCGACATGCTCAAGGCACACCGGGAGACCGCCCCGTTGCAGCGCAACGTGGAAGTCGCAGAAGTCGGGTCCACCGGTGTTTTTCTTGTATCCGACGCCAGTTCCGGAATCACCGGCGAAGTTCTCTATGTGGACTGCGGCTACAACATCATGGGATTCAAGCCGATCGCTCAATAACCCGAGCACAGAGTCCGCAGCGAATATCAGGACTGGAAATGAGTCGCCGTCTTATCTGGGCCGCTGTTCGCAGCCACCATCCTCTTTTCGATGGTGCGCGAAGGGCGTGCTCCGACCGCTTGCATAAGGCCCGCCCTTGAGCTTGGATCTCCCCTTTTTGGAATCGGCACTTCACGGAAGGGACCTCACTGAAAAGAATGGAGCGGAACTTATTTCTGATTTCCGTTCTGCGGAGGGGTCACGGGCGGAGCGGCATTCTCCTTTTTGCGCTTCTGGAACAACTTGCGCTGTATATCCGGCCAGAACTCGCTGATCAGGCCGCCCGCTGCACCATAGGCCAGGGCCAATCCGCTTCGGCTCATGGTGAGTCTGAATCCGCGATCGCTCGAAGGATAGTAGGCATTGGAGAGTGCTCCACCTGACAGCGCGCCTAGAACATTCGAGTAGCTGAAGGACCGGCCGCCTTTGTCAGTGTGGCAAACAAACTCCTGCGCCAGGCCGTAGAGCAGGCGTCGCTTGAACGTACCGTTGCCCAGCCGGAAATAGCGTGGGTCATGTTTGAACAGGGTGGGATAGAGAAAATTGCTGAACCAGCTGCTGGACACCTCGTCCGCGAAGGCTGCTCCGAACCGCTTCCCATAGCCCGCAACTCCCTGCCCGTAGCCTGGGAATTGATCGTCTGCCTGGCTGATTCCCGCTTGAATGCCTGCGATCCCAACCGTGAAGGGGTCGAACGCCGTCCGGGCAAAGAGATGAAACTTCCCTCCCCCTGTCAGCGGCGGCGCGTCCTGGCGGTCGGTCGTTCCAAAGCGCGGCATGATTCCCAGCGCCCGTTGGGACTGCTCTTTTCTCTCAATCTCCTTTTGGGGCTCGGGTTGCGCATGCGACCCCGCCTTCTCCGACGTCTGCTGCGCTCCCGCTGAAACCGACAACAACGCGCCCGCCAACAGCAGATGTCCCAACCCACAAATCGAAAGCTTCACGTTCGACTCACTCCAGTTCCGACGGCATGACGGACTGAGACGCTGCCGCGGAGTTCAGCAGCTGGTTATCTGAATTTTTCGGTCGTTCTCCCCAACCCGTTCGAGAGCGATCTCGACGTCCCGGTCGCGCACGAGGCGCGGAAACTTCTCCCCCCACTCTATCAGGAGAATGCTGTCCTCGGCGAAGAGGTCGTCGAGCCCCAGGGTCTCCAATTGCCGAGGCGTATCCACCCGATATAGATCAATGTGGTAGAGGTGGGCTAGGGGACCGCGATACTCGTGCACCAGCGTAAAGGTGGGACTGGTGACGTCCTCCTCGGGAGCGGCCTCGAAGGCGGCGGCGATTCCTTTGATCAGCGTGGTCTTGCCCGCGCCCAGGTCGCCGCGCAGCAGCACCAACTTGGGGGGGGCGAGCAGGCGGGCCAGCGTTCGCCCCAAGGCGATCGTTTCCTCCGCCGAATGGGTTGTGATCTCGCGCGTGGTCATGCCGGTTCGACAACCGACACAAGTATAGCGAGAGTCTCACGGCTCCAGACGAAGCCAGCGAGTTACGGTCGCCTAAAACAGCGACTTCGGGGGTGACGTCTGGCTGGTGTTCGTACCGAGATAACTCTGATCCGACACCGACTGCAGCGCCATGCGGAGGTTGCGATGATCGTCGTCGCCCAGCGCAATGAAGCGGAACGGCTGCAGAGTCCCATCGGTCGCTTTGCGCGCGGGGGACAACATCTCCGCCATGCCAATGACAGTTCCGACCTTGGTCTGAAAGCCGATCTCGACGAAGTCTCCATGCCCGAAAGGCTTGGCCAGTTTGAGCAGTCCGCCGGTCACGGAGATGGAATAGAGTTTGCCTCGAGAACGCTGGCCATCATCGAATCGGATCGCAGCTAGCACGGAACCGCCTAGCTGCACCCGGGCCGCGCGCCGCGTTGGGTGCGGTTGAGGGAAATGGGTCATAGCCGAGATGGACTATGACATCCGCTCCCAAGTTACGGCAGATCACGAAAGCACTAGGCCGGATTCCCATCGCCGCTGCGGGCGAAGAGCCACGTAACTGACCTGCCCGCAGTGAGATCGAGGTATTAACCAGGAAGATACTGGCCAGAAGGACGGTCTGGTTTGTGGAGCGACAGCCTGTCGTGAGCGAAGCCGAAGGGTCCCGGTCTGTCGTCGGGGCGAAGGCCCGACCTTGCCCTTGCCGACACCTCAACCCCCGAACCGCACCCCGCGCCTCTTCGCATCCTCACGCGCACGTCGGAAGGCCGCGGGCAACGCTCTAACCAGATCCGTCGCCACCAGCGACTGCTCCCCCATGCTGGCGAGCGCAACATCTCCCGCTAAACCATGCAGGTAAACCGCGGTAGTCACTGCTTCGACGATATGCTGAGGATTCTGGGCAATCATCCCTGTGGTCATTCCCGTCAGAATGTCACCGGTGCCGCCGGTGGCCATTCCCGGATTTCCGGTCGTGTTCACCCAAACCTCGCCATCCGGCCGGGCAATCAGCGTACGGTGCCCTTTCAGCACGACGATCAGGTCGTGTTCGCGGGCAAACGTGCGCGCAGTGTTCAGACGATCTCGCTGGACCTCTGCAGCCCTAAGACCTGTCAGGCGGCCCATCTCACCAGGGTGCGGCGTGATCACGAGGGGGCGGCCCTTCCCGTTCAACTTCTCTACCGCTCCCTCGAATGCATTGAGGCCGTCCGCGTCCACCACCATCGGCAACGGATATTTCCCGACGACGGTGCGCACAAACTCAGCGGTCTCCGGATTCCGTGAAATTCCCGGTCCGATGGCCAGCACTGCCTTGCCCTTTACCAGTTCATCCATACGCCCATACTCCAGCGCCCGCATCGAGATCGTGCCCGCCTCGGTCTCCTGCAGCGGTTCAGTCATGAGCTCTGGATGGAAGCCCGCCACGGTCGCCAGGACCGACTTGGGAGTTGCAACCGTGGACAGCCCCGCGCCGCTGCGCAGCACCGACATCCCCGCCATCGCCGCCGCGCCGGCCTTGCCCAGCGAACCGCCGATCACCAGCCCGTGCCCAAAGCTGCCTTTGTTCGCCACGGCCTCGCGAGGGCCCAGCAGCGCTACGATGTCGTGCGGCGTAATCAGGTCGAGTTGAAGGGCGGAGACGATCGCGTCGTCCGGTGAGCCGATGGGAGCGACCACGGTCGGTCCGCTCGTCAGCATCCCAAATACATGCGCCGGACGGGGAGCCGTGAACGTCACGATCGCATCGGCGCGCACGACCGCGCCCGTCTGCTCGCCCATCACGTCGGCATCGGCGCCAGAAGGAATGTCCACGGCGATGACGGGCGCGTCCGTCGCATTGATTGCGGCAATCGCGTCCGCATACGGCCCACTTACAGGAGGATGAAAGCCCGTTCCTAAAAGTGCGTCCACCACCAAGTCAGCATCGAAGGCACCGTGAGCTTTGCCGGACCTCAGGTCGTCATGCGATTTCAGCACCATCGGCGCGAGTTCCATTTTCTTGAACATCTCCGCCGCGTCGCCGTGGAGGTCAGCGGGACTCGCCAACAACACCACTCGCACATCCCTTCCCGCCTCTCGCAACCGTCGCGCCGCCACGAATCCATCGCCCCCGTTGTTCCCTTTGCCGCAGACGACCACGATCCGCTTCGCATCCGGATATTCCGACCATACGCACTCAGCCACCGCCGTGCCGGCATTCTCCATCAGCGTGAGCGAAGGCACACCAAACCGCTCGCTGGTGGCGCGATCGATCGCCCGCATCTCGGCTGCGCTGACGATTTTCATGATTTCGAAGCCGCCATCTGTTCGACCTGGCGGAGCTGGGCGGGCTCACCCATGGCGATGAGGTAATCTCCGGGCTCGATGCGGTCGTTGGGCGCCGGGTTGAAGCGCATTCCGTTGTCCCGCTTGATGGCCCAAATGATCACGCCATGTTCCTGGCGAAGGCATGAGGTTTCGATGGTCTTCCCAGCGAAGCCCGAATCCCGCCCAATGCAGATTTCTCCGATCTCGAGATCCATCCCCAGGTGGGTAGTCGCAGTATCAAGAAAGCTGACCACATGCGGGCGCAGGAAGGTTTGCGCGATGCGTTGCCCCGCAAAGGAATACGGAGAAACAATGAAATCGGCGCCGGCCGTCAGCAGGTGCTTCTCGGCGTCTTCCTCGCTGGCCCGCGCGATGATTTTGAGCTTGGGATTCAGTGCCCGTGCGGTAAGAATGATATAGAGGTTGGTCGCATCGGTGGTGGTCGCCGCCACCAGCCCGCGGGCGCGCTCAATGTGCGCCGCGCGCAGCGTCTGCTCCTTGGTGGCGTCCCCCACCAGCACCAACCACTCGTCGCTGTAGCGCGCCGCCTTCGTGTCGCTGTTCTCGAGAATCACGAAGGACACTGGCTTGCGCGCGAGCTCGCGGGCCGCGCTGCGTCCGACACGTCCGGCACCACAAATGATGTAGTGGTCGCCGAGCCGGTCGATGTCGCGTTCCATTTTTCGCCTGCCAAAAAAACTGCGCAGCTCGAATTCTAGCAAAGCCTGTGTGAGCGCCCCGATGGCGAGAAATACCAGTCCCACGCCGAAAAAAATGAGCACCAGGTTGAAGGCACGTCCCAGGCTCGAAAGCGGATGCGTCTCCTGGTAGCCGATGGTGGTCAGCGTGGTGATCACCATATAAAACCCGTCCAGCCAGGGCCAGCCAAAGATGAAATGAAATCCCGCCGTCCCGGCAAGTATCACGAAGGCCAGGGCGGCGGCGATCCATCGAAGCTTGCGCCAAGCTTTCAGGAAGCCGTCGTTGCTCGTTGGTCGTGGGTCATTGGTCGTGGGCTCGCTCGTGGAGTTACCTTTTCACGACCGGATCCGCTACCCGCGGCACCGGTTTCGGCCAACGACCAACGACGATAAGACACAAAAGCCCCCCGCGCAGAGCGGAGGGCCCGTGTCACCCGCGCATGCGAGTTCAGTCGGCCATGGAGGGCGCGGGCCTCGCTGCGGCCAAATCCTTCTGCACTCGACTGTGAAACCGGCCATAGGCGAAGTAGACCACCAGTCCGATAAAGAGCCAGATGATGAGCCGAGCCCAGTTCACCCACCCGAGCTTGTACATCATGTAGCCGTTGGAGATCACGCCCAGAATTGGCACCAGCGGAACCCACGGTGTCCGGAAGGGGCGCGGCTGACCCGGGTTCGTCCGGCGCAGCACCAGCACCGCAATCGAGACGATGACAAAAGCCAACAGGGTCCCGATATTGACCATCCTGCCGATATCGTCGATGGGTGTCGTGCTTCCAACCATGGCGGCCAGAAGACCGACGAGGATCGTGTTCTTCCACGGAGTGCGGAATTTTGGGTGAACATCGGCGAAGAACTTCTTGGGAAGCAACCCATCGTTGGCCATCGAGTAAAGCACTCGTGTCTGTCCCAGCAGCATGACCAGCATCACACTGGTCAAACCAGCCAGCGCCCCCAGCGTGATGATGTGGGACGCGGTGGTGAGCCCTCGGTCCAGGAACGCGCGCGCGATCGGCGCTTCGATGTTGACCTCTCGCCAAGGCACCATCCCGGTCAGCACCGCAGCCACCGAAATGTAGAGGACGGTACAGATCACCAGGGAAGCAATGATTCCGATCGGCAGGTCCCGCTGCGGATTTTTCGCCTCCTGTGCGGTGGTGGAAACCGCGTCGAAGCCAATGTAGGCGAAGAAGATGTATGCGGCCCCGGCACCGATTCCGGATAGTCCGTAGGGTGCAAAGGAAGACCAATCGGCTCCCCAATTGCCCCGGTTGACGTACGCGATCCCCAGGCCGATGACGAACAGCACGACCGAGACCTTGATGACCACAATGGTTGCGTTGAAGCGCGCGCTCTCCTTGATTCCGATCACCAATATGGCGGTGATGACAAGCGCGATGATGAAGGCAGGCAGATTCAGACCGATCTCATATCCAAAAAGGTGCGGCGCATTCAGCAAGTCATGGGCTCGCTGCACCAGTTCGGGAGGTTGCGCGCCCATGATCCCCGTCACTTTGTTGAGGAAGGCCTGTGTCCCGGGCACGAGGGTGGCATCCGAGGCTTGCGCCATCTGGCGAGCCACCATGTTCTCGGCAGTCCGCAACCCCGTCCAGTGGTCGTAGGCCAACCACAGCGGCATCTTGATGTGGAAGATGTTCAATAACTCAATAAAGTGATTCGACCAACCGGAGGACACCGTACTGGCTCCCATCGCATATTCCAGCGTGAGATCCCATCCGATGATCCAGGCGAATATTTCACCCAGCGTGGCGTACGCATAGGTGTAAGCGCTGCCCGCCAGGGGAATCATCGCTGCGAATTCGGCATAGCACAAACCCGCGAACGCGCATCCCAGCCCGGACAGGACAAACGATAGCATCAGACCAGGACCTGCGTAGTGCGCACCTAATCCCGAGAGCACAAAAATCCCGGCGCCAATGATGGCGCCCACGCCTAGCGCCGTCAGTTGAAAGACACCGAGCGTGCGCTTCAGACTGTGTTCCCCGGTCTCTTGCGCCTCATTGATCAGGCGATCCAGGGGTTTTTTCGCCAGAAGGTTAGCCATTTCGTTTTGGTTTCTCCTAAAAGTTATGGACTGGTTGCCGCGCCAGTTCGCCGCGTCCACAGGTAATACACCGGGATCCCCAGCAGCACAATCATCAACCCCGGCCAGGTGTATTGCGGTTTGTAGCGCAATAGTACGACATCAATGAATAGAGCGATCACAATATAAATGGCCGGAAGCGCCGGGTAACCCACCGCGCGATAAGGCCTCTCCGCGTTGGGGTGCGTGCGCCGCAGCACAAACAACCCAATGATCGTCAGGATATAGAAAACCAGCACCGCAAAAATGATGTAATCCAGTAACTGCCCGTAGCTGCCCGAGACGCACAGGATGCAGGTCCACACCATCTGCACCATCAGCGAAACCACCGGGGTCTTGTAGGTGGGATGCAGTTTCGCCACGCTGCGGAAGAACAACCCGTCCTTGGCCATCGCGTAATACACGCGCGCTCCCGACAAGATCAGGCCGTTCGCACATCCGAAGCTTGAAATCATGATGGCGACCGCCATCAGCGCCCCACCGGTCATGCCGAGCATCTGCGTCATGACCGCAGTCCCGACGCGTTCTTCGGAGGCGTACTTGATACCTCGTTCCAGAATGGTCGCGCCCGCCGGGCTGCCATCGAGCGGCAGCACATTCAGGTAAATCACGTTGCACAGGATGTACAGCAGGATCACGACCCCGGTTCCCATAGCGAGCGACAGCGGCAGGTTCCGGCTGGGATTCTTGACCTCTCCAGCCGTGAAAGTCACGTTGTTCCAGGCATCGGCGGAGAACAGGGAACCCACCTGGGCGACGGCGAGAATCGTCAGAGTACCCACCAGCAGCGTCGGACCGCCCACTCCCACTTGCACCGCGTGCAGCACGCCCAGTCCCGCGTTCTGCCAGAAGTGTCCGCTGAAGTTCGCCGCCAGCGCCTGCGGGTTGCGTCCGACAAACAATCCAAGCAGGACGAGGCCAGCCAACGCCGACACCTTCGCAGCCGTGAAAATGTTCTGGATCATGGCCCCGGTCTTGATCCCGAAGATGTTCACGATCGACAGGAGCACCACCACGACGATTGCGACCAGGTTCTGTGTGCTGAGCCCCACATCCATGTTCCCCAAAGTCATGGGCCCGATGGGAATCGGCGGAACTTTCCAAAGATGAAGGATCCAGTGAGACGAGGAAACCGCGGGAAAGAAAACACCCAGAAACTTGCCGAAAGCCACGCCCACCGCCGCGATCGTTCCGGTCTGAATCACCAGGAAAAGCGTCCAGCCATAGAGGAACCCCCACACCGGACCCAGGGCCTCGCGCAGGTACACATACTGGCCGCCTGCCCGCGGCATCATGGCCGCCAACTCGCCGTAGCTCAGCGCGCCGACAATCGTCAGGAACCCGGTAATCAGCCAGGCGCCGAGCAACAGCGCGGGCGAGTTCACCTCGCGGGAGATCTCCGCCGACACGATAAAGATCCCCGAGCCAATCATTGACCCCATCACCAGCATCGTCGCGCTGGTCAGACCTAGGCCTTTGACGAGTTCCTTGTCCTGGTGGGAATGGATATCCCAGTCGGTGGCGCCTGACACTGGAGTGGGTTCGTTCGTACGAGTGCTCACGTCCCTCCCTGTTGGTAGAGCGATAGCGTACCTTGAGCGAAGCCGAAGGGTCCTCGCCCGTCGAAGTCACACGCTAGAAAGAAAGTAGGACATGACTTTACCCCAAGATGCGGGAAAATTCCTCTGCAGATTTCCGAGGCTCCCGTAATAGATCTGATATCACCGCCACCGAATCCGCCCCAGCCTCAAGCACCGACCGCGCATTCCCCCGCGCGATTCCGCCGATGGCCACCAGAGGCCTCTCGGTCAGCGTTCGCGCCCGTCGCACCCCTTCATGCCCCACCACCGGGTGCGGATTCTCTTTGCTCGATGTCGGAAACACTGGCCCGATTGCGAGATAGTCCGCCGAAGTCGCGTCCG
>DASQPN010000136.1:0-7479 GCA_035643915.1 Terriglobales bacterium | reverse complement strand
GTACAGGCGGGTGTTGCCCTCGGTGCGCGAGGGTTTCAACAGGCCTTCGCGCTCGTAGAGCCGCAGGGTCTGGGGATGGATGCCGTACATCTCGGCGACCGAGGAGATCATATAGGCACCCTTGGATTTCCGCTTGGTCATGGTCTTGTCCGACGCCCTTCACTGTATAACAAACAAAAAAACCGGGACAGCTTCGCTGCCCCGCCCATGACCTCAAAAGCGCTTACGCGGCGATCTGTGGCTTCTCCCCAGCCGGAATCCAGCCCTCCGGCTTCACAGCCACGTTCAGGAAGTAGGCTAGGACGCCCGCTCCCATCAGGATGATCCCGAAGGCGAACGAACTGATGCCGAAGATGGTTTCGTGCTGGCTGCGGACTACGGAGAAGCCCAGCAGCAGCATCGGTGCGATGCCGATCGCGATGGCTCCGAACATCCCGCCCGGAACCCGGAAGGGCCGTGGCAGTTCTGGTTCACGCACCCGCAAACAGAGGAGAGCTACGAATTCCAGCAACACGCTGGCGCCGTAGAGCAGGATGTCGATGGTCACCAGCCGCTCAAAGCCGAGGCCAAGGCAGCAGGCCCAGCCCACCGCGAGAACAATCACCGCCACCCAGGGTGCCCGGGTTTTGGGATGAAGCTTGCCGAATACCTGCGGCAGCATACCGTCCTGCGCCATGGCCAGCGGCAGCCGCGAGTAGCTCATCACCAACGCGTTGAACATGCCGAAGGCGCTGATCATGCCACCCAGCACCAGGGCAGCTCGCAGCACCGGTCCGCCGACCAGGCTCGCGATTTCCGCCCAGGAGCCGGTCTCCCACGCACCGGGCGCGAGGCCCGTCATCCACATGGCGCCGACCGGAACGTTGTAGGTCAGCGAAACAAGCGCCACGGCGGCCAGCATTGCGCGCGGATACGTGCGCTGCGGACGCTCCACTTCAGTGGCGATGGTCGAAGCGTTGTCCCATCCCATGTAGTTCCACATGGCAATGAGCAGGCCGCCGATGATGTCGACGGTCGAGGCAGTGGGCTTGGTCACCGCGTTCGCTAGCGCGCCGATCTTGAAGGGCGCCAGACCGACAATCACGATGAACGGCGCCGACAGGGCAAAAAACAGCCACAGCGAAGTGGTCGAGACCACCTTCACTCCGGCGATGTTGAGGATCACGCACGTGGCCACCACCGCCAGTCCGACCATCACCCCACGATGTCCTTCCTGGAACCAGGGGAACATGCGGATCATGTAGGCCACGAACAGGGTGGGGTAGATCGCCATATCGAAAACCGACGCAGCCAGCGAAAGCCAGGCTTCCTGGAATCCCCAGAACTTGCCCATGGCGCGGCGCACCCAAGCGTAGTACCCGCCTTCTTGCGGCAGGGCGCTCGAGAGTTCGCCGATCATGAACGCAGTAGGCAGACTCCACAGGATGGGAGTCAGCAGCAGAATCAGTACAGCTCGTCCGTAGCCGGCGCCGTGCACGACGTCTTCCGTGCCATACGTGCCGCCCGACACCATAAAGAAGGTGGCGGCGACCAGGGGCCACAAGGTGAGCCTGCCGAATTTTTTGTTCTGGGGAAGAACGAAGGGCTGTTTCTGTTGGGCTGGCGCGCTAGCGGTTGCCAATTTCTATGGCTTCCTCCTCGAGCGACTCACTCTCACCACCCCGTCTCCGTTGTTGCAGGGCTCGCGGTTACTGCGATTCCGCGGATTCGGTGAAGTTGGTTCGCAGCACAGAGAATACGGCAATATAGATGCTCCGCAATAGAAAAATCGGGATTTTTTTTGGCGGAGGGTGCGGTACGGAGGTAACGCGGGCGGGGGGACTCAGACGCCGCAAGACTGCTGGCGGCCGAACGCCGGCTCGGACCTCTGGCGGGTCCGAAAAGTTCGGCGTATAACAAGTGCGGGTCCATCCCGATCCGTTTCTCAAAGGAGAAGAGAGTGGTGAAAAAAACCATCGTCGTAGCCGTGTGTGCGTGCGCCGCGCTGTTGTTCGCTCACTCCGGCGGGTCTCAGAACGCGTTTGCACCCGATCAGATCAAGTATGGTCCGCCGCCGCCGTTCGTCGCGCCGGGCGCCCAACTGGCGGTGCTGGAAGGCGACCCCGGCGCGAGCTCAGGCGACTTCACCATCCGGCTGAAGATGCCCGACGGCTATAAGATCGCACCTCATTGGCATCCCAAGCGCGAGAACGTCACCGTGATTTCAGGAAATTTCAAGGTAGGAATGGGGACAAGTTCGATGCGGGCAAGATGATGACTTTCCCCGCCGGAAGCTTTGCGTTCCTCGATCCCGAGATGCACCACTACGCCATGGCTTCGAGAGAGGTAATCGTGCAGGTCCATGGCATGTCGCCCCTGGAGTTCAACTACGTCAACCCGGCAGACGATCCCAGCAAGAAGTGACTGTTCGGCCGCAGTCAAAGCCTTGAAACCACACGAAGGCACACGCAGGAATCGCACTTCGCGCTTTCCTTCGTGTCCCTTTGCGACCTCTATGGTTTATAGCCCTTGACTCAGACTTCCTTCCAAAGCTCCGACCGGGGATCTTCCGGGTTCAGCTGGGCCAGTTCGCGTAGCAGTTCCTTGGTCCGCTCGTCGCGAGGCATGGGGACGGTCACCTTGATCTCGACGATCTCATCTCCGCGCACGCCGTCCTTGGTCGCCGAGGGCACACCCTTCTCCCGCAACCGAAGCTTCTGCCCCGACTGCGTCCCCGGCGGGATCTTTAGAAGAGTTTTTCCGTCGATGGTGGGCACTTCGATCTTAGCGCCCAGCGCCGCCTCAGTGGCGCTCACCGGCACGGTCAGACGGATGTCGTCGCCTTCCCGGTGGAAGATCGGGTGGTCACCCGTCTTAATAATCACGTAGAGGTCCCCGGCCGGGCCTCCCCGCAACCCGGCGTTGCCTTTGCCAGCGATGCGGATGCGCTGTCCGTCCCTGGTTCCGGCCTTGATACGGATCTCGAGCGGCTCGGTCCGCTCGACGCTTCCCTGCCCATGGCAGGTCGGGCAGGTCGAGATGTTCTTGCCCGTCCCATGGCAGCGAGGGCACTGGACGTTGAACTTCATGCGCCCGCCGGTCTGCTCGATCGTACCCTTGCCCTTGCACTGCGGACAGGTCCCCGGGGACTCGACGAATCCCGAGCCCGCACAGGCCGGGCAGGCGTCGCGCCGGCTGATGTTCAGGCGCATCACCCCGCCCCGGATGGCTGTCCAGAAGGGCACGTTGACCTGGTATTCGAGATCGGAGACCGGTTCGGGACCTTCCTCGCTCCCCGCGCCGCCCCGCTCAAACATGCTGGAGAAGATGTCGCGGAAACCGCCGCCTCCGGCGGAAGCCTTCTTCCCGCGCCCGCCGCTTTCGAAGAGATCCGAGAAATCAAAGCCGCCAAAGTCAAAGTGCACGCCGCCCGCGCCGGCTGAACTCGGGTTCCCCGGCTGTCCGCCCGCGCCAGGGGGAAAGCCCCCCGGGCGACCGCCCTGGCGTGCGTAAGCCTCGGCCGCCGCCGGGTCGATGTTGTCGGAGTAAAACCCGAGCTGGTCGTAGATCTTGCGCTTCTTAGGGTCGCTCAGGACTTCGTTCGCTTCAGAGAGGGTCTTGAACTTCTCCTCCGCCGTCTTATCCCCGGGATTCACGTCAGGGTGGTACTTGCGGGCGAGCTTGCGGAAGGCCTTCTTGATCTCGTCAGTCGTGGCGGATTTCTTGACGCCGAGCGCCGCGTAGTAGTCTTTGGTTTTGGTAGACATCGTCAGCTATTAGCTCATAGCTCCTGCGCTCTTAGCGAACGGCCTCAGTGTACGATCTTCTTGTTGTCTTGCTCGGGCGCAAACGCAAAATTCTCAAACGGCGCCGCGTCCATCGCGACGGGAATGCGAATCATTCCTTCCTCCGTCGGTGAAAACACGTACCAACGCCCCTCGTCCGGAACGAAATTCAAGAAGTACACCTGATTATCAATTTCGAATTGCAATTCTATCTTTCTCCTTTGAGCCTACCCCAGAGCGCCTCGGATCTTACGAACCGCGACTTCGACTCGCCCGCGACCCCCACTTCGAAAGCCCTGTCCAAGATCGTAAGGGCTGCCCTCACGAGCAGCCCCAGCCGACTTCTTGCTGGACGTCTTCTTACTTTTTATCCTCAACGTCCACGTACTCCGCGTCGATCACGCCCTCATCTTTCTTGGCCTCACCGTTGCCACCCGCCGACGGCCCTGCTCCGTCACTCGGACCGGCTCCCGGCGTGCCCTGCGCCCCAGCCGCCTTGTACATCTGTTCGGCCAGTTTGTGCGAAGCCTGGGTCAGCGTTTCGCGCGCCCGATCCATGCTTGCCTTGTCGCCCGACTCTAGCGCCTTCTTCGCGTCGGCGATCGCGTTCTCCACCTCGCCGCGCTCCGTGCCTGAGATCTTGTCGCCCGACTCACGCAGCATCTTCTCCATCTGGTAGACCATCGAGTCGAGCTGGTTCTTGGCTTCGATCTCTTCGCGCTTGGCCTTGTCTTCGGCCGAGTGTGCGTCGGCTTCCTTCGCCATCCGCTCCACTTCTTCCTTCGACAAGCCGGAAGACGACGTGATCGTAATCTTCTGGTCCTTGCCGGTGGCGGTGTCTTTCGCCGTCACGTTCAGGATCCCGTTGGCGTCGATGTCGAACGTCACCTCGATCTGCGGTACTCCCCGCGGAGCCGGTGGTAAACCCGTCAGATGGAACTTGCCCAGCGTGCGGTTCTGCGCCGCCATCGGACGCTCGCCCTGCAGCACGTGCACTTCGACGGAAGTCTGGTTATCGGCCGCGGTCGAGAACGTCTCCGTCTTCTTGGTCGGAATCGTCGTGTTGCGCGGGATCATGGGCGTAGCCACGCCGCCCAGCGTTTCAATCGCCAGCGACAGCGGAGTCACGTCCAGCAGCAGCAGGTCCTTCACTTCGCCCTTGAGCACGCCGCCCTGGATGGCGGCCCCAACCGCGACCACTTCATCCGGGTTGACGCCCTTGTGGGGCTCCCTGCCGAATAGTTCTTTCACCAACGCCTGGATGCGCGGCATGCGGGTTTGTCCGCCGACCAGCACGACTTCATTGATCTTGGTGGCGTCGACGCCCGCGTCCTTCATGCACTGCTTGCAAGGCCCCACCGACCGCTGAATCAGGTCTTCGACCATCGATTCCAGCTTAGCCCGGGTCAACTTCTTGACCAGGTGCTTCGGCCCAGTCGCATCCGCCGTGATGAAGGGAAGATTGATCTCGGTCTCCATCGTGGTCGAAAGTTCGATCTTCGCCCGCTCGGCCGCGTCCCGCAAACGCTGCAGAGCCATCTCATTGCCCTTGCCGCGCAAGTCGAGTCCTTCGTCCTTCTTGAACTCGTCGATCAGCCACTCGACGATGCGCTGGTCGAGGTTGTCGCCGCCCAGGTGCGTGTCGCCGTTGGTGGCCTTCACTTCGATGACGCCTTCGCCGACTTCCAGGATCGAAATATCGAACGTGCCCCCGCCGAAGTCATACACGGCGATGGTCTCGTCCTTGCCCTTATCAAGTCCGTACGCGAGCGCCGCCGCCGTCGGCTCGTTGATGATGCGCTTTACGTCGAGCCCGGCGATCTTGCCGGCGTCTTTGGTCGCCTGGCGCTGCGCGTCGTTGAAATAAGCCGGAACCGTGATGACGGCCTCGGTCACTTTCTCGCCCAGATAGTCTTCCGCGGCCTTCTTCAGCTTCTGAAGAATCATTGCGGAGATTTCGGGGGGGGTGTACTTCTTGCCCTGCGCGATCACGGCGACGTGATCCCCGTCGCGCTCCACCTTGTAGGGCACCATCTTCATTTCTTCGTTCACTTCGTCGTAGCGGCGTCCCATGAAGCGCTTGATCGAATAAACCGTGTTCTCGGGATTGGTGATGGCTTGCCGCTTGGCCACCTGCCCGACCAGCCTCTCGCCGGTCTTGGTAAAACCGACCACCGAAGGGGTAGTCCGCCCTCCTTCTTCGTTCGGGATCACCTTGGGCTCGCCACCCTCCATCACGGCCACAACCGAGTTAGTCGTTCCCAGGTCAATTCCAATAATCTTGCCCATAACTGAGCCTCCTGAACCTTATAAGTGCCGTATAATCAGCCTCTTTGGCTGCTGCAGACACCGCATAATAAGACTTGAGTGTATCGTTGTCAAGGTTTAGATGTCGGGAATGGACCGCAAGGTGCAGAATCTTTCGGGGCGTTGTTTGAGCTATTCCTATTAGGATCAACCGTTTAGCGAGTTGCGTTGGTTGCACTTGAACAGCCAGTGCGCAAGCCTTGCAGCCCAGCACCGCCCGATGCCTGTGGCGGACGGCTCAACGCCGGCAGCTCGAAGCTCGCAGCCATTTCAGCGGCTGCCGATCGCCCTCGCAAAACGCCCCGCGCTGATTCTGATTCGCCGCGAGCCCGGCGCCAGTCGCAACTCCAGATACTTTCGCGATCTGCCCTCGAACTCAGGCGAAGGCGGAACTGCCAGAGCGTTTGGGTCGCCAGTTCTTGCAAAGCGGGCCCAATTACGCCTGCATGATGGCGGAGGTTTGCGGTCGGACTCCCATCGTTCCCGGACTGGCTTCCTTTGGAATACAGATTGCCGAACAAACTAAGACAAGTCGTCCGGAATGCCCGCCTTGGTCTTCGGCGGAATCGCGCGGTCGAATGGTCCCCCCCTCTGGATTGCCGGCCGCCCGAATGGCTCCCCCGGTCACCAGTTTCACCCATTTCCCCTCGGAGCTGATCACCGACTTCCACTGGTGCCCCAACGGCAAAACCCTGGCGGTCATCCGCGAACCCGACCTCGCCGAAGTCGTCTTGCGGAAGGAAGGGAATCCGTGAGTTGGCGAACGCTTCGCGTCTTAGCCAACGCTTGGGAGCCAAGTCGCGAGACAAGAGACCGGACGCCCAAGATCCGCTCTTCATCAATCGTATTTCTCGTACAGAGTCGCCTTCCGATCCCATCCCAAGCTCTTCAGCAACTCGCGATTCGCGCTGACCATCTTATCGAGCCCACAGATGTAGGCGTGCCTGTCGGTGCGGCCGTTGGCGAGACCCGCCACGTGCTCCTGTACGTAGCCGCGCAGCCCTTTCCATTCTGGGCCGGCTTGGCTCAGGGTCGGTAGGTACTCGAAGTTCTTGTGCTCGGCCGCCAGGCGAAGATACTCATCGTGATAGTAGATGTCCTTCTCGAAGCGGCTCCCGAACACCAGCCAGAACCGCTTGCCCCGATGTCGCGACGGGTCCGCAAACAACCACTGCAGCATGGACCGATAAGGCGCAATTCCCGTTCCGGTCGCAATGAAGATGGTGTCGCGCAACGGCGGCCGGAGAATGAAGTTGCCGAAGGGCCCCTGCGCAGAAATCTCCGTGCCCACCTGAAGGCCGCACAGGTAGCCCGACATAAACCCATCCTGCACGCGGTTCAGGCAGAGCGCGAAGCGGTTGCCATCCGGAGGCGAAGCGATCGAATAGGCCCGCGTGATCTCTTCCCC
>DASQPN010000135.1:0-5686 GCA_035643915.1 Terriglobales bacterium | reverse complement strand
TCGACCGCGCGCGCCTTCCACCACAACATCACGTCCAGCACGCCCTCTACGAAGAAAAGGAATCCCAGCAGCAGGGTGAGCGCAGCAATTCCCAGCACCGGTTGAATCAGCAAGCAACTCCCGATGAACACATACGCCAGCGCGACCAACAGCTTCCATCCGATCCGAGAGCCGCTGTGCGCGTGAAACGCCAGCACAGCGTGCACCGCGCCCACCAAGACCAGAAGCCATGCGATGAAGGTGGCCAGTGCCAAGGCTGCGATGAACGGCTCCCCAATGGCCAGCATTCCGAACAGGACCAGCAGCACGCCCCACAGAACGCCCCATCTCGAAGCCTCTTTCACTACCGCCAACGGATTCGGCAAAGCAGTCGCCATACATGCCCCTTTCGGAAACTTCCTGATCGAGTTGCCAGGCTGCTAAAAAGATGTTGCGGCGCATTGTGCCAGAGGCCACAGGGTTGCGCAAGCACGGAACGGAGAGACGAAGGGAAGCGGCTTCGGTGTGCAGATTTTCGAACGAGCACAGGGGAATCGCAGCGGATCCCCTGGGTGCGACAGGCGTCTCGTCCGTTTCACTCCGGCATCTCACTCCGGGCAGGCTCGCCGTCCACACTCGTTCGGTGGGTGAGGACGCGCGCCGCAGGTCTGCTATTTCTTTCCTACCGCGTCCAGGCACTTGCCGTAGAGCGTAAGCAAATGCGCGGCATACTCCTCGGGCTTGGAGGCTCCGCCGCTCGACTTCTCGAATCCGACCCCACCCATCGCGGAGTTGGTCTTGCCATAGCCGGTCGTCAGGGCGATGAACTTCATCAAGTCGAGCGCGATGTCTTCGTTGCGGCGCGACCCTGCCGCAGGAGTTGCGGGCGCATCCATGAATGCCTCCCCAGTCCCGGAAATTATCGGAATCTCGTTGTCTTCGAATTCCATACGTCGCTAGCGATGATAGCAAAAGAGGAAGCGCCGGACTTGAGCAGTCGTGCCGAGGGCTGGGCGCTGCGAAGCGGTTGTCACGCTGGGCGGTGCCCCCGAAATGAAGTCGCAAGGTGACCCTCGCGATCCTGATCGTGCGAGGTTGTAATGTCACGGTTTGTCACCAAGAAGATGTTCGATCGGAAGGAGACCGAGGGCTAGGCAGCCCGCAACCGCTCCGCCAGGCCGGAGTGTCCCCTTTCCTCTGCGACCTGCTCCGCGGTCCGCCCGTCGTCGTTCTTCGCGTTGGGATTGGCGCCATACTTCAGCAGCAACTCCACCATGGCCTCGTCTCCATGCTGTGCGGCCGCGTGCAACGCGGTCCATCCCTGCTGCTGTTTCGCATTGACCGGCGCGCCGTGTTCGAGCAGCGCACGCACGATTGCGAGGTTCCTGCCGGCCGCCGCGGAATGCAGCGGCATGACCTTCATGGGATTGTCCGCCACGGCGCCGGCATCCGCGTGATGTTCGAGCAGCACCCGCGCCACAGTTTCGTGCCCGAAGAATGCCGCGAAGTGCAGGGGAGTGAATCCATCGCCGGATCGGGCATTCGCCAGCCGGGGACTGCGCATGATCAACTCTTCCACCAGATCGCCGCGGCCCACGCTGGTGGCCTCAAAGACATCAAATTCCAGATTCGCTGCCCGCAACAACTCGACCATGTCTTTGCGCTGACGATAAAGCGAGTGCATGATGGCCGAAACGCCGCTCGCATCGCGGGCCGAGGCTAAGGTACGGTCGCGCGCCAGCAAGCTCTTCAGCTGCTCTGCGTCTCCGGCCTCGATCGCCGCGATCACTTCCTGTTTCCCGTCCACGCTCCACCTCCGCAATTCGCTTCGCCGGCCGACTCTGGACAACATCATAGCGTTTTGACTGCCCCGGCGATAAGGCGAATATGGGAGGGGAGAGGGGGGCAGGTTTCCTCGCTCTCTGCTGGTTAGAACTTCCCTTCATCCGCCGACGGTGCGTAGATCGCGGGCACCATGGCGTTGTTGAGCCGCAGGTAGACGGTCAACTGTCCGCGGTGATGCGCCAGGTGATTGAACACGGCGTCACTGGTTGCCAGGTCGTGCTCTCAGGAGCTCCCTGGCCAATTCTTAGGTCTCGACGCCCACGTAGCAGACCCGGCCCACCAGATAGTCGGCGGCGGTTTTCGCGTCTTCCATGGTCACGACTTCGATGGGATAGGCTTGGTTGTGCGGGCGCAGAATCAGGTGGTTGCCGGCGACTTCCACGTACTTGACGGTGCAGTCGCCGTCTTTGGCCACCGCATACATGTTGAACTCGCCTTTGCGATATGGCTTCAGCGAATTGTAGTGGCGGTCGAGGAGCACGGTCGCACCCGGCAAGAGACGTGGATACATGCTCATGCCTTCACGGCCGTCGGCTTTGATGATCACAAAGCGTTCCCAGTTGTCGCGGTTGCCTTCGAGTTCGGGCTTCATCTTGCGCAGGAAGGTTTTCTTGAACTTGAGGATCTCGCGGACGTTCATGCTCATAAGGAGAGGCTCGGTCGCCGCCACGCGGCCGTCGACCAAGAGCACGTTGTCGAATTCGTCATCGGTGGGTGGCAGGATAGTGGCCCGCTTGTTGACCTCGGTCGGCTCGATCAGGTCGAGTACCGAGAGATGCTGCACATTCAAGACTTTATCCATGCCTTCCAGGCTGAGGCCGCGCTTGCGATTGAGGAAATTGGAGATATGGGCCTGCTTGAATCCGGTCTGCTGCGCGAGGCGAAGTCCCGTCAGCTCGCCTCCTTCAATGCGTTCCCAGAGTGTTTGGCGCAGGTTTTCCTGCAGTGCCTTGAATTTCATGCGGAAAGTATAGCACGCACTTATAGCATGTGGATATTCGCAATACTACTATAACATCTGTAAGGAAATATAGTTTCTGGCGATGATTACGCAGCTGACACAGAGATTCCCGAGCCGGGAAAATGAGGCTGCCATGACAGGCAGCCCGTGCTGTTAACGCGATGGGCGCTTGCGTCCGTAGCACTATCACGTGGGAGGAGCTCACCGACGGCGGTACGCGCGGGATGTGCGGCCCACAAGGCGACGCGTGATCCTGCGCGTCGGAAGAGATTGGACGATCTGGCGCGCGCAGAGTAGCGCGCAGAGTACGAAGAGGGTCTCTTCGACAGAGCGCCCGATGATCCTAACCCAGGACAATGAGTATGCCGCCGTACTGGATACGTGCGTACTTGCACGGATGCCAGTCTGCGATACGCTGTTGCCTCTTGCGGACCGTTCCGGTCAGCTTCCATCCACCCGGTTTCGTCCATGGCTTCCCGGATGCGATGGCAGAGATGCCACGCTGTGGGGCAATTGCAGCCCAGCTGCCGCTTGAGTTGCAGCGCGAACCAGCCTTTTTTGGCATCTATCACCAGCGCCATGGCTCTGGACCACTTCCCTAAAGGCAAGTGGCAATCGTGGAAGACCAGGCACAGGGAAAGCGGGCCGCGCTTGTTCTTGGTTTCCTTCTTGCGCGTGACCTGCGAGATTTCCTGGGCTCCGCAGACCGGGCAGCGGACGCCCTCGGGCCAACGCATCTTTTCACGGAGCAGGTGGATCTGAATGCCCTGCGGCAGAAGATCGCCAACCACCGACTGGGAAGGCTCTCGCCATGGTGAGGACCACGACTGAGGAAGTCGTGAGAGGAGGGAACCTGGCGGCGCTGAACTACCGGTTCGAGCCGATGGGGCCGTACCCTACCGGAGCGAGCGCGCACGTTGCGCAACGGGACAGCGACGATCTGGCCAGGGAGCTTCTTGATCGCCATTGAGTTGGGCAGTGGGTCTGCCTCGGAAGCTGCGCGCCTCGAGGGTCCGACGGCGTTGGGCAGCGATTCGGTAGAATGAGAAACTCCGAGGTCAGGGCTCGTTTTCGGACGGTGGCCAGGCTAGGGGGCCGCGGGCGGACCTCGGCTATTTCAACGATGCGATTTCTGGATGAGATACTTTCGGCTGAGGATGGGAACGTCAGGATGGATATGACATGGGTGACGGGCCGGATCGCAGTCGGGGGCGGAATCTGGAACGCAGAGAACATGGCCAAGGTGGCGCGCGAGGGGATTTCGCACATCATCGACATGCAGATTGAATTCGATGACACGCCGCTGGCGGAGCCGCACGGAATCGTGGTGTTGTGGAATCCGATTGACGATGATTTTCAGCCGAAGCCGACGACGGTGTTTCAGCGGGGCGTGGATTTTGCGATCGAGGCTTTGGATCAGCCGGGGACCAAGGTGTACATCCATTGCGCGGCGGGAATCCACCGCGCGCCGATGATGGGGTTGGCTCTGCTTTGCACTTTGGGATGGAAGATCAAAGACGCGCTGCGGTTGATTGAAACGCGGCGCCCGCAGGCGGACTTTGCGGTGGTGTATGTGCGGAGCGTGGAGAGGTTCCTGGAGGGGTACGCGACTGCTCGGAAGTGAGCTGGGCCAGATCAAGCGCTTTTGACTGCATCGAGGAAACCCTCGGCTGGGGTCAAGGGCATTTTGCGAAACAGCAGTGCCCGGATTGCGCGCAAGCGGGCCGAGCTGTTGCGCGGCGAACTTCTCCGGCCGGTCTAGCATGGAACGAATGGCATGCGAGCATGGAAGGAGCTGGCGCCCGCGTTTACCTGACCATCAGCAAAGATCTTCACGCGCGTCATGAATCGGCTGAAGGCGCTGTACCGGAGCTGGGCGATTCCCCGTGCGGGTGAGCAAGTGCAGGCACCGCGCCACCGCTCGGAATGGCTGAGCAAGATCAGCGAGGCCGGCGCGCGCCCTCGCCCTTCAGGCTGGCCAAAAAGGCAGGGGACGCTTTGGGACCTCGCTGCCTTTTCGATTCCACCGACCTGATTTCAGGAATCGGAGACCAGACTACCCCACTTCCTCGCTCCAGTTTTCCAGTGTCTTTTTTACCAGGGCCATAAACTGGTCGGCGACGGCACCGTCGATGAGACGATGATCGTATCCGAGCGTCAGGTGAACAACGGAGCGAATCGCGATGGAGTCGCTGCCGTCTTTGTCGGTGATTACCATTGGCTGCTTGCTGATCCCACCGACGCCCATAATGGCGGAGTTCGGCTGGTTGATGATGGGTAATCCGAACACGGCTCCAAACTGGCCGGGATTGGTAATCGTAAAGGTCGAGCCCTCCACATCCTGGGGCATGAGCTTCTTCGAACGGGAGCGCTCGCCGAGGTCCGTGATGGCGCGTTGCAATCCGAGAAAGTTCAGCTCGTCGGCATTCTTCAGAACGGGAACGATCAGGCCCCAATCGAGAGCCACTGCGATTCCAACATTCACATGGCGGTGGTAGCGAATGCTCTCTCCTTCGAGCGAAGCATTGACGATCGGATACTGCTGCAGGGCAATGATCGCGGCGCGCACGAAGAACGGCATGAAGGTGAGACGCGCACCATTGCGTTGCTCGAAGCCTTTCTTCAGCTGGTCGCGCAGATGAACGATGCGGGTCAGGTCCACTTCAAACATGCAGTGGACGTGGGCGCTGGTGCGGCGCGATTCGATCATGCGCTGGGCGATGATCTTGCGCATCTGACTCATGGGAACGAGATCGCCGGGGATAGGCGCCTGGGCGGACGCTGCGGCCGGACGCGAAGCGGGGGCTCGAGGAGCGGGTGCAGGGGCTGGGGCGGCCGGGCCCTTCTCGATGAAGGCCATGATGTCCTGCTTGGTGATGCGTCCACCCAGACCGGTGCCAG
>DASQPN010000134.1:0-53733 GCA_035643915.1 Terriglobales bacterium | reverse complement strand
GGTTTTTCACCGCTACGGCGATGACTACTTTCTCTCTGAAGTGTGGGCCCCGGCCGGCCAGACTGGGCGCAAGGTTGTGCAGTCTCGGGCCGAAGACGAGGTAACCAGGAAACGACCTGCGATGGAAATCGCAACTATTCGCCAGCCACGCTGCGCCTAAGATTAACAATGGGGCCAGCATCATTCTTATAGTCCAGCCCGGGGCCACCAGTTATCTGCAGTTCAACCTAGCCACGCTGCCCGCGGGCGCCAGCGTGAGCAAAGCCACGCTGCGACTCTACGTGGATGCTGTAGTCAAGAGCGGCAGCTTCGACGTGTATCAGGTCACGGCAATTGGAGTGAGAACACGGTCACGTTCAATACGGCGCCCAAGGCGGATGTGTCGGCCACGGGCGGGCATCCCATCTCAGTTTCCAGTTCCAGCTGGAATCAGTTTCTGCTGATTGATATTACTGCGCTAGTGCAGGGTTGGGTGAGCGGCACGGTCCCCAACAACGGAGTGGCGCTGGCGCTAACGACCTCCACTGGCAGCTTCTCGTTCGATTCGAAGGAAAGTCTGCTGACCGGCAACGGGCCGGAGCAGGAGATTGTGTTGAGTGGGGGAGGGCCGCAGGGACCCCTGGACCGCAGGGTGCACAGGGGCCGCAGGGAGCGCAAGGCTCCCAAGGTCCTCAGGGTGCGACTGGACCACCGGGACAAATTGGCACAACCGGACCACAGGGAGCTCAAGGGCCGACTGGAGCAACGGGTCCACAAGGACTGCCGGGTGTCCAGGGGTCCCCCGGAATTGATGGCGCGCCCGGACCGCGCAGTCCAGAGGGCACGCAAGGACCGGGAGGCGGACTGAAGGAGACTAAAGCGGCCCTGCTGCAGTGGTATAGGCGAGATTTTCCAGTTGTCGCGTGTTACCGAGAGTGCCTGTGCTGATGTTCACCAGCTGCGAGACCGCTCATCTCAAACGGGAAGCCCTATCTGCAGGCGCTCGAACGGTAATGTCGAAATCTGAATCAATCGAAGCGTTGGTCAGCGCCACTCAAGCCTTGCTCGAACCTGTATCGTAAGAGCGTGTTTCTATTTCTTTCCGCAACAAATTCAGACCAGCAAGCGCGTCGCTGATGGCTTGTCGTTCTTCGGGTGCCCCTCCGTGGTCTAGCTGCAATTCATGGAGTCGGGCATCAATTGCGGCCTTTGCTGCCCGAATGCGTGGTTGCATCTTCTCGTGATTGGTTTCGAGGACAGCAGCCTCGTACAGTTCTTGCCAAGCATAGTCGGCTTTCATTGGTCGTTCCTCTCTTGGGCATCGAGGAACCGCTCGCCCCTGCCAAATGGGCAGATACGTCTCAAAGGAGAAAAGCAGCTTCGATTTCGCATCAAGCCGGACGAAGGTTTGGGAGAGCAGCCGTTTCGGCTTCGTGCGAGACGTTGCGTCAGTTTTCGCAAGAAACCGTCACCCTAAGGGCGCGGCGGAAGGATGTGAAAAGTAACAATTCTATTGTACTAGTATCCAAGCCTTACGCGGCTGAAATCCGCACAGGACGACGCTGTCCGCATCCCAGGCACTGCCAGGTACTGGCCCTCGGTGATGATTCGCCAGCACGCTATGTAGCCGTAGACTTTTCCTGTCTCCGGGCGTCTGGTCGATTCATTCGCGCTCCATGCAAATAAGGGGGGTCCCATGCAGCCCACATGGACCGCCCCCTCCGAGGGCGTCGCAACACTCCTCTTACTGTGCCGGCACCGGCCTCCTCTGAGACGATGATGGGTTAGTTTTGGCCTTGTCCTTGGCGGCTTTTTTCGCGGCCGCCAGGTCAAACATTTCGTAGCCTTCGGGGACCTCGAACAACGTGCTGGCTTGCGGACCTTCCCGGATGTTCTGGAGCTCGGCCGCGCTCTTTTCCCCTTCCCACTTGATGACAAACTTCAAATTACGATCGACCCACGCATAACCGGTGTCGCCGTCGCCAGCCATGCCTTTGTACTTCACTTTGTACTTCACAGTGGAGTGGCCGTTGATCGTTTCCTCGCCCACATTCGTGCAGGTTTCGGGCTTGTCCACACTCTTCTCCCACGCGGGGCAAGCGTTTGCAGAATCCGCCACGTGAAAGAAAGGGATCGCGGCCGAGGCGGGCGACTTCACGCATGTCTTGTTATCCGGGATGATCATCAGGCTCGTCCGGCTGGCAAGGTCCAAAATGGAGGCGCCGTTGCGCCGTACCTGGCCCGTGATCTCGAACCGCATCTTATCGCCCCTGACGTACACCTTGGTGGTTATGGTGCTCGGCGGCTTCAGGCGGACCATGTCGGCCGAGAACTGCTGGGCGAGAGCTGGCCAACTGCAGAACGCGAGCGAAACAACCGCCACAAACCGGAAAACGAGTGAAAGAACCACGATGATCTCCTCGATTGTGATCGATGGGGGGCTCAGGTCGGGGGCCAGGCTGAGGCAAGCATAACAAAACCGGCGGGATCCGCAAAGACGCTCCATGGGAGACTCTCAATGGGAGCCTGCACCGGGCTTGGCGAAGCTGCGCTCGATCCACTTTGACATCAGGTAGTGATCGTGATCGGCATAGCCGGCTCGGCGGTAGACCTCTTTGGCGGCGCGGTTCTTGCGGACAACTTCCAGATGAATCAACCGCACCTCGCTGGCTCGCGCCTCGTGCTCGACGAACTCCAAAGCCTTGCGTCCCCACCCGCGCCCTCGATGGGATTCACGGAGATAGAACTCGTCGATAAACGCATCGCGGCCGAGATATTCCAGGCTGTATCCGAACGTGAGCACGATGTAGCCCACGGGAATTTCCCGTTCGCAGATGAGCCAGGCACGGCCGAAAGACGACTCGCGCAGAAACGTCAGGAGAGCGACCCGCGCTTTCGGTTCATCAAAGGCGTGGCCGTCATAGGCGTAGTACTCGCGCATCATCGCGAGCAGCGGCTCGGCGTCGCCTTCGGTCGCGATTCGGAAGCTGGGGTGCATAGTCGCGCTAGTCGGTTAGGCTACGTTCTCGATGGCCAGGGCCATTCCCATGCCGCCGCTTATGCAAAGAGTCGCGACCCCGCGCCTGGCTTTGCGCTTACGCATCTCATGCAGCAGCGTGACCGTGATTCGCGTGCCCGTGCACCCGATGGGATGGCCCAGCGCGATCGCGCCTCCACTAACGTTCAGTTTGTCGGGATCGAAGTGAAGTTCGCGATCGCAGGCCAGCACCTGGGCGGCGAAGGCCTCGTTCAATTCGATGAGATCGAAATCGTTGAGTTTGAGTCCGCACTTTTCCTCCATCTTGCGGAGCGCCGGCACGGGCCCGATCCCCATGATGCGGGGATCGACGCCGGCGGAGGTAGCCGCGAGAATGCGAGCCAGCGGCTTTAGATTGTTCTTCTTCGCGAATGCCTCGCTCCCAACGACCACCGCTGCCGCGCCGTCCGTAATTCCAGACGAGTTCCCAGCCGTGATGGTTCCCGTCTTTGAGAACACCGGTGGAAGGTTGACCAGTTTTTCCTTGCTCGCGTCCGCGAACGGGTGCTCATCCCGGCTGAACACCTGAGATCCCTTCTTGCTCTCGAGTGTCACCGGAACCAACTCGTCCTTGAAACGATCGGAGGCGAGCGCCGCTGCGGCCCGGGTTTGCGATGTGAGCGCAAATTCGTCCTGTTCTTCGCGTGTGATCTTGTACTGCTCGGCGAGGATCTCGGCAGTTTCACCCATCACCATCTTCGCCATCGGGCAAAAGAAGCCGTCGCGGTACATGCCGTCAACCAGTTCCTGGTTGCCGAGGCGGTATCCCCAGCGCGCGCCGTCGAGATAATAAGGAAGGCGTGACATGGATTCGGTCCCGCCCGCCAGCACACAATCGAGATTGCCTGTCCCGATTTCCTGATAGGCCAGCGCGATCGATTTCAGCCCTGATGCGCAGGCCTGGTTGACAGTGTAGGCAGGAACTTCCTTCGGCACCCCACTCCGAATGGAGATCTGGCGCGCGGGATTGGGCCCACCGCCCGCCTGGCGCGCATTTCCGTAGATCGTCTCTTCAACCTGCTGGGGCTGCACTCCGGCGCGTTCCATCGCGGCCTGGGCGGCCACCACACCCATGTCCGGGGCAGACATCGAGGCGAGCGAGCCGCCAAACTTACCGATGGGCGTGCGCACCGCGGAGAGGATATAGACGTCTGTCAAAACGGGTGCCTCCAAACCTTTCAGTCTAGCATTGGCGAACCCGCGCTGGTTTACCACGCGCGCTCACGCGCGGAAAACGCCGAGGCAGTAAACTGACCATTCCATGAATTACATCTACGGTCTCAACGCGGTTACCGAAGCCATCAAGGCCCGAGGACGCGCCTTCCAATGGGTGGGCCTGGCGAAAGAGCGCCATGATCTGCGCCTGCAACGCATCATCGAGGAATGCCGGAAACTCGGCGTGCCCGTTCGGTTCCTGCAACGTAGCGAACTCGACCGCCTGGCCGGCAACGCGGCGCATCAGGGCGTAGTGGCGGTCACCTCTGCGAAACAATACAGCGGTCTCGATGACGTGGTCGACGCGAAGCGCGGCGCTCATTCGCTGATCGTAGTGCTCGACGGCGTGGAAGATCCGCACAACCTGGGAGCTATTCTTCGCACCGCCGACGCGGCCGGAGCCGACGGCGTCATCATCCCCGAACGCCGCGCCGCGGCCGTGACCGGAGTCGTGACCAAGACCTCCGCGGGGGCGAGCGAGCATCTGCCCATCGCGAAGGTCACAAACATCGCCCGCACGGTCGAAGAGCTAAAGGAGCGGAATATCTGGGTCGCTGGCCTCGACGAGCGCGGTCCGCAGACCTATGACGCGCTCGACTACAACATGGACTGCGCGATCGTTCTGGGGGCAGAAGGCAAGGGCGTGCATGACCTGGTCCGCAGGAAATGCGACTTCCTGGTGTCAATCCCGATGCTGGGGAAGGTGTCGTCGCTAAACGTATCGGTGGCGGCTGGAGTCGTTCTCTACGAGGTCGTGCGGCAGAGACGGAAAAAGGCGGCGGCGCAGGCATCGGAATGAAGTTACTTTTCGTCCTTTGCGTTCTGTCTGCCTCGGTGGCCAGTTGTTTTTCCCTCGACCGCGAGGCTTTCACTTTCACCGACTACCAGCTAGACGTTCGCATCGAACCGGAACAGCAAAGGCTGGCCGTCCGCGGCACCATTACTCTGCGCAACGACTCGTCCCGGGCGCAGAAAAACGCGGCGCTGCAGATCTCTTCCGGCCTGACCTGGCGCTCGATTCAAGCGGAGGGCAAACCTCTCCAATTTGTGAGACAGCTCTATGTCTCAGATATTGACCACACCGGCGAACTCTCCGAGGCGATCGTAGCTCTCCCCAAAGAAGTCCCGCTCGGCGGCACGGTGAAACTGGCGATCGGTTACGAGGGAGTGATTGTGCTCGATGCCACCCGTCTCACGCGCATCGGCATGCCGAAAGAAAACGCAATTCATAGCGACTGGGACCAGATCAGCAAGTCGTTCTCGGCGGTTCGCGGAGTGGGCTACGTCGCATGGTACCCGGTGGCGATGGAGGCCGGCAATCTGTCCGAGGGTCGCAGCTTGTTCGAGGTCCTCGGTCGCTGGAAGCAGCGTGAACAAAAAGCAGAGATGGAGATCCGGCTAAGCCACTCGCGAGATGGCGAAAATGCTCCGCCGGCTCTGCTTTGCACGGCGGCAGGAACGCACTTGGTCGAGGAGATCAGCAGAGCGCAAGAGGCGGTCACAGATTGCCAGTTCGCGCCGCTCGGCCTGCGCGTGCCTGCATTCGTGGTGGCGAACTACGAAATCCTCGAACGACCAGTGGTGGAAATCGCCCGTCGTCCAGAACACAAATCAAATGCCGAAAAGTTTGCGCAAGCTGCCGAGGCCGTCGCCCCCTTCGTCACAGAGTGGTTCGGCGCTCCCCGCGAGAAAGCGCAGGTCGTCGAACTGCTTGATCCGGGCGCTTCCCCATTCGAAAGTGGGGCGATGCTGCTGACGCCCCTGAACGACACCGATCCGAAGCTCCTCGAGATCGCGCTCGTCCACGAACTCACCCACGCTGCGTTTTCCTCTCCACGTCCGTGGATTTATGAGGGCCTCGCGCACTTCGCGCAGGGGGCCTATCGCGAGCGACAAGCAAGTCGGCAAGCCGCTTTGGATTTCATGGGGTTGCATCGCTCCGCAATTGTCGATGCCGAGAAGACCATCGCCGCTGAGGCAAAAGATGCGCCGACAGGCGACGAATCACTGGTTACGACGACCATCGACGAGTTCTATCGCAGCAAGGCCGCCTACGTCTGGTGGATGCTGCGCGACCTGCTCAGCGAGGAGACACTGAGAAAGGTGCTCGCTGCTTACCAGGCCGACCAGGACAAAGATCCCGCGTATTTGCAGCGCCTCGCACAAGCCCAGTCCGGGCGCGACCTGCAATGGTTCTTTGACGACTGGGTCTACCACGACCGTGGCCTGCCGGATTTCCGGGTAGAGTCGGCCTATCCCCGCCAAGCCTCGCAGGGCAACTACCTGGTGACCGTCACTATCGAAAATCTCGCCGCGACCGGGGCGGAAGTCCCGGTCACCGTGCGTTTCGATGGCGGCGAAACCACCCAGCGCGTCCAAGTTCGCGGCAGGGCCAAAGGGATCGTCCGCATCGCCACGCCAAGACCACCGACAGAAATTACCGTGAATGACGGGAGCGTGCCGGAGAGCGATCTGAGCAACAATGTTTTCCGCGTGGGCGCGCCTGCGAACTAATCTGCTCAATGGTCGATTCGCGACCGTCTGAACTAGAACGTGCAACCGCTGGGCACCGCGACTCTAAACGACCATTGGGCGCTCGAAATTGACCATCGAAAATCAACATTGCTTCTCCGTGCCTCCCGGTCTCCGTGGTAGGGTTTTTAAGCGTCTTCTCGGAGGGCAAGAGTTGGCCTACATCCAGTTTCTCGGCGCAGCCGGCACTGTGACCGGCTCCAAGCATCTCATCAGCACGTCGTTCGATGGCGATGGCAAGAAGGGCTTTCAGGTCCTGGTCGACTGCGGACTGTTCCAGGGTCAAAAGGAATGGCGGGAGCGCAACTGGCAGGAGTTGCCGATCCCCGCGAAAGAAGTGGATGCCGTCATCCTGACCCACGCGCACCTCGACCATTGCGGCTGGATTCCGCGACTGGTGAAAGAGGGGTTCAAAGGGCCGATCTTTGCCACGCCAGCTACAATCGACTTGTGCGGCATCATCCTGCCCGACTCCGGCCACCTGCAGGAAGAAGACGCCGACTTCTATAACAAGATCAAGAAATCCAAGCACGATCCCGCGCTGCCCCTCTACACCTTCGAAGAGGCGCAGGATTGCATGCAATATTTTCAGGTCACGCACGTGGGCGAGACCAAGCGCCTCAGCCCAGAGCTTTCTTTCCGCTTTGTGCGCGCGGCACACATTCTCGGTTCGTGCATGGTGGAGGTTACGCTCACAACCAACGGTCAGTCCCGCAGGCTGTTGTTCAGCGGCGACGTCGGTCGCGTGCGGAACCACACCATTGCTCCCGGAAAGGTGGTGCACTCCGGACCGACCGAGGGAGAGATCGCGGATCTGGTGGTGATGGAATCGACGTATGGCAACCGCCAGCATTCGGAGACGGATCCGCGGCCCGAACTCGCCGGCGTGATCCGGCAGACGGTCGGACGCGGCGGTTCCATGGTCGTGCCCGCATTCGCGGTGGAGCGCACCCAGAAATTTGTGTTCATGATGAAAGAACTGATGGAGTCTGGGCAGATTCCCCGCATCCCGGTTTACTGCGACAGCCCGATGGCGATCAAGGCGGTTGAAATCTACATGAAGTACGAGGACGAATACACCGACGAGGCCCGCACGCTGATCAAGAAATACGGCTCGCCGCTGGAGTGGCGGGGATTCACCTTCGCGTCCACCGCCGACGAGTCGAAGAAGATCAACGAAGTGCATGATCCATCGATCATCATTTCATCGAGCGGCATGGTGACCGGCGGGCGCATCCTGCATCACCTCGCGCAACGCCTGCCCGACCCGAAGAATACGGTGATTTTCATCGGCTTTCAGGCGCCGGGCACGCGTGGATTCACAATCAAGAGCGGTGCGAAGGAAGTGAAAATCTTCGGCGACTTCGTTTCGATCCGGGCGCAGATCGCGGCCTTCGAGCAGTTCAGCGATCACGCCGACCCGCCAGAGCTGCTCCAATGGCTGCACACGTTCCCCAAGAAGCCCAGCGTGACTTACCTGGTCCACGGCGAGCCCGCAGCGGCGGCCCAGTTGCGCGATACCATGGCCAGGGAACTAGGATGGAACGTGCAGGTGGCGGAGTGGATGGACAAGGTGCAGGTGAACTAGTGGCATTTTCACCAGGGAGGCACAGAATCGCGGAGATTTTCTTTTCACCGGACTTGACTTTGATATCTCGACCGGTCCGCGGGGCACGAATCTGCAGCTTGCAGGGTCTTCCTCAGCGCCTCTGTGTCTCTGTGCTGGATTGGACTTGTCTGGAGTCATCATGACCGAGACTGAACTCAAGACGCATCTTGAAGCGGCGGAGAGAAGCCCGAAGGAAATTGCCGTCGCCGTGTCGGGACTCACGCCGCAGGTGCTGCGCTACAGGCCCGCTCCCGACAAGTGGTCGATCCTCGAGATTCTGGGCCACCTCGCCGACATCGAGATCGTGTACGCGTACCGCCTGCGCCAGATGTTGGCCGACAGGAAGCCGGTGATTGCGCCCATGGATCAGGACGAGTGGGCTAAGAACCTCGGCTACATGGACACTCCCGCGCCCGAACTGGTCGCTCTCTACGGCCTGAATCGTCACCACAACCTGCGATTGCTGCGCAGGCTGAAGCCCGGCGACCTGGAGAAATCCGCCTTCCACCCGGAATACAAACAGGAGGTGACGGTGGCCACCATGGTCGAGAGAATGTCGGGCCATGGGCCGAATCACCTGGAACAGATCGAGCGCCTGAAGAAAGAAGCCAGTCAGAAGTAGCCACGGCCCGTCCTGCCCACGGCTGCTAAAATAGCGGCTGACGCTTATGTTCGAGAATCTCCAGGAAAAACTGCAGCGCGCCTTCAAGACCCTGCGCGGTCAGGCCACCCTGACGGAGGAAAACATTCAGGAGGCCCTGCGCCAGATCCGGCTCGCGCTGCTCGAAGCCGATGTCAACTTCAAGGTCGTCAAGCAGCTCATCGACCAGATCCAGGCCAAGGCCGTCGGCCAGGAGGTGGCCACCGCATTCTCACCCGGCGAGCAAGTCATCAAGATCGTGCGCGACGAAATGGTCGAAGTCCTCGGCAAAGACACCGCCAAGCTCAGGTTCGCCTCGCAACCACCCACGGTCGTATTGATGGCCGGGCTGCAGGGTTCCGGTAAGACCACCACTTCCGGCAAGCTGGCCAACTGGCTGAAGAATGGCGGACACCGCCCGCTGCTGGTTTCCGTCGATGTCTACCGCCCCGCCGCGCGTCAGCAGCTGAAAGTCGTCGCCGACGCCATCAAGGCCAACATCTACGAGGGCGAGGTTACCGAGTCGAACACCGCCACAGTCGAGCGTCTCGCGAAGGAAGCCCGCCGCGAGGCCATCAATTCCGGGAGCGACGTGCTCATCGTCGACACCGCTGGTCGTCTCCACATCGACGACCAGCTCATGGATGAGATGCAGTCGCTCAAGCGCCTGCTCAACCCGCAGGAAATCCTGTTCGTAGCCGACGCCATGACCGGACAGGACGCCGTCCGCTCCGCCGACGAGTTCCACAAAAAGCTCACGCTCACCGGGGTGGTGCTCACCAAGATGGACGGTGACGCGCGCGGGGGCGCCGCGCTCTCCATCCGCAGCGTGACGGGACAGCCCATCAAGTTCATCGGCGTCGGCGAAAAATACGACGCGCTCGAGCCCTTTCACCCCGATCGCATCGTCTCGCGCATCCTCGGCATGGGCGACGTCCTCTCGCTCATCGAAAAAGCCGAGCAGCAGATCGACAGGAAGAAGGCGGAGGAAATGGCCAGCCGCGCGCTCGCGGGCGACGGCTTTTCACTCGAGGATTTCCGGGATCAGCTTCGCCAGGTGCGCAAGATGGGATCGATCCAGAGCCTGATGGGGATGCTCCCGAGCATCGGCCCATTCAGCGGCCTGCAAAAGGCCGCCGACAAGGTCGACGAAAAGCAGATCAACCGGGTGGAAGCCATCATCAACTCGATGACGGTGCACGAGCGCCACCATCACGAAGTCATCAACGGCAGCAGGCGCAAGCGCATCGCCCGCGGCTCCGGCACCACCGTGCAAGAAGTCAACAACCTGCTCCGCCAGTACGCCCAGATGAAGAAGATGTTCAAGCAGATGGGCAAGCCCAGTTTCGCGCGGCGGCTGGCGGGGATGAAGATGCCGGGAATGTAGAAGGGCAGGTGTCAGGTCTTAGGTTCCGGTCGAACGGTTGATACCGAAGTCCTAAAAATCTAAGACCTGACACCTGACACCCGCTCTTATGAAATGGCGCTCCCTGGAAGAATCCGCTCCCGGCACCGACACGCGCTCTCTGCGTGACATCTTCGCTGAGCGGAAAGAGTTAATCGCGAAGTATGTGCCGGCGGAAACCCAACAGGTTCACGCCCGAGTGATCGCCGAGTTGAAGCACCGCAAACTGGCGGAGAATTCTCTTGCAGTCGGCGCGCAGGCTGCGGAGTTCACTCTCAACGATCACACCGGAAAGCCGGTTTCCTCGGCCGACCTGTTGGGCCGAGGCCGGCTCCTCCTGTGCTTCTTCCGCGGACGTTGGGATCCGTTCTGCTGCGGACAACTGGAAGCCATGAACCGGATGCTGCCCGAGATCGAGCAGGCCGGAGCTTTGCTCGCCGCCATCTCCCCGCAAACCATGAAGCAATCTTTCTTCATGGCTGACCAGCACAGACTCCGCTTCCCGCTGCTAAGCGATGCGGGCAACCAGGTCGCCCGCCAGTTCGGACTCGTCTACCGCGTCCCAGACGAGCAGCAAGCGATTTATCGCCGGGCCTTTATCAATCTGCCGCTCGTCAATGGAGATGACAGCTGGGAGTTGCCCATCCCCGCGACCTACGTGATCGATCGCGACTCGACCGTTGTTTACGCCTCTGCCCATGAGGACTCCTCCGAGCGAGCAGAGCCTGCGGAAGTGGTGGAGCGACTCAGATGAAGTCTGCTGGAGTGGTCGTGCTCTTTCCGCTACTGAGCGTGGTCATCCTCAGCCTGTATGGGGCGGGAGGCGCGTCGCGCAAAGCAGCCCTGGTTCTGCTCGCGGTCAGCTTGATCTTCAGCCTGGCGGGTTTCATTCTGAAACGAGGCCCCCGGCCCAGATGAGACATGCGCTCCTGGCCATCATGCGAGCAAGTCTTGTGGCGACGCCTGCTTGCGTAGTCCACTTCCATGGCGCACACGACCTGCAAAGCTTTTTCGCGGCTGTCCTCGGGTACCCCGGACTTGTCGTGATTGGATCTACGGAGTTTGGAGAAGAACGAGGCCGAGGCTGTAGTCACCTTAGTGAACTGGCTACTTCGCCCTATCGGAAAGCCATCTGGTTTCTCAGGCCCCGCTTCTCGAGCCATACCACCGGCCCTGCGGCCCTGCTACACCCTTGCCAATCCCCCTAACTTCCGCGATAATAACAGTTTGCCTTACCCCTCCCGGAAGGACTAAGAAAGGAAACCAAGTTCCGTGTTAATGATTCGTCTGGCGCGCACGGGTGCGCGCAAAAAACCGCAGTATCGTGTCGTGGTCATCGAGAAGGAGCGTGCGCGCAACGGCCGCTCGGTCGAGGTCGTCGGGACGTACAATCCCCGGGGCGCGGCTGCCCACATTGACCTCAAGCGCGACCGCATCGACTATTGGGTGTCGAAAGGCGCCAAGCTGTCCGACCGCGTGAGCAAGCTCGTCGCCAAGCCGGTGCCTGCCCCGGCCAGCGCCGGGCCCGCCGCCTAAGCGCGCCGTGTGCCGGAAAACGCATCTCACCCCACAAGTCGGGAGCCGGGTATGAGCGAGCAGAGTGGGGACGTAAAGGTTCTCCTCGAACAGATCACGAAAGCGCTAGTTGACGCGCCCGACCAAGTCTCGGTGAACCCGGTGGAAGAGGGCGGGGAAACGATTCTCGAACTGACCGTCGGCCCGAACGACCTGGGCAAGGTGATCGGCAAGTCGGGCCGCACCGCCCGCGCCCTACGCACGCTGTTGAGCGCCGCCGGCATCAAGGCGCACAAGCGCTACACGCTCGAGATCCTCGAATAGAGGCGCTGGAAACGGACCCTGAAAAGGACCCCGCACAGGGACAGGGACGAAGATGGGCGACGAGTTCATCACCTTAGCTCGCGTCCTGAAAACGCAAGGCCGGCGCGGCGAAGTAGCCGTTGAGTTGCACTCGGCCATTCCCGATCGGTTCGTCGAAGGCACGCGGTTGTTTGCGCTCGACGAAACCGGCAAGCGCCTGGAGTTGGAAGTCGAACAGTTATGGCCCCACAAAGGCCACCTGGTGCTGAAATTTCGGGGTGTGGATTCAATCTCGGACGCGGAAAGCCTGCTGCGATGTGAATTGCAGGTTCCGCGGGCTGAGCGGGCAAAGCTCGAGCCCGGCTGGACCTACATCAGCGACCTCACTGGATGCACGGTGTTCGACGGAGATCGCGAGATCGGCAGGATTGAAAGTGTGCAGTTCGGCGCCGGCGAAGCACCGCTGCTGATCGTTCAGGGCAAGCAGAAGACGCCATACGAGATCCCGTACGCGGAAGCGTATTTGGTTGAGCTAGATCTAACGGCGAAGCAAATCCGCATGAGTCTGCCGGAAGGCATGCTCGAGATCAACGCCCCGCTCACGGAAGAAGAAAAGCGGGAGCAGAAACGCAGTGGCTAGTGGCCAGTTGTCAGTGAGCAGGTTTCTCAACCGCGTTTTACTGACCACCGTCCGCTGCCCACGGGCCGCTGGTTCGCGATGAAGGTCGACATCCTAACGATCTTTCCCGACTTCTTTCGCGGACCGCTGGATTACGGAATTCTCCGCCGGGCCCGGGAAACGGGCCTGGTCGAGATCAGCATCCACGACTTGCGGGGTTTTACCCGTGACAAGCACCGCACTGTGGATGACCGCCCCTTTGGCGGCGGCGAAGGCATGGTCCTGAAGCCGGAACCGATCTTTGAATGTATTGAGACGCTGAACGTTGCGCCGCGCGCGGAGCGCATCGCAAGGCGGTCGAAACAATCCGTCATCGTGTTGTCCGCGCAAGGCAAACGACTCGAGCAGGCACTGGTGCAGGATCTGGCGGCGCTTGATCGATTGGTTCTGATCTGCGGGCGATACGAGGGCGTGGACGAGCGCGTGAGCGAGCATCTCGCCGATCGGGAAATTTCGATCGGCGACTACGTTCTGAGCGGTGGAGAGTTGGGCGCGGCGGTGATGGTGGACACGATTACGCGGCTGATTCCCGGCGCGGTCGGAAATGAGGCCTCCACGCGGCAGGAGTCGTTCACGTCGCGAGCGGAAGACGAGGAAGCGACCGGCGAGGGTCCAAGTTCCACCTGTGCGTCAGGTGGCTTACTGGATTATCCGCACTACACGCGTCCGGCCGAGTTTCGCGGACTGGCAGTGCCGAAAGTTCTGGTCAACGGCAACCACGACGAGATCCGCCGCTGGCGCCGCCGAACGGCTCTGGAGAAAACCCTGCGCAACCGTCCGGACTTGCTGGACTGGGCGGCGCTCAGCGAAGAAGATCGCAAATTGCTGGCCGAGGTTGAGAAACAGCAGACCACCATCGGTTAGGTGTGCAGCAGCGCAAGAATGAAGCCCACGGCGTAAGCTGTGAGTGCGGCTTAAAGTGACAACCCCTTCAGGGGCGACAGACAAGAACCCGGCAAGCACGTGCAGGGAGAGAGCAGCAAAGACATCCAGTTCCCTTCCAAGGGACGAAACCAACCAAGGACAAGATCATGTCGAACCTCATCATTGAAAAGCTACTGGCCAAGACCAAGCGCACCGACCTGCCCGAATTCGCCCCCGGCGACACCGTGCGTGTTCACGTAAAGATCCGGGAAGGCGACAAAGAGCGCGTGCAGGCGTTCGAAGGGGTCGTGATCTCGCAGGCCAGGGGTCCGCAGGCCAGCTTCACGGTGCGCAAGATCAGCTTTGGCCACGGGGTCGAGCGTATCTTTCCGGTGAACTCCAAGGTGATTGACCGGGTCGAGCTATTGCGGTCCTCGAAGGTCCGCCGCGCCAAGCTTTACTACCTGCGTGCGCTCAAGGGCAAAGCCGCCCGCCTCAAAGACGTCGAGCGCGAACGGGAAGTCGTCGAGACCGCCCCCGCGAAGTAGCGCACGCAATCGCCTGCTGGACGATCATCGCTGACGAGCGCAGCGCGCCCAGCGCTTCGCGCAACGAAAGACCTGTGATTGCGCGCGGTCTTCTCCGACCAACGCTTCACGCAAAACGACAGCGCCGCCCATTCAGGGGCGTTCGCCGGTCACCATTCCGGCTGAATTTTCCTGAAAGAAAATGCTTCCGACTGGAACACCAAACCCCACCTATCGCACGGTGGTTGCCGATGTGGCTTGCGGCTTTTCCCGCTTGCCTTCGGCAAAGTTCCCCTTCTCCCCCAGTTTGCGCAGGAGATATTGCAGGATGTCCCGATCCCCCTTGCGAACTTCCCGGAACTCGATGCCAAGGCCGACGTCGAGCGCCGCGTGCCGCACCTGTCCCTTAAAGCTAAGATCGTAGTTGGCCACATTGAGCACGAGCTTGAGATCCGTTCCCGGCAAGAGGAGGCTTTTGGTCGTAACCAGGCAGCCCAACTCGGAAACATCCCTGAGGCTGCCTTCCAGATGGCTGGCCTTGGAACTTTTCTGCTGCAACTCCGCCGCCCCCTCAGCCGGCAGGCGCTGGTGCCGCCGGCGGTTTCCGTTTTGCCTTCCTGCTGCGGAGTTCACGCGGTTGGGCGTCCGATCGCACACGATTGGGTCATACACTTCTTCCATGTCGCGCAGTTCAGCTGCCCACAAGGTCTTCTGCGCCTCCACACACTGAATGCCCACCTGTCCGCGCAGGTGCGAATTTGCCTCACCGATCCACACCACCCGGCAGAACGCCTTGCTGCGCCCGCGCTCGACTACCAGGATTTCCCCCGCTTCCTTCACGCAGCGCAACCCGGTGACGCGCGCTCCGTGGGCGGAAATGTCGTAGGTGCAGGCCATTTCGAGCCGGGGCTTGGCTTGGTTGTCATAGTAGGTAACGCGGACCGGCAGAGCCACATGGATGCGTCTTTCGGTGCGATCGGTCGATGGCGTAAGAGGTTCGTGTGTCACAGCGTATTCCTGGGCATGAGCGGGTTAGAGCCCGCCCTGGGGAGCAGGTAGGAGCGTATCAAGTGACGACAATCGGTTCAATTTACCCCAGTACCCAGCGACAGATTACGAACTGGCTATTGCGCCCCGCTAAGTATCTGATGCTGGCCATCGCCCCATCCCAGGCCGCGCACCGTGACCATTGCAGCCCGCTAAGCCTTTCATGCTTGTCATTCCGACGTCGAGCGAAGCGGAGGAGTCTGCTTTTCGCGGTTCTTCCCCAGCCGCTTGAGAAGCGGCTTTCTGATCTTCCTGTTTGTTCCGCGCAACAGGGAGCGGCGGCCTCCAACAACTTCACAAGATCCCGCTTCACAAGATCCCGCTTGCGCTTCCACAGGACTCTCGGCGAACATGACCTAGCTCCCGATCCGTGCGCCCCAAATCCAAGCTCGCCGACACGAAACTGTCTGCCTCCGCCGCGAAGCTGCGCCTGCTGAAGCGCCTGCGTTGCACACTGCGGTATGAGCAGACGGCCTGGGATGCAGGCGCGCGGCTGGTGGCCGGCGTAGACGAAGTCGGACGCGGATCCCTCTTCGGCCCGGTCGTCGCCGGAGCGGTAATCCTCGATTCCGCGCATCGCATCCGTGGCCTGCGCGACTCGAAGCTCCTACCCCCCGAGCGCCGTGAAGTCCTGGCCGAACGCATTCGCGAGCACGCCATCGCCTGGGCGATCGCTGCGGTGGACGCAGCGCGCATCGATCAGATCAACATCTACCAGGCCTCACGCCTGGCCATGCGCATGGCCGTCTCACAGCTCGCGCCCGCCGCCGATTACCTGCTGGTCGATGCCGTCCGGCTCGATTGTGACGTGCCGCAACATCCGATCATCCACGGCGACGCCCTCTCGGCCTCGATCGCCGCCGCCTCGATTCTCGCCAAGGTCGAACGCGACCGCATGATCTGCGCCTGGGACCCGGTCTATCCCATGTACGGTCTCGCGTCCAACAAGGGCTACAGCACGCCCCGGCATCTGGCTGCACTAGGAGAACATGGTCCATCTCCGCTCCACCGGCAGTCCTTCGCCCCGGTCTGGAACGCGCCTGTTCCGCAGGAAGTGCTTAGCTTCATGCTGGAGGAAGCCGTGTCCGGCACCGAAGATTTTCTCGACGAAGGCGCGAGCTCCGAGCCACGAGCTACTAGCTTTTACCGCTAGTAGTTCCCTCTCGCTTTTCTGCGACCGGAGCATCTCTGCTTGCCCGCAACCTGAACTCGGAGCCGGTAGCCTCGCAGCCCGTAGCTTAGAATGTTCCGATGCGTCTTCTCTGCGTCACCGCCCACCCTGACGACGAAGCCGCCTCCTTCGGGGGCACGCTGCGCCTCTACCACGATCGCGGCGTAGAGACCTACGTAGTCTGTCTCACACCCGGCCAGGCCGCATCCCACCGTGGCAAGGCGAAAAGCGACCACGAACTTGCCGACATTCGCCGGAAGGAATTCGCCGCGTCGTGCGAAATCCTAGGCATCGACCGGGGAGTCGTGCTGGACTACGCGGACGGTAAGCTGCATCGCCTTGATCTCTACAGCATCGTCGAGGAACTGGTCCGCCACATTCGTGAATTTCGCCCGCAAGTCATGCTTACGTTTGGCCCGGAAGGCGCCGTAACTGGACACACAGATCACTCGATGGCCTCGGTCTTCGCGACCCTAGCCCATGCGTGGGCCGGGCGCGACAATCGCTATCCGGATCAGCTTATCGATGGCGTCCAACCACATCGTGTGCAGAAGCTCTATTACGCCACCGCCAACTTCGTTCTGCCCGACCGCCAACCGGTTTCGCCGCCACCGATCACGACCGTCATCCAGATCGGCGACTACCTGGAAACGAAAATCGCCGCGTTCGAAGCCCACACCACGCAGGCTCCCGTGTTCTCCATGGTCAAAAAAAACATCCTGGCTCGCGGACGCGAAGAGATGTTCCACCTCGCCGCCACTCTGGAGCCAGCAACACTCACCCAGGAGACCGACCTGTTCGCCGGAGTGAGAGAAGAAGCGTAACCACAGAGTTCGCAAAGAAAAACCGCCAAGGACGCCAAGAAAATCCCGGTTCATAAAATCCCGGGAATTTGAATTTCCTTGCATCCTTCGCGTCCGCTCTTCGCGACCTTTCGCGGTTAAAAGCCTTCACTTCGCCTTAATAATCTCACTCAACAAATCCGGCTTCGACTCATCCCGCACCAAGTGCGGATACCTCTCCCCCTCGTGATAGTCGAGCTTGAAGGTCTTGTAATAGTCGGTATTCTCGACCAGCAACTCGATCGGATCCGAGCCGCCCTTCGCCGCCTTGATGGCCTCATGCAGCACATCCGCCGAAAACCGCCGCCCATTCACCGCCACGATCTTCATCCCTGGCCCAATCCCCGCCTTGGCCGCCATCATCCCTTCGATGGTGTCGATCACCCCGCCATCGTCCCGAAGGCGCAACCCCACCGTATAGACCTCGAGCACTCGGTTCGCGTCCCGTTCTTCACTGCGATAGAAGTCGGTGGGGGTCTCCTGATACTCCAGCTTCCATCCACTTCCTTCAATTCCACCCAAGGGCGCACCCGGCCCGTGGTTGGTCAGCCGCTCAATCCAGAAGCCACGCCAATCGTACGGTGTCACCTGGTTCAATCCCTGCAGAACATCATCGAACGTGTAGGTCTTTAGCGCCGGGGGCCCGCCCGGCGCGCCATGGAACAACTTGCAGAAGTCGTCCAGCGACTTCTGTCCCTTGGTCTGCCGCCGGATGATCACATCTACCCAAAGCCAGTTGAGCGTGTCTTCATCGTAGAAATCCACGCCCCGCCGCCAGGAATACCAAGCCCGCGAAGTGAAATAGAGTTGGGGTGCGGCGTCGGCCGTATCTTGCAAGTTGCGCCAAGTGCGCCCGGGAAGATGGTCGAGATCCGCCGCCACTCCGGCCAGGTCCTGCCGGAAATCTTCCGGCGTCCACAGGCCGCTCCGCGCCGTGAGGATGCTTCCCAGATAATTCGTCAGCCCTTCATACACCCACAATAAGTCGGTCTGCATCGGCTGCTGATAGTCGGGCGTGGCCAGATCGGCCGGCCGCCGGTATTTGCCATTCCAGGAATGTGTATATTCATGCGGCAAAAGCGACGCATGCAGCTTGCGCTCGGTCTCGTCCACCAGTCCGCGCTCAGAAACTCGGCTGTCGTCGGACTCATGGTGCTCCAATCCGAAGTGCGCCACGTGGTCGCTTAACGTGTATAGAAAGTGATACTGGCGGTAGTGCTGCGCGCCGAACAACGCGCCCGCCTGCGCCACCAGATTCTTGTAGTGATCCCAGACCTCCTGCGGAGGCTCGAGCGCAGCGGCGCTATCCGCGGCCACGTCGAGCTCCGCCGGCGGACTCTGTCCCGAATTCAGCGGCACGGCCTTCAAGTATTGCCCAGTCAGCACCGGGGAGTCTACGAGCATGGTCAAAGACACCGGCGCAAAATGAAGATCGTTACCCGCCGCATTCACCGTGTTCAGCGACGTTGCATACTTCCATCCCTGGGGAATCTTCAAACTGGCGGAAAGGGTGATGTCGTCCGATTTCCAGCCCTTGGGATACAACAGGACCTGGTTCCAACTGACGATCGCCAGCTTGTCGGTGGCCGAAGATCCGGCAGAAAATCCGCCCTCCAGAGTCGCGGGGGAAAGAAAGTCGAGATCCGCCAGAACCTCATTCTGGCCCGCCGGAACCTCGACGTTGATCGTCCAACCATCCAGCAGATCACGGCGCCATTTCAGGGTTTGCCCCGCAGCGCTGAACTTCAGCCCGGCCAAGTCGTCCACGGGCCCGTCGGGCGCGTGTTCTCCAGGAATCCACTTCGGGTAGAACAGCGTGAGCGTTCCGGGACTGGCAGGGATTCTCAGCCGCGCGTGGAAAATCTTGCGCGGCGCCTCACTGGCATCCACCGCAACAGAAATCGTCGGCCCCGCCGCAGCGAATCCCGACAGCGTCAACAGGCAAATCGCAACCAGTGCAGAAAAAAAACGACCCCGAGGGGAAGTCATTCCAAGGCTCCTTGTGCCGCACGCGGAATCCGGCGCAGCGCCGGGAAAGGGATGAATATATCAGTGACATGGAAAGGCCGTCACCTGCGACGTCAGGTCTCAGGTCCCTTCTTCTTTGCGTCCTTCCCGGCCTTTCTTGCGCATTTTGCGGTCAAAGCCATTTTCCGCTTTCGGGTTCCCCTGCAAATCAGCAGCATCCCGCACTAGCGAGCCTCCGCAGCAGGCTTTATCATCTCCCAGTGTCTTCCAACTCCCTTCGCGGCCGGTTCATCACCTTCGAAGGCCTGGACGGCACCGGCAAAAGCACGCAAATCGAAAAGCTCGCCAAAGCCCTGCGCGCCCGCGGGCTGTCGGTGGTCGTCACCCGCGAGCCCGGCGGCACCGCCACCGGCGAGAAGATTCGTCACGTCATCCTGGACTCGGCCACCACGCAGCTTTCCTCCCGGGCAGAGATGGCGCTGATGTTCGCCTCCCGCGCCCAGCACCTCCAGGAGGTCATCAAACCGGCGCTCGCCGAAGGCAAAATTGTGCTCTGCGACCGCTTCACCGACTCCACGGAGGCCTACCAGGGCGCCGGCCGCAAACTCGGCGGCGAACCGGTGCTTGAGCTGCATCGCATCCTGTGCGACGACCTCCAGCCCGACCTCACCATCCTCATGGATTCCGACGTAGCCAGCAGCGTCGAACGCGCCCGCCGCCGCAACCAGAAGACGTCAAAGAACGGACGCTCCCACAAAGACGAGAACCGATTCGAGCAGGAAAATCGCGCCTTCTTCACGCGAGTCCGCAACGGCTATCTCGCCATCGCCCGCCGCGAGCCGCAGCGTGTCGCCCTCGTGAATGCGCGCGGCACCCCACCCGAAACTCATGCCAAAATTCTCGCCATCGTGTGCCGGAAGCTTCGTCTGTCCGGGAAAGCACAGTGAATCACTCCGAAGAACAATCTCATTCACGCGCCACACCCGGCAATCAGCTCATGAACCAACCGCCGTTGACATTGATCGTCTGTCCGGTCATGTACCCGTTCCCGGCAAGCATGACCGCTATTTCCGCGACCTCCTCCGGCGATCCGAATCGACCCACCGGGATGTTGTCCCGCCGCGCGTTGGGATTGGATGTCACCATCTCGGTCTCCACCAGGGCCGGAGCGATGGCGTTTACGGTTATGCCCTCCTTCGCCAATCGCTGGGCGTAAAAGTGGGTGAGTCCGAGGATCCCGGCCTTCGAGGCAGCGTAGTGCGGTCCCACGACGCCTCCGATTTGTGCTGCCACCGAGGATAGATTCACAATCCGACCCCACTGGCGAGCCCGCATGCCCGGCAGGACGGCCTGCGTCACCAAAAAACAGGATTTCAGGTTCACCGCCATCACCTCGTCCCAATCCCGTTCGGTGATCTCCTCAATCGGCTGGGGACGGGAAATCCCCGCGTTGTTCACCAGGATGTCGACAGACCCCAGCCGACCTTCGCTGCCTCGGATGAGACGCTCAACATCGTTTGACGAGGACACGTCCGCCTGGATTGTGACACACCGCCTTCCCACCTGGTGGATCTGCAACTCCACGGCCTGCGCCTCCGCGGAGCGGCGCAGAAAATTGACCACCACGTCAGCTCCGGCCTCGGCCAGCGCCAATGCAATGGCGCGACCAATCCCCCGACTCGAACCTGTAACCAGAGCGACTCGTCCCTTGAGGTCAGCCACGGCACTCCAGGATACACATGCGGGATCCCGACTCAACGCCGAGCGGTCGCGGTTCTGCAGGATGAGAGGATGTGAATAACTGCTTCTGCCAGGAAACTTGAGGGGGAGCAGCTGGCCGCAGGTGCAAGTGTACGTTGTATTGCCGCAGGAAGCTGCGCCCATCCATCTCCTACGCGAGGAATTTCCTTAGCGGCTCCCAATATCTCATCTTCCATCCAGGGTTGAGGTCGTCGAACGCGCCTTCCGGGCAACCGGTGTGGTCCAGAACGACTGTGGTTTCCGAACCCTGCGGTTTCAGTTTCAAACTTGACGATCGAGTACACGCCCGGATCCCAATGGGCAGGACGCCACGCCTGCGCGAGTCGCTGGTTGCGGACTATTTCGATGTTTCGTCCGACGATCATTCCCCCGAACACGGAAAAAGCACCGCCCGCTTTCGGGTCGATTTCGGCTGGCATACCGGTGAACGCCGCGAACCGCTTTGCATCCAGGGGCACGACTTCGCAGCACTATCTCACCTGCGAGAAAACACAGACTCATTGCCATCGGTGTGTCTAGAATACTGCCCTGGCCCGCCACACTTTTTTGATCATCCCGATAGCCATGCTAAGCGTGGACTACGTAACGGACGTATGGATGCGCGCCTTCGTCTGCCATACCTGAGACCGGTGAGCTTTCTGGTGGACTTGTACCTTGTTGCAGAACGGCAACGTCGAGGTTCGCCAGGTAAGACTAGTTAAGTTACCAGGAACTTTTGGAGTCAATCGGAGTATCCCAGTCAACTCCGGAGCCCTCGTGGTAAATCATGCCCCGCAACATGATAAATTCTGTCCCGTGGCCTTTTCCGACTTCCACGGCAATCCCGAGATCATCCATCGCCTGCGCGACATGCTCGCCCGCGAGCATTTCCCCCATGCCATGATCCTCGCCGGCCCCACTGGCTCCGGCAAGTACACCCTGGCCCTGATGCTAGCGAAGGCGATGAATTGCCTGCAGCCGCCGAGCGCCGATGGCCTCCCCGATTTCTGTGGAAAGTGTTCGAATTGCACCCGCATCGCGCAGTCGGAAGACCTCAACGCACGTTTCATCGAAGCCGTCGAAGCGCGCGAAAGCCTGCGCGAGACCGACAAGAAAGAAACGCGCATCCTGATCCAGACCCACCCCGACGTGCTCATCATCCCGCCCGACCCGCCCCAGATGATGATCAAGGTCGACCAGGTCCGCCGCGTGATCGAAACCATCTACTACCGACCCGGCGATGCCAAGGAGCGCGTCTACATCTTCACCGACTCGAGCTTCATGAAAGAGGCGGCGAACTCGCTGCTGAAGATCCTCGAGGAACCGCCCGAGTTCGCCACCATCTTTCTGCTCACGGAAAACGCGGGCGAACTGCTCCCGACCACCCGCTCGCGTGCGGTGACATTCACGCTGGGCGCTCTGCCTGCCGAGGAAATCGAGCGCGATCTGGCCCGCCAGCATCCCGAATGGAACGCCAACCAGCGCGCCCTAGTCGCCCGCCTTTCCGAAGGCGCCGTGGGGCGCGCCCGCGACTTTGACTTAGCCAAATACACCGCCGCGCGCAAGCACGCGCTGACCATCCTTACGTCGGCCTTGCGCACCAGCGACCACAGCGAACTCTTCAAGGTGACCGAAACCTACCGTCCCGGAGCCGAGGGCCGCGAAAAAACCGATCAGCTTCTCCGCACCCTCTATTCCCTGCTCCAGGATCTAATGTTCCTCAACGGCGGAGCCCCGCAGCTGGTGCACAACACCGACATCCAGGGCGAACTGCAAACACTGGCGACCACGGCCGATTTCGCCTGGATCGCCTACGCCGCCGACCGCCTGGCCGAGGTCGAGCGCGGCATGCGCCGCAACTTGCTGCGATCGCTCTCGCTTGATGCGTTTGCGACGGCGTTGGAAAGAAGCTCATAGCTGCTGGCTGTTCGCTGTTCGCTCCTGCTATTTTGTTCCGCAAGTCGCGGAACCGATGTTCAACGTCTCGAAACCAACGTTCGACCACGCGGAAGCGATGTTCGACGTCGCGGACCAATGTTCGACCGCTTTGAAGGGGCGTGGCTCCGGCCGCGCCCTAACCCTCACGGCATACAAAAGGGTTTCAGCCCCGGGGTAAATGGGCCGAACGCTCCTTGTGTCTGGTCCACTTGTTCCAGCTATTTCCTGGAACGCGACAGCAGCCACTCAGCCACAAATCCCGACGTTTTGAAACGCCTTCCCCCAGAACAGACGAACAGACGCCCGCGCGCGTGGTGTTCAGCCCCGAATGGGGCGACCGAGAGTAGCCCGGCGATTTATCGCCGGGTTCGTCTTGAGATGAGACCGCACCCCGTAGGGACGCCTGCATCGCCTGCAGGAACCTGGGGCCGGCCGCCGCTTGCAGTGCCGGCCATTCTCGACCGCCCGTAAATGAGGCGAGGACAGAACTCCGAGACGGAGGCAGATAGTTCGAAGGCGATTGGCGAGGTGAGATCCGCCCCGGGGCTGTCGCATAAATCGAGCCAAAAGCTAAAGGCAATGAGCGAACAGCCTAATCGCTAAAAGCTCCTCCCAAAGTCATTGCCTCACCATAACTTGAGGATTGTCTTGTCTCCCATTCCTGTGCTACGTTAATTGAAAGTTCACGGTCATTTCCCACAAGCACAGTAGCCCGGTGTTGTGGCCCGCGCCCGACGCGTGAACGGGTGGTGTCATGAAAGACGCAATCGATTCCATGCCAACGGAACGCACGGTTGATCAGGAAGGTTTCGCCAACCGCAAACTGATCCGGCCTGCTCTCAACCGCAACGACCACAACCATATCCATACCCAAGCCCCCATGGAACGACGCGAACGTTCAGAGCGCCCCGACCGTCCCTCGGGCGGCAAGAAGCTCCCCCCTCCCGAGGCCACCAACGCCGAAAACTTCTATTACCAGAAACAGATGCAGGGAAAAACTGCCATGGTGATCGTACTGCGCGATGGCGAAGAGATCCACGGCGTCATCGAGTGGTACGACCGCAACTGCCTGAAGGTCAACCGCACCTCCCAGCCCAACATCGTCATCTACAAACCCGCCATCAAGTACATGTACAAGGAAGGCGAGAACGGGCAACGGTAGGCAGAAACGCCTCGGTCGATCATTGGCGAACTCTTTGCCTTAGTCTCTAACTATCGCGAGTCGGCGTTAACGCTCATCTTTCCGTAAGACCCGACACCTGGGACCTAAGACCTCGAACGACATGGCCAACGACGAACGACCAACGACCGACCCTAAAGTTTAGGCAGCACAATCCCCTTCTGCGCCTGATACTTCCCCTTCCGATCCGCGTAGCTCACTTCGCACACTTCATCGGACTGGAAGAAAATGATCTGGCACAACCCTTCATTGGCATAAATACGCGCCGGCAGCGGCGTGGTGTTCGAGATCTCGAGCGTCACGAACCCTTCCCACTCCGGCTCGAAGGGTGTGACGTTGACGATGATCCCGCAGCGCGCATAAGTCGACTTGCCCACGCAGATGGTCAGCACATCGCGCGGAATCTTGAAGTACTCGACCGACCGCGCCAGCGCAAACGAGTTCGGCGGCACAATGGCCACGTCCGAACGCACGGTGACAAAAGACTTCTCATCAAAATGCTTGGGGTCGACAATCGTCGAATTCACATTCGTGAAGATCTTGAACTCATCGGCCACACGCAGGTCATAGCCGTAAGACGACAAGCCATAGGACACAACCCCTTCCCGCACCTGCTTCTCCGAAAACGGGTTAATCATGTCGTGCTCGTGCGCCATCTTGCGGATCCAGCGGTCACTCTTCAACATGGAACTCCTTTGGATTTGGGGATTTAGCAATTTTGTGATTTGGCAATTTGTCACCGCGATTCAACGCTCCCAGGCGCGGACAGCCCGCCGTTTACGAAATTAACCGATTACAAAATTACCAATTGTCCTGCTGGCTGGTTGAACTCTGCTGGAACTTCAGTCTTGTCATCTTACGGGACAATCCCAACCGTTGACAATCTCTGATATCTCCCTTAGCATCAACCACTTGGTGCCCTTTCCGCAATCCGCTAACGGGAGCCCATCGTGATCAAGCTCGATATCATTAACGAAGTCGTTAACAAAACCGGCATCACCAAGACCAAAGCCGAGTTGGCCGTCGAGACCGTCTTTGAGAGCATGAAGAAGTCGCTCGCCAAGGGCGATCGCATTGAACTGCGGGGCTTTGGCGTCTTCAACGTCCGCCCGCGAAAGACCGGCATCGGGCGTAACCCGCGCACCGGCGCAGAAGTCTCCATCCCGCCCGGCAAGGCCGTCCGCTTCAAGCCCGGCAAAGAGTTACAGTCGATCGACTGAGTCGGAGCGTAGAAACGCCGGCAGCCCGACCGGAGCGCAGTCGAATGGTCCCGCCGGCTGTACCGAGGGCATCTCGCCCTGGCAGCGCAGACGACGTCCAATGCCCCCTGGGAGTTTAGAATCATTCCCAGCCCGAACCCCGATGTCAGATCCCATGCCTTCCCTCCCCACCTCGGCAACCGAATACTACCCGCCCGTCCAGGTGTGGGTCACCCCGCCGCCCAAGCAGCGCTACTGGCTGCACGCACTGCTGCTGGTCGCGACCATCTTCACCACGCTCGTAGTCGGCTCTCACATGCAGTACAACTTTCAGCTAGGGCAATGGACGCTGTCGGCGGAAGACAGCTACATTCCCTTTTTCCCGATCGATCTTGTGTGCAAGGACCCGGCGCGCCTGCTTCTCGGCATCCCTTTCTCGGCCAGCCTGATGCTGATCCTGCTGGCCCACGAGATGGGCCACTATCTCTACTGCGTGCGTTACCGCGTGTACGCGACCCTGCCTTTCTTCATCCCGTTTCCCACGCTGATCGGGACCATGGGTGCCTTCATCCGCATCCGCTCGCCGATCCGCTCGCGCACGGCGCTGTTTGATATCGGAATCGCTGGGCCGATCGCGGGCTTCGTGGTCGCCTGTGCAGTGTTGGCGGTGTCCCTCGGACTTTCGCGTGCAATTCCCGCGGGTGTGGCCTCGCCGGACATCGTCGAACTCCACCATCCGCTGATCTTCGATCTCGCGCAACGTGCACTGGCGTCGGTGGGTCTGCTGCACGGCATTGCAACCCTGCCCTTGGATCGCGTTTGTCTTCATCCCATGGCGATCGCGGCCTGGGTCGGCATGTTCGCGACGTCGCTGAACTTATTGCCCGGCGGACAGCTCGACGGGGGGCATATTGTTTTCTCGATCGCGCCCCGCGCGCATCGCTTCGTCTCGCGCCTCACCATCCTGATCCTGATTCCGATGGCGGTCTACCTCTGGGTGGGCTGGCTGGTCTGGGCCGTACTGCTGGAAATCAGCAGCTTTCGTCATCCCCAAGTGGCGGAAAGGCCAAAGGTCGCCGGTGTGCGCAGCTGGCTCGCGCTCTTTGCCCTAGTCATGCTGGTGCTGACGCTGACTCCGGCCCCGTTCGCGCACAGTTCGCTGAAGGAAGTGGTGCGAGAGTTCCGGAGAAAGTAGCCTCCCTGGAGGCGGTCCAATCTCAGAACAGGAATCTCACTTTGATTCACTCTGAGCTAAGTGATCGAAAGTCCCTCGGGGCAAGTCTGGATCGAAAATGCGGGCGCAGACGTCGCATGGAACTCCCGCCATTTGCGCTCAGAAGCGACATGGGCGCACGTTGACGGCCGGAGCGACCTCAAAGGCCGTCCGGAGGCGGATGGCCCCCCCTGCGGGCGTCCCACAGCCATTTGTTATCCTCGAGCTAATTCGACAACGAGGGTCGGGAACGGAAACCCAGTCTCACAATTGTGGCCGGGAAGTGCGGAGCCAAACCCCAACGACTAACCACTAACGACCAACAGTCGGAACCGGGTCACCGCCAACTGAATTACATCCTGCCGGTGGCGATTCCCTGCGCCCAGTCGTCTCTCCCGAGCGCGCGTGCGTATTCGGCGGCGGCACGGTGGTCGTAAGCTACCCGTTCCAGCGACACGTTCCAGCCTGCGCCTTTTTTTTCCAGGATGCCGTAGCAGGCGTGCGGCGAAAACGTCTGCATGCGGTAGCGTACCGGCTCGACGTCATCGTAGGCAGGAACGCCAATGCTTCCGGGATTGACGACCAGTTGTCCGGTCGAAAGTTCGACCACGCGCGGGATGTGCGTGTGTCCACACAGGATCACGGGCTGGTGGACGCCTTGCAGCAGTTCGCGGATGGCGCCTTCGGAGCGAATCTCGGGCAGGCCTTCCATGATGTCTTCGAGCAGGTAGATCATGTCGCTTCCCGGCGTGCCGTGGCACAGGAAGATATCGTTCTCGAACACGGCGGTCTTCGGCAATTCGCTGAGCCATCGGATCGGCTCCTCGCCCAGATCGCGGATGACGTAGGCAAGCGTCGGGATGGTGGCCAGGTCGCGCTCGCTGGCCTCGTAAATCATGCGGTCCTGGTTTCCCTGGATGGTGGTTAGGACATTTTCATGCAGTAGCCGTTCGTAGGTCGCGTGCGGTTTGAGAGGGCCATAGAGCGTGTCGCCCAGGTTGACGAAGGCGTCCACGCCCCGGGTCTTCGCATGCGCCAGCACAGCATCGAGGGCCCAGACGTTGGCGTGGATATCGGCGAGGATGGCGAGACGAGCGGTCACGGAGATAGCAGGTGATTGCAAATTAGCCTACCAGAAAAATCGGGTTTGCATGTGTGGGACGGGTCAAGTTGCTTACCGTGAGGCTGCCCCTCTTCCGCTTGTTATTGGAGGAGGAGGGGAAGAGGAACGTTCGTATGTGCGTCGGAGGCAGCAGGTTCCTCCGCCTCCGCGGCGCTCGGCGTCGGAATGACAAGGGAGGTTGCGTGCCAAGAGAAGGGCAATGTCCCCGGGGCCAAGACCTGAGACCTGACACCCAAGACCCAGAGCCTGCGTTATGCTTCCTACACATGCCCGAATTCTGCGACGTCGCCTTGCCGGTGCCGCTCGACACTGCCTTTTCCTACCGCGTTCCGGAAGGGATGGAGCCGGCAGTGGGTGGTCGTGTGCTGGTGCCTTTCCGGCAGCAACGCATGAGCGGCATTGTGGTCGACCTGCACGACCGCAAGCCTGCGGTGATGACCAAGAGCCTGGTCAGCGTGCTCGATCCGGTTCCGGTTCTCGATGCGCAGCTCATGCGGCTGGGAAAATGGATTGCGGACTATTATCTCGCGCCGGTCGGGGAAGTGTTCCGCACCATGCTGCCTCTGAGCGCGGAGTTCAAGCGTACGATCACCTACCGCATCACCGAACAAGGCCAGTTGGCGTTACATCTGGGTGGGATGTCGGGATCGTTGGCGCGCGCCCGCCGCACGCCGGAGGAACAGCTGACGGAATTCCGGGTGCTCGATTATCTTGCCAACCACGAAGGGGCTCGCGAACAGCGCTTGCGGAGCGCGACTCGCGTGAGCAGGGTTGTGCTGTCTGGGATGGTTCGCAAGAAGTGGCTGGTGCGCGAGGATGTGTCGGATGCGCGGGATGCGGCCCGGACGGTGAAGATTGCAGTGCTGCGTTCTGCGGAGAACGAGCGCTCCGCGCTGGTTCCGACGGGCGGCGACGGGGACCCCCGCCCCTCCACCCGCGCGAAATTCAATGTGAATCAACAAACATTGGTCGAGACATTGGCAGCAGCCGGGGGGCGCTTAGCGGTCGAGACTTTGCAGACTCTCGACATTCCCCGCTCCACGCTCAACACTCTCGTCAAACGCGGCTTGATCGACGTCATCGAAGAACCGGCCGAGTTTTACGTCTCACGCACCAAAGCGCGGCCTTCGCCGTTTGAATTCCAGTTCAACCCGGCGCAGCAGCAAGCGCTGCAGCGGATCGAGGAAGGCGTAGCGGCGCGCAAGTTTGCGGGCATGCTGCTGCACGGGGTCACCGGTTCGGGCAAGACGGCGGTGTATCTGGCGGGCATGCGGGCGGTGCTCGAGGCGGGACGCTCCGCGATCTTGCTCGTCCCGGAGATCGGCCTGACTCCCGCGGTGGCCGCCGATCTGCACCAGGTTTTCGGAGAAGAGGTCGCGATCTTGCATTCCGCGCTGTCCGACCAGGAACGGGCCGAGCAGTGGCATCGCATCAAGCGGGGAGAGGCGCGCATGGTGGTGGGCACGCGCTCGGCCGTATTTGCGCCCGTGGCCAATCTGGCGTTGATCATCGTGGACGAAGAACAAGACTCCTCCTACAAGCAGGAAGAGGCTCCGCGCTACCATGCACGCGACGTGGCGGTGATGCGGGCGAAGATGGCGGATGCCATGGTCGTGCTGGGCTCGGCGACGCCTTCGCTTGAATCCTATTACAACGCGAAGAAAAGCAAGTACGCGCTGGTGGAGTTGCCGGACCGGGTGGAGCAGCGTCCGTTGCCCGAGGTCGAACTGATCGACATGAAGCAGGAGTTTCAGGAAACCGGGCAGGAGCAGGTCATCTCGCGCAAGCTGGCGGAAGAGATTCGGGACCGGTTGGCGCGTAAAGAACAGGTCATGATCCTGCTGAACCGGCGCGGCTACTCGCCCTTGGCGCTGTGCCGCGCCTGCGGCAAGACGCTCGAATGCAGGAACTGCGCGATTGCCATGACGCATCACAAGCGCGCTCGCAAGATGGAATGCCATTACTGCGGCTACACCGCGCCGGTGCCGCAGAATTGCGTGCATTGCGGAAGTGAATACGTGTATTTCCTCGGCACGGGTTCGGAAAAGCTGGAAGAGCTGCTGCATGGCATGTTCCCCGCAGCGAGGATTGGACGGCTCGACCGCGACACCGTGCGCGGCAAAGGGGATTTTGAGTCGGTGCTCAACACGCTGAAGGAGGGCCAACTGGACCTGCTGGTCGGTACGCAGATGATCGCCAAGGGCCACGATGTGCATGGCGTGACGCTGGTGGGGGTGGTGGGCGCGGATCTTGCACTCGGCCTGCCCGATTTTCGCGCTGCGGAGAGAACGTTCCAGCTGTTGACTCAAGTGGCGGGCCGCGCGGGCCGCGGCCAGACACCCGGCAAGGTCGTGTTGCAAACTTACTTCCCCGATCACTACGCCGTGCAGTACGCGGCGCAGCATGATTTCGTCGGCTTCTACGAAAAAGAACTCCGTTTCCGCAGCTGGATGCACTATCCGCCGTATTCCTCACTTGCCAATGTGCTCGTCCGCAGTGACAAGCTAGAAGAGGCCTTAGAGTGGTCGGGTATTCTGGGCAAGTGGTTCGACCGAACGCGGCACGAGGGGATCCGGGTGCTGGGTCCGGCGGCCGCGCCCATTGTGCGTCTGAAGCGCGACTACCGGTACCACTTCGTGCTGAAGTCGGCGAGCCGAGAGAAACTCAACGCAGTGTTGCGGACGATGCTGGCGTATGCGGCCGCGCAGAAGATTCCGCGTACGCAAGTCATTGTGGACGTCGATGCGCTGTGGCTGATGTGAGAGTCGCCACAAGCTACGAGCTTCGAGCTGTGAGCTTGGAGCCAGCAGTCGTCGGGTTTTCTGTCGCGGAGCTATCTAAGCAATCTCTTAAAGGGCTCGGTAGGGTGCGCCCAAGTAGGTGGTGAAACGGCCTTCCCGGGCAGTCTCAGCTACCTGGCCTTGGAAGATGTGGGTGCGAAGGTGACGATTCCGGCCTGGAGGAAGGTCGCCCAGGAATATGCGACGGTGCTCGCGGGTGTCAGCGCAGAGCCTTGCCGCACTTGATGCAGAAACTGCCGGACATCGGAGCCAAAATCCCGGATCCCAAGGCCATGCTCTCGTCGCCGCCGCAACGGATGCGGCGCGCCGGACGGCTGCTTGCCATCGGCCTGGCGCTGGCGTTAGCGGGGGATGGCTGGGAACCGCACCTGCATCCAAGAGTGTTCCAATCTCAACGGGTCAGCGAGCCGTGGAATCCGTTTCTCGCGGTCGAGGGACGGATGGATGGGAAGTTGTCCGGCGAAGCATGGGTCCGACGGTGCCGGGAGTTGGGAGTCTCTCCGCTTGCCTGGTCGCAAGACGGGCGTTCGCGACTTGACTGGTGATTGATCGGAGCTCAGTTCCTGCGCTTCGAATTGCGACGATGCAGGGGCGCGTGGTTTACTGACTTTCTCTGTTTTGAGGGGGGATGGATGCACCGGGCGATGTCCTTTTTGGCTGCACTCACTTTGGTTCCGCTGACTATTCCGCGGATCCAAGCCGCCGACCGCGATTGGATTGCGGTCAGCAACGACTTCACGAACATGGTGCTGACGGTCGAGATGAAACATCACCCGGAGGAGGGCACGCGTCAAGGCCTAAGCCAGTACGACGCGCTGGTCGCACAGCCCACCCTGGCGGACGAAGATCATGAGCGAAAGGAAACGGAAGCGGTGGTCGCCAAGCTCAAGGCTGCACTGGCCAAGGAGAAGCAGAAGGAAGTCGCGCAGGATCTTGAGATCATCATCCGCAGAGTCGAGTTGGGATTCCGGGAGCAGGACCACAATCGCGCTCATGATGTGGGGTTCCTGAACGCGAGCCGAATGGTGTTTGGCGGGATTCGGCCGCTGCTCGACGATCAGACCCCGCCCGAGCGTCGGGCAGCGGCGGTGGCGCGGATTCGAAAGTATGCCGGCCTCGAGTCCGGCTACAAGCCGCTCACCGACATTCTGAAACAGCGCGTGCTGGAGCAGATGGCGAAGCCGGGGATGGTGTATCCGGCGAAGGTGGAGATCGAGACGGAACTGGGGCGCAATTCCAACTACCTGGAAGGCATTGCCGCGCTCTGCAAGAAATACAAACTGACCGGCTGGGAAGAGCCGTATGCCAAGCTGACGTCTCAGCTCACCGACTATGACGCGTGGACCACGGCAACCGTGCTGCCCAAAGCGCGCGCGGATTTCCGCCTGCCGCCCGAGGAATACGCGCTTGCGCTCGAAGAGTACGGGATCGACATTTCGCCCGACCAGATGGCGGAGTTGGCACACAAGGGCTTCACCGAGATCCAGGAAGAAATGAAGCCCATCGCTGCGCAGATTGCCAAGGAGCGCAAGCTGCCGTCGAGCGACTATCGCGACGTGATCCGCGAGCTGAAGAAGCAGCAGCTCGTGGGTGATGCCATTCTGCCCTTCTATCAGAACCGGCTGAAGCAGATCGAGAAGATCATCCGCGATAAGGAGCTTGTGAGTTTGCCGGATCGTCCGGCGCGCATTCGTATTGCGACCGCAGCCGAGACTACGCAACAGCCCGCGCCGCACATGTCGCCGCCGCCGTTCCTGCACAACACCGGGCAAAAGGGAGAGTTCATTCTGCCGTTGAACATTCCGCCTGGACCGGGCCAGAGTTCATCCGAGAAGTATGATGATTTCACCTTCGATGCGGCCGCCTGGACGCTCACGGCGCACGAGGCGCGGCCTGGGCATGAGCTGCAGTTTGACTCCATGGTGGAGAGGGGCGTTTCGATCGCGCGCGTTCGCTACGCGTTCAACAGCACCAATGTCGAGGGCTGGGGATTGTATTCAGAATATATTGTTCGGCCCTACATGCCGCTGGAGGGTCAGCTGGTCTCGCTCGACTACCGGCTGCTGCGGGCGGCGCGTGCGTTTCTGGATCCGGAGTTGCAGGCGGGCAAGATTCAGCCCGAGGACGCCAAGCGTGTGCTGGAGCAGGATGTGGTGCAATCGCCGGCATTCGCGGAAGAGGAAGTGGAACGCTACACCTATCGTGCGCCGGGCCAGGCGAACAGCTACTACTACGGATACAGCAAGCTGCTGGCTCTGCGAAGGGACGCCGAGGCGGCGATGGGCGCGAAGTTCAAGCAGAAGAAATTCCACGATTTCATTCTGGCGCAAGGTCTGCTGCCGCCGGATCTGATGCGCAAGGCGGTGATGGAGGACTTCGTGGCGGGGCAGTAGAAATCGCGTCTTCGTGGGAATGGAGCGACCGGTCCCGATGCGCATGCGCGGGTTACACGGATAGCGCTGTCACGAAAACGCATTGCCCAAACGGAAAGGAGCCGGCCATGAAAAGGTACGATTTCTGGGATTAGAGGTTCATGCCGAGACGAGGGCAGTCGACGGTTTTGCTCTCTGGGCCGTTCGTTTTGCGCTGCCTTTTGCAGCATGACTTCGCCATGGTTGTCGTAATAGCGCCATTCGCCCCGGCCATGCTCGGTGCCTTGCTTGGAGTGTTCTAGTCCCTGTCCTTTGCTATTCAGCGGCTTTCGCGGGCGGCTTCAATCCCAGTTCCTTCATCACCAGCTGCAGGTCTTTCCATGCTTCTTTTTTTTGACGCGGATCGCGCAACAGGAAGGCGGGGTGGTAGGTAACGGCCAGCTTGGCGCTCGTCCAATCGGGATCGCTGCTGCGCGCGCCCGCGGGGCGGAACTCGTACCAGCGGCCGCGCAAGTTTGACATGGAGTCGTTGATCGCTAGCAGCGTTTTGGCCGCCACCGCTCCCAGCGCAACGATCACTTTGGGTCTGATGGCGGCCACCTGGCGCATCAGGAACGGGGAGCAGGTTTCGCACTCGTCTCGCTCGGGGGTGCGGTTGTTGGGGGGACGGCACTTGATGATGTTGGCGATGTAGACTTGCTCGCGTTCGAGGCCCATTGCCTTGATCATGTTGTTGAGCAACTGACCCGCCCGGCCTACGAAGGGCTCGCCTTGCTGATCTTCGTCAGCACCCGGGGCTTCCCCGATGAACATCAGGTCGGCTCTGGGATTACCGACGCCGAACACGATCTGCTTGCGTCCCTGCTTGTGCAGGCGGCAACGGGTGCAGTCACCGAGGTCTTCGCGGATGATCTTCAGCGCTTTCGCGGGATCAGTCACGCCGTGTTCAGGCCTGGTTGCAATCACTTCGAACACTTTTTCTTCTGGTGGGGCCGGGCGGGCGACAGCAGCTCTTCTGGGCGACATTTCCTCTCGCTGTTCTGGCTGGGCTACGGATTCGCTAGCGGACGCAGACGGGGGTGGGAACTCGACCACGGTCGGGGACGAACCACCTTCGCGGCGGTAGAAATCGTAGATGCCCAGCTCGTTGTAGTAGCGGATGCGCGCGGCCAGGGCCCGCTTCAGCTCCGAGTCGAGCTCCTTGGGCATCAGGCCTTCACCGGGACCTTGCGGCGGCGCAGCTTCACGACCTGGTCGAGTACCCGCTGGGCCACGTCCCACTTGGTGGTTTCGGGCACTTCGACCAGTTCGTCGTGCGTCATGATGGTCACGGCGTTACGATCGGAATCGAAGCCGACGCCTTCGTGGGAAACATCGTTGACGACGATGGCGTCGAGGGATTTCTTGGCCAGTTTCTTGCGCGCGTTTTCGAGCACGTCCTGGGTCTCAGCGGCGAAGCCGATGAGGAGCTGATGGGTTTTCTTGCCGGCCAGTTCGGCCAGTATGTCGGTGGTGGGCTCCAGTTCGAGCAACATCGGAGCGGTGCGTTTGAGCTTCTGGTTCGCCGCAGCCTTTGGGCGATAGTCGGAAACCGCAGCCGTCTTGATCACGATGGTGGCTTGCGAGAACAACTTCAGGACGGCATCGCGCATTTGCTCCGCGGTCTCGACACGCGTGAAGTGCGCTGCATCCGGCGGCATGATGTTGGTGGGTCCGCTGACCAACAGCACGTGGGCACCACGGCGCAATGCGGCCTCGGCGAGCGCGTACCCCATGCGGCCGCTGGAACGGTTGGTGATGTAGCGGACCGGGTCGATTTTCTCGCGAGTGGGGCCGGCGGTGATCAGAACGATCTCGCCCGCCAGATCCTGGGCAGCTCCCAGCGCCTGCAGAATCGCCGCCACGACCACTTCGTTGGCGGCCAGGCGTCCGGGGCCCACCATGCCGCAGGCGAGATAACCGTTGTCGGGGTCAACGACCTTCACGCCACGCTTGCGCAGGATTTCAAGATTCGCCTGGGTCGCGGGATGGTTCCACATATTCACGTTCATCGCTGGGGCGACGACGACGGGCGCGGTGGTGGCGAGGTAGAGTGTGCTTAGGAAATCGGTTGCAATGCCCTGGGCAAACTTGGCGAGGATGTCGGAAGTGGCGGGTACAACCGCGAGCGCGTCGAGCGATTGTGCCACTGCAATATGCTCGACCGCGGAATCGATATTCGGCTCGGCGCTGCCGGCCTCGAACATGCCGGTGATGACTTTCTCGCCGGACAGCGCTGCGAAGGTGAGGGGCCGCACGAACTCCTGGGCCGCCTGCGTCATGATGACCTGCACGCGGATATCGCGGTCCTGCAGCAGACGGACGATCTCGGCGGCCTTGTAGGCTGCAATTCCACCGCTGACGCCAAGGGCTACCTTCATGGAACTTCCTTCTCTGTAGAAAAACCGGCGGCTGGAAGTATTCCCCAGTTGCCGATTTCCGATGACCAATGGAACGGCACGCTTTCGAGGTGGATGGGCAATGGGTAACTGAAAATTAAAAACGTTCTATAACTAAGCCTGATCCTTGCCGATGGTCTGGTCCAGCGTTTCGCTCGCAACTTCCGCCGGGGACTTAGGTGTTTCAACGATCATCCACTTTACTTTTCCGGCGCGGATTTCATCCTGGGCAATCCGGCAGGGTTTGCGGGAACTGGTTTCAACTACCGGCGGCGCCCCACTTTGAAGTTGGCGCGCGCGGCGGGCGGCTACAAGGATGTACCGGTAATTGCTGTCGAAGCCTTCGATCAACTTCATAGCTTTTCTCCCCCAAACTCGCCGCCTAGCTTTGTCCCTGGCCTCGGGCGTCTCGGAAGGAATCCAGGATCGGCTGAATCCGCTCCCGAATATTTTTCAGGCGGCACCGTTCGGCGACCGCGAGCTTCGCTTGGTCCTGGCCGGTCAGCGGGCGACCCGAGCGTCTTAAGCGTTCCGAGAGCACGATAGCCCGCAGTACGTCGACAGACTCCTCCAGGCGGTCGTTCACTAAAATATAGTCGTACTTATCGTAATTCTCAATCTCCCGACGGGCTGTGTCCAGCCGGCGGAGGATGACCTCCTCGGCGTCGAGGCCGCGACTGCGCAGCCGCCACTCGAGACTGGCGTGATTGGGGGGCAGCACGAAGATGCTGACCGCGTCGGGGATTTTTTTCTGGATCTGCGTGGCGCCCTGCACGTCGATGTCGAGCAGCAGGTCGTGCCCCGTCCGCTGGGCTTCCTCCAGGAAGCGCCGGTGGGTGCCGTAGTAGTTGCCGAAGACGTCAGCATGCTCCAGAAACTCGTCGCGGGCCACCATGGCCTCGAATTCGGGGCGGGGCACGAAGTAGTATTCCTTGCGGTTCTGCTCGCTGCCGCGCGGCGGCCTGGTGGTGTAGGACACCGAGAAATCGAGCCCCTCCACGATCTTGCGCAGTTCATTGACCAGGGTTGATTTTCCAGAACCGGACGGGGCGGAGATGATGAAGACGGTCGTCATTCGACGTTCTGTACCTGCTCACGGGATTTCTCGATTTCTGACTTCATCACCAGTCCCATCTCGGTGATCTTCAGGGCATCGCCCGCCAGGCCTGAAGTCTTCGAAAGCAGGGTGTTGGCCTCGCGATTCATTTCCTGGAGCAGGAAGTCGAGTTTCTTGCCGACCTCGCCCTTTTCGTCCAGCAGGCTGAGGAAGTGCTTGATGTGAGTCTGCAGGCGAACCAGTTCCTCCTGGATGTCGCTGCGGTCGACCAGCAGGGCGGCCTCCTGCAGAAGGCGTTCGGGGTCCACCTGGGCACCGATCAGTTCCTGCATGCGAGCGCGGAGTTTCTCGACGTAGCCATGCAGGATGGCTTGGCGGTGCCGTTCGACACCCGTACTCGCCTTCTGGATATGATCCATGCGCTCACGCAGTTCGCGTTCGATGCCGCGGCCCTCCTCGTCGCGCATCTCGGTCAGACGGCCCAGGGCTTCCTCGATCTTGCCGAGCACTGCGTTCTCGAGTTCGCCGTCGGCTGCACCGGTGGAGGCGTCCATGGCCCCCGGCATGCGCACAATGACATTCAGGTCGGGTTCGGCCGCCAAGCCAAATTCGGCGGCCGCTGCGCGGAAGGCCTTGATGTATCCGCCGACCAGTTCGCGATTCAAGGCCAGGCCCTCGCCCCCGCCGCGATCCATGCTCAGGCTCAGCTCCAAATGGCCGCGGGCAACTTTTTCTTTGAGCAAGCGCCGCAGCTTCATTTCGAGCGAATCGCTTTCCGAAGGCATGCGGAAGTGGAGGTCAAGAAAGCGGTGATTGACGGACTTGAGCGACAAGGTGAAACTCAACTGGCCGTTGACCTGGCCTCTTACCTGGGCGAAGCCGGTCATGGAACGGATGGGCATGGGCGTCTCAGTGATTACGTTACCAACCTGGGGCACATTTTCAATCGCCAACTGTCAATTCTCAATTTGAAATCCCCACGGGCGGGCTTCTGCAAATTGGCACTTGGAAATCGGCGATGGACAAACTCGCCTCTACCGTCTTACCGGGGCTGCTCTGGGCTGATCCACTTCCAGGAACTGCAAGTCGTACAGCCGGCGGTAGGTGCCGAGTTTTTTCATCAGGTCTTCGTGGGCGCCTTCGTCGCTGATGGTTCCATTTTCGAGCACCACGATTCGGTCAGCGCGACGGACAGTCGAGAGGCGGTGCGCGATCACGAAGACCGTGCGTCCTATCATCAGGTTCTGGAGCGCGGACTGGACGAGCGATTCGGACTCGCTGTCGAGCGCTGAGGTGGCCTCATCCAGAATCAGGATGGGGGCGTTCTTCAGGATGGCGCGCGCGATCGCGAGACGCTGGCGCTCTCCGCCGGAAAGACGCAAGCCGCGTTCTCCGATCACGGTGTCGTAGCCCTGCGGCATTTCCAGGATAAAGTCGTGGGCCAGCGCGGCGCGGGCAGCGGCTTCCACATTCTTTTGCGACACGTGGGGCTGTCCATAGGCGATGTTGTTGCGCACGCTGTCGTTGAAGAGCACCGTTTCCTGGGTCACGATGCCGATCTGCGCGCGCAAGGATGCCAGGGTCAGGTCGCGCACGTCGCTCCCGTCGATGAGCAGGCGGCCGGAGGTCAGGTCGAAGAATCGGGGGAGCAGGTGTACCAGGGTGCTCTTGCCCGCTCCGCTCGACCCTACGACGGCCAGCACTTCGCCGGCCTTCACTTCCAGGTCGATTTCGCGCAGGATTTCGCGGGCTCCATGGCCGTCGCCCTCGTAAGAGAAGGTTGCGTTCTCAAAGACGATGCTCTTCGAGAATGCGGGCAGTTGCTTGGCGCCGGGTTTCTCGCGGACGTCGTCCTCGGTATCCATGAACTTGAAGATTTCCGACGACGCGCCCACGGCCTGCTGGAAACTGTTGTTGAACTGGGCAAATTTGCGGACGGGATCGTAGAGTTTGAAGACCAACACGATGAACGCGAGGAAGGTTCCAGGGGTAAACGTCCCCTCTTTGATCTGGTTGCGCCCCAGTAGAAGCAGCAAGGCGATGGCGACGGTGCCGAAGGTATCCATGAGTGGGGAACTGATTGCCGCCGCCGCAACCGAGCGGAGGTTCGCAGTCAGGAGACGCCGGGCCGCGCCGCGGAAGCGCGCAACTTCCCAGGACTCCATACCGAAGGCCTTCACGATGCGATTGCCGGTGATGGTTTCGTGCAGGATGTTCTGAATGTCGGCCAGCTTGTCTTGGCCTCGGCGAGTGGTATGGCGCACACGTCGGCCGATCTTGGTCGAGGAAAACAGAATCGCCGGCAGGAACAGCAGCAGGACCCACGCAAGTTTTCTGCCCAGCAGGACGACGAACGTGGCTGTAAAGATCAGCGTGAAGACTTGCTGGAGGAATTCGGCCAGCACGCTCGACATGGCGAATTGCACGCGCTCAATGTCGTTGACGATGGTCGAGAGCAACGTGCCGGTGGTGTGCTTCTGGAAGAAGGCCGCCGACCGCCGCAGGATGGCGTTGTACATGTCATTGCGGAGGTCGGTGATCAAACCGAAGCCGGCATAGCTGACCAGGTAGGTCCCGGCGTAGTCGAAGATGCCCTTCAAGAGCGTGGATGCCACCAGGGCGAAGGCAACGATGGTCCACGGATTTTGGAAGTGCGCGGGCACAAACCACTGCAACTGGATGGCGTATTCAGTTCTAGGAATCCGGAACAGTTGCATGTCGTGCGCGGGCGAGCCGGGATTCAGCACGCGGTCGAGCACCGGCCCAATGAGCAGGAAACGAAACGAATCGAGCAGGCCTACGGCAGCCATCAGGATCACCGACGATAGCAGTTGCCACCAGTAGGGCGCCGCGTACCGCAGTAGGCGGGTCAATTGCCGCATACACCTTCCCGAAGAAGGAGTGCCCGGCGCGGGTGAGGCCGGGTGGGCGTCAGAATGCCATGGATTCGGCGCAAGCGGGTATTTTAGCGGAAACGGGGGGATTGGGGCAGTGGGATGAAGCAGTCGTGGGTCGAGGCTCGTCGGTTGTCAAAGAGCTGTTCGGCTTCCGATGGGACGTGCCGCTCGACGCCAGCAAAACCTTAACTGCCGAGTTCGCGGAGAACAGCCGCAGAGAACCGGAAGACATCGCGTACCGGCGATCTTCCTATTGGTCGCCGATGCGGACGTTCGCCCCTGCCATCAGCCGGTGGCAACTATCAATAAAGTTGAGCAGCGTGTCCAGGTAGACTCGACCACCCACCAATGCGCAATCCAGGTGGTGCCCACCGGGGATGATCAACAGTTGCTTCGGCTCGGGAGCCGCGGCAAACAGTAGGCGGCTCATTCTGCAGGGGACGGTCCAGTCGCTGGTTCCGTGCACGAACAGCACCGGCATTTTCAAGGCGGCGAGTTTGGAGATGCTGTCGAAACGCTGATGGATTAGGTGTTTCAGCGGAAAGATCCGGAACACGCCGCTGTGCCGACCCATGTCTCCAATCGACGTCAGACTGCTTTCCACGATCAGACCGGCAGCTTCCGGGTGGTGCGTAGCCAGTTCGATGGCAACGGCCCCGCCGAGGGAATGCCCGTAGATGTGGGTGCGCGCCGCGCTCTGTTTGAGGTGCTCGATCAGGTATTTCCAGGCACACTCGGCGTCCTGGTAGACGCTCGCCTCGGATGGGAAAACTCCGTCGCTTTGGCCGAAACCGCGATAGTCAAAAAGAAGAACAGAAAGCCCGAGGTTTCGGAGCCGCAGCGCCTGCTCCGCGTAGGTAGCGACGCTGATGTTGTCGCCGTTGCCGTGAAGATACAATATCGCGCTGGCGCCTGGCTGTTCAGCGGGAAGCCACCAGCCCTCCAGGTACTCGACTCGATCATCACGCCCCGCAACCGGGATTCGGACTTGGAGGCACGGGACCCCTAGATCCGCCGGTGCCCGATGGATCCTTCGTGTGGGGTAGAAGATCAAACGCGCTTGCCACCGCCACAGGCAAACCGAAAGCAGGAGATAGCACGCGGCGGCGGTTGCAATCGCCAGCGTCAAGGAGTTTCCCCGAGATACAGTCGCTTCTTCACTTGGCACGCCGTTACTTCGGGCTGTCGCGGTGCACGACCTTCGCGCGGTATCCGGCTTTGCGGAGATGTTTGCTGACATCTTCCGCGATCATCACGCTGCGGTGCTGGCCGCCGGTGCATCCGAAGCTGATGGTCAGGTAGCTCTTCCCTTCCCGGACATAGTGCGGCAGCAGGTAGACCAGCAAGTCGGAGATCCGGGTGATGAATTCCTGGGTCTGCGGGAAAGAGCGAATGTACTTCGCCACGCGTGGATCACGCCCGGTCAGCGGACGGAACTCGGGCACGAAGTGCGGGTTGGGCAGGAAGCGGACGTCGAAGACCAGGTCGGCGTCGTCGGGCAGACCGTGCTTGAAGCCGAAACTGACGCAGGAGACCAGGAGGTTTTTGTCGGAGGATTTCTTCTGGAAACGCTCGGTCAGGTGCGCGCGCAGTTCATGGACGTTGAACTTCGAAGTGTCGACCACCCAATCGGCGATCGCGCGAATGGGTTTCAGGTGACGGCGTTCGGCACCGAGTGAGGAACGCACCGGCGTGTCGGCGCCAAAAGGGTGCGGGCGGCGCGTCTCGCTGTAGCGGCGGAGCAGCGAGGCGTCGGTGGCTTCGAGGAAGATCACCATCGTGGGGATCATCCGCTTGACCGACTTGACGATTGCGGGGAGCCGCTCGAGCTTGGGCCCTTCGCGGACGTCGACCACGAGCGCGGTGCGGCGGATCTCGGCCGACTGCACGGCCAGCTCGGCGAAGCGCGGGATCAGATCGACCGGGAGGTTGTCGACGCAGTAGTAGCCGAGGTCTTCGAAGGCCTTGAGCGCGGAGGCTTTCCCGGAGCCACTCAGACCGGTAATGATGACCAGTTCCGGACCGGGCGGGCTTTCCTGGGGCGTGGCCTTGCGCGGCGTCTTCTTCGGCGCGCGCTTGGATTTCTCTTTGACTTTCTCAGCCACCCTGCTGGGATGTTAGCAGAGATTGCAGGGGAGAATTAAGGGCCTGGCACCGTGCGGGGATGGAAGTGCGGGGATGTGCGCTGGGTCGGCAACGGCAGGGCGACGGTGGGGGAGCCTGAGCGCTTCGCGCCGACGGGCATGACGCCCGTCGCTCCCAAGCAAAAGGCGGGCGGTCCGTTGGGATCGCCCGCCGAAGACTGGGAACGAGGGCAGTGTGCAGAGCCTACCAGCGGCCCCGGCCGAAATGTTCTCGATGCTCGAAGTGCTCGCGGCGCTCGAAGCGCTCTGCGGGCCAGTATGGCCTGCGGTAGTAGCCGCTGTAGACGACCGGGCCGGGATAAACATAGGGCTGCGGATAGACGTAGGCCGGCGGATACACAAAGGGGCGCGCGTACCCGAATGGATACGGACGAACCGGACGCACGTACACCGGGCCACCGATCGTCACGCCGATCGCCACTTGGGCATGCGCTTTCAAAGGAGTCACGAAAGCGAGCGCAAATAACAATCCGAACAACGCAAACAGATTTTTCTTCACCATGACTTACCTCCGTTCCTTCGAATGGCTTAAACCCACGGGGAGGGCAAAAGTCGCGGAGGGTGTGGATGGGCGCGAATAACTTGGTTACTTCTGATTGATTTGCAGGTTACTTGCTCTTCATCGTGATGCCGGCCTGGGGCGGGGAAAGCGGGCACTGGCCGCGGCGGGCACCGTCGAAGAATGCGCTGACGCTCGCCCAGGATTTCCGAGGCCGCCATCCCTGAAGCTTCGGAACCTGGGAGAATGGGGCAGAAACCTTTGATTAAAACGTATCAATACGGTCAAGGGAGAAAATGGAGGAAATCGGGCTGTAGATCCAACCCCGAGTTCGGGCGGCTGGAGTGGCGCTCGCTGGTAATCTACTCCTGCCATGAAAAGCTTCGACTCCCTCACCGAACGTGAAATTCTTGCTCTGGCCATTTCGCTCGAAGAAGAAGATGAACGTGTCTACGCCGATTTTGTCGAAGGATTGCGGGAAAATTTCCCAGGTTCGGCGGCTGTCTTCGACGGCATGCGCCAGGAGGAATCCGGCCACCGGCGGCGCCTTATCGAGTTGTACATGCAGAAATTCGGGGAACACATCCCGCTGATTCGGCGGCAGGACGTGCGCGGGTTCGTGCAGCGCACGCCGGTTTGGCTGGTGCGGCCGCTGGGTCTGGATATTGTCCGGAAGCAGGCCAGTGCCATCGAAGTGGAGACGCGCGGCTTCTACGAGAAGGCGGCGGCCCGGTCGCAGGATGCCAGCATCCGGCAGTTGCTGGACGACTTGGCGAACGAGGAGCGCCATCATGAGGAACGCGCCGACGAACTGGGCAAGGAAAAGCTGCCCGGCGACGTGAAGCATGCCGAAGACGAGTCGAATCGGCGCTTGTTCGTGTTGCAGATCGTGCAGCCGGGGCTCGCAGGGCTGATGGATGGGTCGGTGTCGACGCTGGCGCCGGTGTTCGCGGCGGCGCTCGCCACGCGCAACAGCTGGGACGCGTTCGCGGTGGGGCTCGCAGCTTCGATCGGCGCGGGCATCAGCATGGGGTTCGCCGAGGCGTTGTCGGATGACGGAAGTCTCACGGGTCGGGGACATCCTTGGGTTCGGGGACTCATTTGCGGCGCGATGACGGCGCTGGGAGGCGTCGGACATACGTTCCCCTTCCTGATTCACGACTTCCGCTTCGCCATGGGGCTGGCCATTGTGGTTGTGCTGGTGGAACTGGGCGTCATCACGTGGATCCGGCACCGGTACATGGACACACCGATTCCGTCGGCGGCGTTGCAGGTGGGATTGGGCGGGGTGTTGGTGTTCGTGACTGGGATTCTGATAGGGAGTTCGTAAGGATCGCGGTTGATTCAGCACGGGGGACACGTCATGGCGCGGTTTCTTTCGCCCCGTTTGGGGCTGGGACCCTTTTTCGCCGGCGGCTCCGGACGGCTTACGCCAAGGGGCTTCAGTCTTTGGCCGCTTCATGGCTGGCTCGGCAGCCAACGTCAATCGCTTGGGCAGCCCCTTTGGCCGACGGGAGGGGAGGTCCGTCGCTCCACAATCAGAAATTCCACGAGTTTATGAATGCCACGTGAAAGGATGGCTTTTCGGACCACGCTTCCGATCTGAGCCTAGCAGGTCCGCTGGCGTGATACAAAAACCGGCACGCTCAGGCCCGCCCGCTTCGCTGACGACTGCCGACGGATGGCTATTTTAGGACGCCTCGATCAGTTCCATTTTTCCGTCCCGCGTGCGGTGCAGGACCATCACCTTACCCTTGAGATCGCGAAAAACAAACACATCGCGGTCGCGGAAGTGGCATTCCTTGATCGCTTCCTCGATGGTCATAGGGCGCAGGGCAACAGCTTCGGAGGAGTGCGTCAGGTGAACCTCGGTGGTTTTGGCCACCGCGGGGTACTTGTGCACAACGACGGGGACCGAAGTTGTCTCGTTCAGGCCAACCGCGGTCAGGACGTCATCCTGCTGGGCTTCGCCATTCCACTTCTTGTGTAACTTGCGCTTCTTCGAGATCAGGCGAGTCTTGTGCTTGACCGCCTGCTTTTCGATGTGGCCCAGGGCTTCGCTGATGGCCAGCTTCATGTCGGTAGCCTGGGCCAGACCGACGATCGGGCCGTTGCGTGGAGTGATGGTGATTTCAGCTTTATGGCGGTGTTTTTCGACTGCGAGGACCACTTTCGCTTCAAATTTGTCGCCTAGGATTTTGCGGATTTTGGCGAGGCCGGTTTCAACCTCTTTACGGATGGCGGGAGTAATCTCGTATTGCCTGCCGGTGTATTCCACGTTCATTGAGCACCCTCCTGGGATTCGTACTTCCATGATCTGGGCTCAAACAACCGGTGCCGCAGGGGCCAAGCCCCTTTTTCTCATTTGCCTCCACGGCGGCTCTGGTGTGGTGATCTGCCGTGATGTTTCCGAATCCTCCTTGGGGCCGGGGCCGGACGCCGGCGCTACTTTTTCACTCTGCGCTGATGAGTGCTCGGGATGCGCATGTCTTCCCGGTACTTCGCCACCGTGCGGCGGGTGACCTGGATCCCCTGCGATTGCAGGATGCGGGTGATCTGCTCGTCGGTCAACGGCCGGGATGGATCTTCCTCCTCGATGAGCTTTTTCACGCGGCGCTTGAGAATGAGTAACGACGTGTTGCCCCCCTCGGGGCCCTGCACACTCTCGGAGAAGAAATACCGCAATTCGAACACGCCTTGCGGCGTATGCGCGTACTTGCTGGCCACCGCGCGGCTGACGGTGGACGGGTGCACGCCGATTTCCTCGGCCACTTCCTTGATCATCATGGGCTTCAGCTGATCGATGCCTTTTTCGAGGAAATCCTGCTGACGGGCCACAATCGAGTAGCAGACCTTCATGATGGTCTGCTTGCGCTGCTCGATGTTCTTGATCAGCTGGATGGCGCTTTTGTAGCGTTCTTTCACATAATTGCGCGTGTCTTTGTCGTTGCTGTCCTTCACCAGCAGCCGCTTGTACGCCGGATTCAGGCGAAGCTGGGGCACGTCGTCGTCATTCATCAGGCAGAGCCACTCGTCTCCGTGCTTGATGAAGGCGACATCGGGTTCGATCAGGCGGGTGGTGGATTTGTTGTAACGCAGCCCGGGACGGGGATCGAGCGTCCTGATGAAGTCGAGGGCCTGCTGGACGGCTTCGATGGGGCGGCCGATGGCTTTGCCGATCTCTTTGTGCTGCTTGAGCTGCAGCGCGCGCAGGTGCTGGTCAACCAGGGCGACTGCGTCGGCGATGACCTGGGCATCCCCGTTGCCGTTCGTCTTCTGTTGCGCGTGCTGCTGCTGGATGTAGCGCAACTGGTAGAGCAGGCAGTCGCGCAAGTTGCGGCAAGCAACGCCCGGCGGGTCCAGCTGACGAACGACTTCGAGCGCTTCGTAGAGATCGGCCAGGGCAAAACCGGGCCGATACACGGGATGCGGCGTCGGCGAAGACACAGCTTGCGCGACCGGAGAGGGCTCCGTTTCGACGGTCGCCTCCGGAGCGGGCGCAACCGCGGCGGCAGTGGAGAGGCCACTGTTTTCCGGCGACAAACTCGCGGAGTTCGTCCAGTCCGCCGAAAAATCCGAACCACTTTCCTCATCCTCAACGACCGCTGCCAGACCCAGCGCCTCCGCTTCCTTCAGAAGATTTTCCTGGGCGGCGGCATCGGATTCGGGCGCAGCGGGCGGAGTGACTCCCATGAGCTCATCGTCCGTGGCGATGAGGTATCCGTCTTCATTCAGGTTGCCGATGATCAATTCCGCGGCTTCCCGCACGGCGGCGGTGACCGAGAGGGCGCCCAGCTGCCACGCCAGGTGGTCGGTCAGAGTGCCGGGCTTGGACAGGAAATTCTCAAACGAGGGGCGCTCGATGTCTTCCATCTCGCCCTGACTGCGATAGCCAGGATCGAGATACTCCTGGAAGAAGGAGCCGAAATCGATTTCGTCAAAGGGGTCCTTCTGGTCGGCGGCCGGGACAGGATTCTCTTCCGTGGCGGCCGCGGCAACGCGATCGCGCTCTTCCTCGCGGCGGCCGACTTCATCGATCAGGGGAACCGAATCCTCGAGTTCCTCAAGAACCGGGTTTTCCACCATCTCGGCGTTGATCATGTCCTTGAGCTCAATCTTGTTGAGCGCAAGGACCGACACCATCTGCACGAGACCCGGGGTGAGGATCTGCCGCTGCGACAGCTTGACGTTCAGTTTGTGCTGCAGCATTACCATTCGGTCAATAAGCTCTTTCCCAAGAATCGATTTTCAGCCGTTCCGGAGCCGGGCTCGGGGCGGAGCATGCAAAACTCCCACCCCAGTATCAGAGCAAACTCGGGTTGCGGCTACGTTACAGCCGTAACGTATTCGTGGTGGTGGCTGCCGTTCCCAAAGAAACTTGACTTCTCTGTGTGGTCCCAATCCGGCACTTACCTGCCGGGCTCATTGCTAGGGTCCTTCCGGGACTCTCGGCCAATCTGCGGCCGAACCAAGCCGCGACCAAGAACCCGTCTGTCCACTTGCTGGTCTCCGAACGCCTTCGGGACTCTTTTGCTCCGCGGAGGCCACGGACTCAACCGTTCAGACGAGCGAGAAGCTCTCGCCCAGGTACACTCGGCGGACTTCCGGGTCGCTGCCCAAGGCCTCCGGCGTACCCGTCCGGAAGATGCGTCCTTCGTTAATGATGTAGGCCCGATCCGTGACGGATAGCGTTTCACGGACGTTGTGATCGGTAATTAGCACTCCGATACCGCTCGCCTTCAGATCGGAAATGATCCTCTGCAGGTCGAGCACAGCGATCGGATCGATCCCCGAAAATGGTTCGTCCAGCAAAATGAACGTGGGATTGATGCAGAGGCACCGCGCAATTTCCACGCGCCGGCGCTCGCCGCCCGACAAGGCGTATCCGCGATTCTGGCGGATATGGTCCAGTCCCAACTGTTCGATCAGCGTCTCCATCTTCTCCCGGCGCTCGTGCCAGGAGATGGGTTGAGCTTCAAGCACCGCGAGGATGTTTTCCTCAACGGTCAGCTTCCGGAAAACCGACGGCTCTTGAGGGAGGTAGCTGATGCCAAACTGGCGCGCCCGCAGGTACATGGGGACGTCAGTGATGTTCTCGTCGTCGTAAAGTACCCGGCCCGTATCGGGGGGTACCAGACCTACTATGGCATAGAAAGAAGTGGTCTTGCCGGCGCCGTTAGGGCCAAGTAACCCAACAACTTCGCCCTGTTCCACTCGAAGGCTGACCCCATTTACGACCGGGCGACCGCGGTAAGTTTTGCCGATTTCGTCAGTGGCCAATGAGTGCATTTAACGTGCCACTCGCGTTTGGGTAACGGTCGGGGAGGTATCCCTTCCTTCTACCAGCACCCTATCATCGCGTTTATAGAAAGTCAACGAATCACCCGTGGTTTTGCCGTGTTCGGCATCAAAAATGCTAGGCAATCCGCCGGTCAGGGCGAACTTCTCCTCGGCAGCCGTATAGACCAGCTTCTCTCCCTGGGCGCGGCGCGCTGGCTCCTGGATAACCACATTTCCTTCGGCGATGATCCGGTCGAGCTGCCCTTGTCCTTTAAATGATTGATTTGATGAAGCTTGGCTGCGCGGAATCATGAAGGCATCCAGGTGATCGGCGGTGATGGTGGCATCGGCGCCGCGGGCGGTCACTCCGCCCTCAAAGTGGGCGCGGTGCTGGTCGTCGGTGTAGGTCAGTCGGGCCGAGGTGATGGAGATGGGTGTGGCGTTCCCCTTCTTGTCGACCTGCACAAGAACTGTGGAAACAGGCTGGCCGTCGCCCTGGGCGACAACCGAACGATGATCGCGGTCGAACTGGAGGGTAGGGGCCTCTACGACATTGGCGTCCTGCCAGATGCGGGCATCTCCGGCGTAGGTCGCAACGGCGGTGGTGCGATGCACGGTCATGGAGCGCGCGGTGATGTGAATCGGGGATGCAGCCGCGAGCAACGCCCCGTTTGGCTGTTCGCGAAGATCGCTATAGGTGCTCTTGACCTGACCTTCGGCGGTGGCATCTCCGCTTGCACGATTCATGCGCACGATGCGCGCCGTAGTGGTGAGCCCCTGGTCGGTGATGCGCGGAGACCCGGTCAACTCCAGCATCTGGTCGGCCGGGGTGTAACGCGCCCGGTTGGCCCGCGCCTGGCGTTCGCCGTCGGTGTAGGCGACGTCGCCCTGTTGCACTATGGAATCGATGCCGCCCGCCGGTCGGAAAGCCACATCCATGGTCTGGCTGGTGCTGGTGTGCTCGGGTTGGCCCGGAGTGCTGCTCGTGATTCTGGCGTCGGGCGCACCATGGACGGCGCTGAGCCGACTGCGGTCGTCAAACTTGGCCTTGAATTTTCCGGCCGTGACCAGTGTGTGCGAGTTGTCGTTGGTCGCGGGTAAAACCGCGATCTGTGCCGGAGAAGATGTTTCGGCATGATCGAGATGCTTGCCGTGGGCGAGAACGAAATCGATCGCGGGCGCGGTGATTTCGACCTGTTGCGAGTTCGCGGCGGACGCATCGGGCGTCGCGGCAGGAAATTCAACCAGTTTGACGTTGTCCTCGGCCCGGATCTTGCTCAACAGGTTCTTTCCCGCGAAATCGAGCACCACTCGTCCTGCGTTAGCCCGGGCGGGCCGTTCGCCCGCGGCATCCAGTTGCACGTCGCCGCTGAGAACCGCCGTGGACAGGCCATCCTGGGCCGGATTCACTTTGAACTCAGCTTGCGCGGCGCGGGCATGGATCGGCGCGTCACCGGGCAGATCAGCCTGAACGCCGTCGCTGGCGAGGACATGATCCACCGTGTTGTCGTCGCGCAAATACAGAGTCGCCTTTTGCGCGTCCATCCGCTGCGGTCCGTGACTGAGGCGCGGATGATCGAGGACCACCTGGCGGGGCGTTTTGGAGATCACCCCACGAGTGGCCGTCAGTTTCGCTTTCCCAGACCCGGCCAAAACGAGATCGACCTGCGAGTCCAGGGTTAACACGTTGTCTTCCGCCGTGTAGTGCACACCCACCGCTGATCCGGTCGCCTGCGGCATGCGCAGCTCAACCTTAGCCTTGGTGAGGGCGTTGCCGGTCTTCTGATTGAACATGAGGTCGCGGGTCACGAGGTGAATCGGATTCTTCAGCTCGGTGGGGACGGACTGATCGGGCTTGAGGAGTCCCTTGGGGTTCGCTTCCAGGTCGATGCGCACTTCGCCCTTGGCGGTGACGTCCCCCGATTTCGGGTCGTAGCCGAAGTCGTCACCGTAGATCTGGTCATAGCGGCTGGAGTCACGGCCGTAGAGCGTGATCGTGACATCGCGTAACTCGGCGCGTCCGCCCAGCTTGAACTGCACCACTTTGCTCGCCTGGATGGTAAAGAGCGTGCGGCCACCCTCGGACTTGGAAACCTTGAAGCCTTCGGCGGTCTGCTGGATGTCGATATCCATCTTGCCGGGAATGTGTTTCAGGACCTCTCGCACCTGGCTCCGGCGGTGGAGGTACACGCCCGCGACCACGAGGCTCAGCGCGACGGCGGCGAGCACAAACCAGCGGCGGAGGCGGGGGATTGAGAGGGGCATCTATCCTCAAGTCTACTTGAAAGGAACCCAGCTGCCAGGCTCAGTTCTCGGTTCTCAGGGCTGTGTACTCTCGAAGCGGATGTCGGCTCGCGCCTTAGGCGCGGGCGAGAGGCTCTCGTCCATCATGATTGTCTGGACGATCTGCTCCAGTTCGCCCTCAGCCTTGTTTTCTTCTTTCGTTCAGATCGGAAATCTCCTTCTGCAGGCCGTTGAGGCGGTCTTCCCCGCGCAAGGCCACCAGGAAATCAGCACTCGTGACATGCTCACCGAACGGCAAACGCAAGGAACGCAGGCGTTGGTCGAGCGGTGCGATGGAGTTATCGCGGACCGAACCAACGCGGCCTTCGCCCAGGTCGGCCACGGCGAGGGACTTCAGGACGTCGTTCAGCTGGCCGGTCGTGAGTCGATGGCGAGGTCCTGATTGCCGTGCACGCGAGCAGTATGCTCGAGAGAGCCGGTCCCGTTCTTATGAGCACAACGCGTTTGACGGGAAGCCGCGCCGAGTTCGACCAGTCGATGGCAACGGGTGCCGATTGCGGCTTGGCGGGCACCGCTGACTTTTTCTGGGCTGCGGCAGAGGTGAGTAGAGCAAGCGCCGAACGAGCCTGACGAAACGCGGCACGGGATCCTCCCGAGCGGCCACTCGCTTCTGAAAGGGGTGGGCGTAGCAATGCTGAAAGAGTCGTCTCGTATCCGACCGATGGTTGTCTAAGCCGGCTTGGGGGCCTCCAGGCAGGCCCAACGTTCGACGAGTTGGCGATGGGCAATCCGCCAGATGACGATTCCGGAAAACCGGATCTTCTTTCCCGTCTGGGTATCGGTGCCGGTCCAGGTGTTGCGCACTACGACCTTATCGTTCTCCGCGACGATGTCCTCGACGCTCACGCGCATATCCGGAAAGCGCTTAAGCGCCCCCCACGTATTGTTTGGCGCCCTCGGGCCGGGAGGTGGTCGATGAACTCGGGAGCGAAGTTCGCATCGCCGATATCGATGTTCTCGCAAATTCTTCGAAGTGATTCCGGACAAACTGCTTCATTTCTTCGAGTGACATGCCGCGCTGAGCCATTTGTCTTCTCCTGAGCAACGAAAAGATGCCCGGCGGTGTCAACGGATTCAAAAACAATTCGAGGAAGACGGGATTTGGGTCCGGACGGCTTGGTTATCGCGAGGCATCCGCACGGGCGAGGAAATCCCGCAGCGACAACTCCAGCCCGCCATACTCAGGGTGGTCGTTGTGGCCGATGGTGAAGGCGATATCGAGGGTGTCCCCGGCGAGCAGCCCGGCGGCCTGGAGGCGTTCGGCCATGTGCCAGCCGAGAGCGTCCAAGGTGATGTTCCGACGCCAGTTCGAGTTCTCAGTTCTCGGTTCCCGGTTCTCAGCGGCTGCCGGGCGCTCGCTCCGGCGGATTTCCGAGCCGTCCGGATGGCAACGGGGAGTAGCCACAATGGCGACTTCGCTCAATTCTTCGGCTGGCTCCACGCTTCGCGACGCTGGAACAACCGCCGCCGCCAGCTTTAACTTCACGTGCTTGTCTTTCAGAATTTTCGGTGGCGCCATCAGGCGCACCGCGCGGGCGGCGAAAATCGGCTGGGGATTGCCTTGGCCGAACGGTTCGAGGCGCTCCAGCGCCTGGAACAAAGCGGGCGTGACCTGGTCGAGGGTGATTTCGGCGTCGAGATCGAGGCTGGGCTCGAAGTCTGCCGGCGTAAGGCTCAGGCGGGCGTATTCGTCCAGGTGCGCGCGCAATTCCGGCACGCGTTCGGAGGGCAGCGAGAAGCCGACGGCGTGAGAATGTCCGCCGTAACGGGTGAACAGGCCGCGGCAGGACTCGATGGCGTCGAGTAGATGGAAGGCTCCGATGGAGCGGCCGGAGCCGTGGGCTTCTCCGCCATCGTGCGAAAGCACCAGCGCCGGGCGTCCGTAGCGCTCGACTACACGCGTGGCCGTGATGCCGATGACGCCGCGATGCCAACCGTCGCCGTCGATCACCACGCAATACGCGTTGTGCAGCGCTGGTTCCTGTTCGAAGCGGGCCTCGATGGCTTGCAAAATACGGCGTTCTTCTTCCTGGCGCTCGCGGTTGAGTTGATCGAGGCGCCCGGCGATTTCGCGGGCGCGCTGCGCGTCTTTCACGCTGAAAAGCTCGATGACCTCGCGGGCAACGTCCATGCGTCCGGCGGCGTTCAGGCGGGGCGCGATGCGGAAGGCAATCTCCGTAGAGGTGGGTGGACGCGTTGGTGGCACCTGTGCGATTTCGAGCAACGCTTTCAGCCCGGGATTCACCGCGCGGCGCAGGGCATCGAGCCCCAACTTCGCGAAGACGCGGTTCTCTCCGGTGAGCGGAACGGCATCGGCGATGGTGGCGATCGCAACCATCTTCAGAAACGACATCAGCAGGTGCGACTGGTCTTTTCCCGGCAGTCGCTTTTCCATGAGCGCCTGTGCCAGTTTGAAAGCCACGCCGGCGCCGCACAGGGCTTTGCAGGGATAGTCGCAGCCTGATTGATTTGGGTTCAGCACTGAAAGCGCTCGCGGAACGCCTTCCTGGCCGGGCAGGTGGTGATCGGTCACTATGAGGTCCACACCCAGTCGCTCAGCAGTCTCAGCAGCGGCGAAGGCGCGGATGCCGGTGTCGACGCTGATGATCAGGCGAATACCCGCGGCCGCGGCACGCTCGATCACATCGTCCTTCATGCCATAGCCTTCACGGATGCGGTGGGGCACGTGAAAGTCGGGGGTGCCGCCGCAGAGCTCGATGGCGGTCTTCAGGATGACGATGGCGGTGGTGCCATCGACGTCGTAGTCGCCGTAGATCAGAATCCCATCCTCGCGTTCGATGGCTGCGTCCAACCGCTCGACAGCAGCTTTCATGCCGGACATGAGATGGGGAGAGTGCAGGTGCGCGAGCGTGGGGACCAGGAAGCGCTGGGCGGTTTCGACGTCCTGAATGCCGCGCATCACCAGCAGGCGGGCCAGGGTTGCAGCAAGCAGCGGGTCGCCGTTCAGGCGGAGGACGGCGGTGGAGCGCAGCTCGTCGGCCAGTGAGCCGATTTGGGTCTCATCGGCGGATTTTGGGAGCCACTTCATGATCCGCAAGGCTGGCAGAAAGCAGATTCCTCTCCGGCTTGACTCCGGTTCGGAATGACAAATCGTACGGGGTTGCTTGACACCCCCGGGTTGGTTCTTCTTCACGCCCCTCCGCGGGCAAGAGTGCCCGCGCCCCACCCGGCACGGTTAGTCTTCCTCGTCCGGGCCAGGTTCGTCGATGGGGATGCCACCAAAGTCCTCGGCTAGGTCGATCAGTCTCTGGTACCGGTCATACCAATCAGTGCTCGATTCATACAGAAACATGCTGCCTTGAAATGCCCAGCCCAGCTGCACGAAGCCCGTCTTGCCGACGTAAGTGCGCAGCCAGCGGGCGTCTTCCAGGTCTTCGTCGTTGGTGTATTCGGCGTTGCTGAGGCGCTGGATCAAGCCTTCCAGATCGTCGCGTTTGAGGCTCCAGGAATCCATAGTCAGGAAGGGAGCACCGGCCGTTTTGGCGAGCTCGACGAAGTCCTTCCAGCCATCGGCGTTGTCCTCCGCCTTCCACATGATCGACTGGACTTCCTCGTAGTCCACGTAGCCGTGAAAGCGGCGCATGCCATGGCCTTCGATGAAGGCAGTCATGTCGTCTTTCAGACCGGTGAGGTCATCAGGAGTGGCGGTCATAGGGGCTCTCGGTGACTATGCATTGTATGCCTTTCCGCGGAGAGGGAACAGAACTCGAGGGCGGACCGCAAACTGGCAATCGGCGCTTGGCGTTTGGCAATTGGCGGTTTGCCTTCGATGTCAAAGGTGGCTCGGCGGGCGGCTCGCTAAAGGCGAATGGCCAAGAGCTGAAGGCTGTTTCCCGTGTGCTAGACTGTTTATTTCACGACGAGCCTCCGAACCAGACAATGCTTTTCTCCAAAGAATATGTGGGCTATCTGGCCCGCGAACTCACCAAAAAGCTTATCGCCGGCGATCTCATTGAGACCGAGAAGGTGGCGGCCGTCACGGAACGCGTGCACGCGGCACTGCTCGAAGAGATGTCGCTCGAAGACCACATCAACGACGAGGTGCGCGTGATTCTGGAGGCGTATTCCGACGAGATGCGCCGGAGCGGCGCCAACTACCAGGAGATGTTCCGCAAGGTGAAGAGCGAGTTGGTGAAGAAGTACAAGGCCGTCCTCTAAGGGCACCGGTCAGGATGAGTTCAGGGAGCGGCGATC
>DASQPN010000133.1:0-7259 GCA_035643915.1 Terriglobales bacterium | reverse complement strand
CCTGTTCCCGGTGCGGGGCATGCTTGTTTCCTGGGGGATGGAAGCGATCTTTCTGGCTGTGCTGATCCTGCTGCCGGGGAGGTTGGCCAACATGCGTCCCTCGGTGCCGCTCACACCGCCCAAGTACGATGTCATCTACTTCTCCGCGGACGAACTGCCGCAGATTGAGGACCGGGGCGGCGCCCAAGCGGGCCGGACCGGTCGCGCAGGGGGAAAGGCAGCGCACCATCGAACCCAGACCATTCGGGTCGCGCGCGGCAACGCTGCGGTCGAAAAGGTGGTCGACGCGCCCGACCTGAAATTGCCCGTTTCCAATGCACCGGTGGCCAACCTTCTGGCTTTCAAGTCGGTGCCGGGGCCGCCGCCGGCGGAGGGTCTGAAGTCGTCTCGAACTGCGCCCGCTCTATCGAAAAACTCCATCGTGGCGCCGCCGCCGGAGGTGTCTCGCGAGCGGAGTCGCAGCAGCCCGGGACTGACGAGCAACGTGATCGTGCCCCCGCCTGCGGATGCTGCCCCGGAGAAGACGCGGCCGATGATGGGCCTGTCGACCACGATCATTGCGCCGGCTCCGCGGGAGGTTCCGCGCGATCACTCGCATTCGGTGGTGGCTTTGACCAGCCGCATTATTCAGCCAGCTCCCACCGACATCGAGCGCGTTCCACCGCCGCTGCGGGGACCGGCGGCTGCCGCCTCGGTGGTCGTCCCTCCTCCCGCCTCCGCTCCGCAAAGAGAGAGTGCTCAAACCCCCAAGCTCGCTCTGCCGGCGCCCGGGGTGATTGCTCCCCCGCCGTCGCAGGTTACCCGCGACCCGCGTGTTTCAGGTGTAGGCTTGTCGGATCCGAAAGTCGTTCCGCCTCCGGTCGAGTTGGGCGGTCGTTCGCAAGACAAGCAGGCCATCGTGGGTCTGGTAGGGGCGAATCAAGTGGTTCCTCCACCTCCAAGCGTCACCGGCGGAACATCTGTCACGGGCGGCGGAGGCGGTCGCAGCGACAAGGCGGGCGGTTTCGGCGCCACGCTTACCGGCGAGAATATTGTGCCTCCGCCGCCCAGCGTTGCCGGAGATGCCTCGTTGTCTCGATCCGGACGCGGACGTGGCGGCCCCCAAGGAAGCCTCGGGGGAGGTCTCGGAACGAATGCGGTGGTACCTCCACCGCCGAGCCTGAGCGGCGCGGGAGGTTTGTCCGGACGCGGCACGGGCGGCAGGGGTGCAGGTCTGGGTGGGCCGCTCGATGCCGGATCGGTGCTGGCTCCGCCCAGCGCGGGAGGGGGCAACGGGGGCGGCAAGGGCGTCGTGGTTTCCAGCCAGCCCGGTTCGGTGCAAGGCGTTCCGCGTGACGCCACGCCGGGGATCATCGCGATGTCTCCCGGTGGCGGCGCCAACTCCGGGGTCGGCGGGTCCGGAGGCGGAGCCGGCATCAACCACGGAAACGGTCCTGGCAGCGGGCTGAACGGCGAGGGGTCGGGCGCGGCCAAGGAAGGCGCAGGCCGCGGTTCTGACCCCAACTCGCATGGAGGCATCTCGCCTTATCCAGGCCCGGGCGGCGCCGGACGCGGCACAGACGGCCAGCCTCCTATCCCGGGCGTCTCGGTGGCAGGAGGGAACACCAGCACGAGCACGATTACGCTACCGAGCTTTGGGCCGGGCGAAAGCGACCCCGGCGCAACCCCGGGACGTTCGGGCTCGAGCAAAGCGCGCCGCGGTTTGGGCGTCAGTGTGTTCGGAACCTCGCGGTCGGGCGGGGCCTTCAGTCGCTACGGGCAGTTGCGGGGAGACAACTACACCATCTACATCACCACGGCCGTTGGGCTCGCCGTCATGCAGTACGCTGATTCCGCCTCGGCCGCCCGCCCTTACACAGAGAAGCTGATCGATCCGGAGCCCTTACGCGTCAGCCTGCCTGAGGGCCTCAGCCGTTCCCGCCTGGTCGTTGCCTGTGTTCTCGGTCGCTCCGGCACCCTCAGCAACATCCGAGTAATCGAGCCCGGTCCTCAGCCCATGACCAAAAAGGTGGTGGCTGCCCTCTACGCCTGGAAGTTCACACCTGCGTTGCACGGCAACGAACCCGTTGAGGTAAATGCCTTCCTTGGGTTCAACATCGACACCCGTTAGTCCATGGGTCAAGACAAGTCCCGCCCCTCTGATCACTCACGTCCGGAGCGCTCCGAGACTCTTCTGAACAAAGTTGCGGTGTCGTCCTGGTAGACGCTCTTCCATTCCGCAACTTCCTTCAGGAGACTTGCGGCCGCCGAGTCCTTCGGCAGCAACACCCAATTTGTATGCATTCCGACCAAAGCCTGATTCCACCCAGGCTCCAATCGCACAACCCTCAAGTAATTCTTTAAGAATTCCGCGCCGTACAGATCATGCCGGTCATCCACTACCACCTGGGTTTGCGGGTAGAGTCGATAGATCAGGTAGCCACCCCAATTGTCCGGGCAAAACAACGGCTCATGAATATGGCTGCCCATCAGGAAATCCGCTGCCTTGACTGGAAACCGTTTTCCATCGAAGTGAGCGTCGATCACCGTTCGTGAACCGATTCGCCCCTGATGGCAGCAGGTCCACACGCCCAGCACGACCACCAGAATCGGCCAGACATGGCCTCGCAGGCGCGATTCGGTTGCGCTTGCACGCACCGCAAACGCTTGGAAGCTGGCCCAGCGGTCGCGAAGACTGGAGGAAGTTTCGGGGCTTGCGGCCCGTTCGGCGAGGGTCGCGGAGATCTGTGGCGCCATGATGAGGACCAGCAACATCGACGAGATCGGAATGTTCCGTGACGAGTACAAGCCGGCGTATACCGCGAAAGCCACCACCATCACCTGGCTCATCCCCAGCTTCTTCCGCCCCGCCGCCGCCCCCACGATGGTCAGCAGCAGAAGGACCGCGAAACACTTTTGGGCCCCTCCGTGAAAGTTCGGCGAGAGGAACTCGTCGATGTGATCCATCAGAAAACGATCGGTAAGGTAGCGGTAAATATGAACGTGCAGCCTGTAGTGATAAGGATTCGCCAAGGTAGCGACCAGGGATAGAGCTCCGATCATCCCCAGCGCGCGCGCAGGCATCGAGGCGGCTTTCCCACCCGGTGCCCCGCTCCATTGCTGCTTCTGTGCCCAGGCGCTGACCAGGTAGATGCCCAGCAGCACGAGGCCGAGCAGGAAACCACCATGCAAGTTCACCCATAGCAGCATGATGAGCGGAAGCCAGAGCAGCCGGCGCGGCTTCGGGTCTGCCTCAAAGTCATCCAGCCGACCAAACCAGATGACCGTGAAGAGCCAGCTCAGGACGTGCGGCCGTGTGAAGAAGTGAATCGTCGAAGCGCAAACCGCCAGCAGGAGCATGACGACTGCAATCGGCAAACTGGCGCCCCGCGCCAGCATCATCTGGAAGACAAGCGCAAATGTCAGGGCAATCACCAGCGCGCTCAGGAACACGACCCCATTGAGGCGGGCCGCCTGGTGAATGGCTCCGGCCAAGGCGTCGTAGAGCCATTCCCACGCATACCAGGGCTTCCCGCTCATGGTGGATGAAAACGTGTCGATGCGCGGGACGGAGCGGGTCTGAAGTATCAGCTGACCTGTGCGGATGTGCCATCCGATGCCGGCGTCCCCCAGGAGCCTCTCGGCCAGCGGGCCGACGGTGAGTGAAATGAGGAGGAGAACGAAAATCAGGTCACCGACAGAGGGCAGGACAAAGCGAAACCGGGCGGGGGGCTGGACTCTAGGGGACGAGTCGTTCTTGACCGAGGAACTGGCTGGGTCCGCGTCGTGCCCTGCGCTGGTCTCGCCTGAAATTTCCAAAGGAGTTCGACCGTCGTCAACCCGGTCATGGTACTCGATGTGTGCGCACGCGCGGCGGCCGAAATCTGCTGAGTTCCCCTGGAAGGTAGGCTCGCGCAAAGGTCACCGAAACTGCCAGTACGACAGGCCGACCCGCATGTGGTGCATGAGGGGACCGGAAAAACTGTAAGCAATTGCGATTCCGAGCAGCGTGTGAACGATGCCTAGCGGGTAAATACTCCGGTGTCTGCGAAACATCTCGGTGAAGAACAGCGCACCGATGAATGTCATCGCCGTCAGAGGCGCGTTGGGGAGGTGAGCCAGCGTAAACAGTACCGTGCTGGCCGCCACCGCCCAGCGTGCTCCCATCCGAGATTCGAGCCGGAGATAGAAAAACGACTGCAACAAGAACTGCTGGGCGAACGCCCAGATCACATACGGCCAGAGGTTCTCGAACTTCGGCCAATCGGGATTCGCGGGCACGGGATGAGCGGTGAGGATTGCACCCGCAGGAATAGCCATGGCGAGGAGCGCTCCGATCGCCAGGATCCTGGCCGTGCCGGCTGAGGAAGGCCAACGCAGCCCCAGTTCCACCCGCGAGTTTCTGCGGAAGCTGAACCAAACGACGGCAGCAACCACCAAGGCGATCATGAGGCTATGCCCGATGCTGCGTGGAGTCCACAGGACGCCTTCGAACACCGCGAAGACGAATAAGATTTCCAGCCAATCTGCCCACCGGCTTCGAATCGCAGGAACGCCGCGAGTCAAGGCTACCGTTCCGCCTGCTGGACTCGGTGCGTTATCCTGAAGAAAAGTTTTTGACCCCACAGCCATTCCAGCAATCTTATAAGTAGCGCTTATGCCCAGCAAGAGCACGACCCAGGTCGTCATCGTGGGAGGCGGGTTCGGAGGCCTGAATGCCGCCCGCTCGCTCGCCCGCGAGAGCGTTCGCATCACGATCGTCGACCGCAAGAATCACCACACCTTTCAGCCCCTTTTGTATCAGGTGGCGACGGCGGGGCTTTCCCCGGGGGAAATCGCCGCCCCGATTCGCTCGGTTTTTCGCGGAAACAAGAACGTGGTCTGCCTGCTCGAAGAAGTGCAGGACTTCGACCTCGAGCGGCGCGTCGTCAAAACCGGCGAGCAGGAGCTTCCTTACGATTACCTGATCGTCGCTGCGGGGGCGACCCACGCCTATTTTGGCCACGACCAGTGGGAGCCCTACGCTCCCGGGCTCAAGACCATCGAAGACGCCCTCGAGATTCGCCGCCGGGTCTTGCTGGCCTTTGAACTTGCCGAGCGCCAGGCAGCTTCCGGCGCTTCGCACGAACCGCTGAATTTTGTGGTGGTCGGCGCGGGGCCCACCGGAGTGGAGCTCGCCGGGACGCTGGCCGAGATCACGCACCATGTCCTGGCGCACGAATTTCGTTCGATCGATCCGAGCCGCACCTGTATTTTGCTGCTCGAAGGCGGTCCGCGAGTTCTGCCGGCTTACCCCGAGGATCTCTCCTACAGCGCGGAGGAGCAGCTGCGCCGCTTGGGCGTGGATGTTCGGACGAATGCCCTCGTCACGTGGGTGGAGCCGGGCGCCGTTCGCATGGGCGAGACTCGGATCGTGGCTCCGGTGATTCTATGGGCGGCAGGGGTGGCGGCCTCTCCCCTGGGCAAGAAACTGGGAGCCGCGTGCGATCGCGCTGGTCGAGTGCTGGTCCAACCTGACCTCAGCATCCCCGGCCATCCCGAGGTCTTCGTGATCGGCGACCTAGCCGCCCTGCAAGACGACCAGGGCAAGATGCTTCCGGGCGTCGCACCGGTCGCCATCCAGGAGGGCCGGCAGGTCGCGGAGACGATCCGCCGCGAGTTGGAAGGCAAATCGCGCGAGAACTTCAAGTACTGGGACAAAGGCAGCCTGGCGACCATCGGCCGGGCGGCCGGGGTGGCACAGTTCGGCAAGATTCACATTTCCGGATTTATCGCGTGGCTGGCCTGGCTGTTCATCCACATCTTCTTCCTGATCGGGTTCCGCAACCGGATTCTGGTATTGATTCAGTGGGCATGGTCATATGTCACGTACGAGCGCGGGGCCCGGCTCATCACTGGAAGCACGACACTTCCTGGGTGGTCGGGCAGGCATCCGACACAATCGACCGCTGCATCGGATGCGGACGAGAGGGTTCCAACCAGCAGCGGGTGATCGAGCGATGGCTGCCTTGTCTTGCCGATCTTTCACTTGCCTGCTTCCGGTGCTCCCCCCGAGCTCGATTTGCGAGACAATAGAGTTGACGCAGCCCAGCTCGCGCAGAAAGCGCAGCCACTGCCCCACTGATGAAATCGTCGTTCGTCGTGCGCGTTGCTCTGTATGCAGCCGGACTTTTCACCCTGCTGATTCTCCCCACACCCTCGTCCTCCGAAGTGCTGAAAATCGTTCTGAACGACACGATCCAGCCCATTACCGAGGAGTACATCGGCCGCGCCATCGCCGAAGCGCACACCAGAAACGCCCAAGCTGTGCTGATTGAGATCAACACCCCCGGCGGCCTGGTGAGTTCCACCCGGGACATCATCGAGAAGATCACGGCCTCGCCCGTGCCTGTCATCGTCTATGTTGCCCCTACGGGTAGCCGTGCGGGTTCGGCAGGCATCTTCATCCTCGAAGCAGCGGACGTAGCCGCGATGGCTCCCGGGACCAACGCCGGGGCCGCCCATCCGGTCGCGCTCCTTGGACCACTCTCGGTCAAAACGGACGACGAAATGAAGCAGAAAATCGAGAACGATTCAGCCGCACTGATGCGTTCGGTGACTGCTCAGCGCGGGCGCAACGTCGAAGCGGCGGAAAGCGCCGTGCGCCAATCCAAGGCGTTTACCGAGCAGGAGGCTCTGTCCGGGAAACTGATCGACTACGTCGCCATGAGCGACGATGATCTGTTCCGTCAGATGCAGGGAAAGCCCATCAAACGATTCGACGGTACCATCGTCACACTCGAGCTTGCGGGGCAGGCGATCAAACCTTTCGAGATGACCCTCAAGCAGCGGATCCTGGACTACATGATGGATCCCAACATTGCCTTCGCCCTGCTGGCGATCGGCATGCTGGCTTTGTACGTGGAATTTAACCATCCCGGAGCGGTCGTTCCGGGCACGGTGGGAGTCGTATTCATTCTGCTGGCAGCCTTCGCCTTGAATCTCCTGCCCACCCGCTTCGCTGCGCTCGCCTTGATTGCCGGCGCATTCGCGCTCTTTGCGCTTGAAGCCAAGTTCGTCACACACGGGGTACTCACCACGGGCGGAATTGTGCTTCTCACCCTGGGGGGCCTGCTCCTCGTTGATAGCCCCGTCCCTGAGATGCGGGTCCGTCTCGTCACCGCCCTGGCGGTCAGCGTCCCACTCGGACTCATCACTGCGTTCCTGATGACGTTAGCCGTGAGGGCGCGCCACAATAAAGTCGTGACTGGCATCGAGGGATTGATCGGCGAGGTGGGGAC
>DASQPN010000132.1:0-9066 GCA_035643915.1 Terriglobales bacterium | reverse complement strand
GCTCGGCCGGTGCCGCAGTTTGTCTCTGAGATTCACGCGCACCCCACGGCGAGCCCGTGGTTGGTGCCGGGCGCTCGTGAGACGGTGGAAGCTTCGGCCGCGTGGCGATCTCTGTATCAGCCCGCGAACCCGGCGGGATTTACTCTGCAAGCGCCCGTCGCGCCCGCTGTGAGTGGGCGATTTCAATTCCAGGGCGGGATTGCGGTTGAAGCGAACGCGGCGGTCTCACTCGCGCGGGCCACGGAGCTCGTCCCGGACGACGGATGCACTCCGGCTTTGGCGGAAGAGCCCGAGGTTCCCAGTGCGCTCGCGCCGTCGCTGGCGTCGCTCAAACCGCTGGGTCAGATTCGTGAGTCGTTCATTCTTGCCGTTAATCACGAGGGCTTGTGGATCCTCGATCAGCATGTGGCGCACGAGCGCGTTCTGTTCGAACGGGTCCTCAAGCAACGCGCTGCCAAGGGAGTGGAAAGCCAGCGCCTGCTGATGCCTTTGATTCTGGAACTCACACCCGCGCAGCAATCTGTCTTCGCGGAAATTTCCGACGAACTGGCCTCGAATGGCTTCGAGGCGGAACCCTTCGGGACGCGCAGCGTGGCGGTGAAAGTCGCGCCCGCTGGGATCGACGGCGCTCAGGTCGAGCACATGCTGCACGAGTTGCTGGAACAGTTTGCGCGTGAAGACCAGAAGCTGAATCTGGAAAAAGTTCGGACGCGCATCGCAGCCTCGATTGCCTGCCATGCCGCCATCAAGGTCAACATGCCACTGGAGCGGAACAAAATGGAGTGGCTCCTGGCCGAGTTGGCCAAGACCGACTGCCCGATGTCCTGCCCCCACGGAAGGCCGGTCGTACTCCGCTACTCGTTAAAAGATATTCAAAAGGCGTTCAAACGGATTTGAAGAAGCAGCTTTCAGTTCTTAGTCCTTGACTTTCTCATGGCGTACGGATGGCTGAAGGCTGAAAACTGAGAACCGAAAATCGCGAACTCACCCGCCTGTGTTCTAATCAATAAATGACCGATTCCGAATTGCAGCAGGCCCGCGCACAAAAGTGGCACTTGGATGGGCGCCCTGTGCGCACCCTCGAAGAAGCGCGTGCGTTTTTGGAGTCGGTAGGATTCTGCCTGCTGTATCCGGTGCGGCCGCCGGTGCTGGCGCCCACGTTTGTCGGCTGCTGGGTCGGAGCCGACGATCGTTTGCCCACCTGGCAGCATGCGTTTGCCGATCCGCGCGCCCAGGACGCGAAGGAATTGATGGTGCGCTTGTTGCGCGAGCGGGGGGCTTTCGAAGCGAATCTCTTCGACGAAAATAACGCCTTCCTGGTGGCCGCCTCGGTTTTCCCTTATTTCTATGCGCTGGTCGGAGAACGCAATCCGAAGCACGCTCCCAAGGTTGGCCCGCACTCTGAATATTCGCAGCTGGCTTGCGATGCCTATGAGGTCATCCGTCGCGATGGTCCGATTTCCAAGCAGAAGCTAGGGGAGACGTTGGGGGGGAGTCTTTCTAGTGCCGCGCTGGACCGGGGCCTCTCGGAATTGTGGTCCAAGCTGCGGATTACTCGAGTTGACTACAAGGCCAGCGAAGGCGCGTTCTGGGACGTGCTCTATCGGTGGGCTCCGGACGCGGTGCGCGAGGGAATCAGCCTGTCGGTGGGCGAAGCGCTGACGGCGCTGCTTTCGAAGTATCTAGATTGCGTGGTTGCCGCCGATCAGCAGGAAGTCGAAGCCTTCTTCGGCGATGTCGTGCCGCGTTCGCGGGTGAAGGAAGCGGTCAATGCTTTATTGGCGGCGCGCGAGTTGAGCTTTGTTCATACAGGTGCTCGGTCCCTGATTCAGGTAGCGCCTCCGCGGTTGTCATCCGAGGAAAGATCGCAGGCGCACTCGGCGCGCTCTGCCAGCGCGCCGCGGCGACCCTAGATGGCGCAGTCACCGGCCCCACCGAGTGGGAGATTTCCAACCAACCGATCGCTTCTGATAACCTGTATCGCCTTGGACATACCGCTGCCTTCCCAATGGACGCTTCGCCTTCAAGCAAATTGATCATTGCCATCGACGGCCCCGCGGGGGCGGGCAAGAGCACAATCGCCTCGCGCCTGGCACGCAAGCTCGGCTACGTTAATCTCGAAAGCGGCGCTATGTACCGCGCCCTGGCCCTGAAGGCGATCGAGTGGGACGTCTCTTTCGACGACGAAGCCGCGCTGCGCAAGCTGGCCGAAGGGGCGCGCATCGTGCTCGAGCCCACCATCGGCGGCAATCGTGTGCTGCTCGACGGCAAAGACGTTTCGGCGCGAATCCGCGACCGCGACGTAACCGAAGCAGCTTCCCGGGTCTCCGTGCACCCAGCCGTCCGCGCATGGATGGTCGCCCGCCAGCAGGACCTGGGTAAAGATGGCGGCGTGGTGATGGAAGGTCGGGACATCGGTACCGAGGTTTTCCCGCACGCCGATTTGAAGATCTTTTTGGATGCGGACCCGGTGGTCCGCGAGCAGCGCCGTCTCGATCAAAACCGAATCAAGGGACCATCCCCGCAGTCCATTGCAGCGGAGTTGCGCGAGCGGGATCTGCGGGATCGCACTCGGGCTGCCTCTCCGCTGGTGGCGGCTCCGGATGCCGTGATGATCGATTCGACGAACTTGGCGGAAGACGACGTTCTGCGTCGGATCGAAGAATTGGTGGAAGCGAAGCTCGGGGCGGGGTGAGGAAGATTCTTACGCACTCCCAGGGGAGCGCCCTTCGTGGATTCTCTGCGAGCTTTGCGGTTGAGCCAGCTCTCAGTCTGCCTTGTTCCCTGTGCCGCGCAACCGAGACCTGGATATTCAACTTGGTTGCGCTCTGGACCGTGACTGTGCTTTTGCGCGCACTGGCACTGGCGCATTGATCGGAAACAGTTGACTGGCCCCCCCTTAGCAATTCCGCCGCAGCTTCTTAGGCAGGGGCTTTGGCGGCACCGGGGCGATTCCGCTTCGGAAGATCCCTCGCCCGCATTGGTCCATGGTCTCGCAGTGGCATCGCCGCATCATCTTGCGAAGCAGGTGCCCGCAAGGACTTGATCCCGTCCATCAGCGCGTCGAGTTCCGCCAGTTTTCGCCGGGAGAGCTCCCGCCAGCGTTCCGAAGCCCCCGTGACGGTTCGAAACCGAAGAACAACTGCCGAATCTCATCCAGGGTAAAACCCAGCTGGCGTGCCCGTTGGATCGCCGCCAGCCGGTATGGGAGCGGTAGTGTCGTAACGCCGTTGCCCGCTGCAGCGCTGTGCCGGGGGAAGTAGACCGATCTGTTCATAAAAACGGATGGCCGAAGGCCGAAGCCCAACCTGCCGTGCCACAGCGGAGATCCTCAATTGCGTCATCGCGCACATTTTGGACGAGTCACCCTGTGCCCGCGCTGGCGCCTTCAGAAAATAGTTTGTCAGGCCCTTGACTTAAAGCCGACTTGAAGTCGTACCTTGCTTATGCCGGCGGACCAATACCGCCGGGGAGGAATCCATGAAGACCTTTCTCGCGCCTGTCATTGCGCCGGCTTTGCTTTGCGGGCTGGTGTCATGCCAGAACGCGTTCGCTCAATCACCCGACGGTGCGAATGGCAAGAAACAGGTGAGCGCTTTCGCATGCGACCGTTCGGCTTTGACTCCGGGGCAACGCAAGCGCCATTTCGAGGAACTCGGTCCGGCCCTGCGCGCCGGCAAAAAGAGCGTCCGCGAGCTGCCGGACGGGTTCGCATTCGAGTTTCCGGCTGACCTCGCTACCTTTCAACTCGCTGCAGATTGGGTCGCCGGGGAACACCTCTGTTGCTCTTTCTTGGATATTGACCTGCACTGGGAACGCGAACGCGGTCCCCTGTGGTTGCGCTTGACGGGGCGGGATGGTGTAAAGCAGTTTCTTCAGGTCGAAGGATCGGCCTGGGTCAAGCCCTGATTCCCGCTCGAAGAATTCCGGCATGGGCGTTGACTGGTCGGCGGTGAGAACCGGAGCGAGAGCCAGTACATGCCTGTAAGGAGAACTCCCGTGAGGAAAGTGATGTGGGTAAGCGCGTTACTACTATGTGGGTTGTGCGGTTTCGCGATGGCGCAGACGGAAAGGTCAGGCGCGACTCGAACCCCTGGTCAGGTGCTGGAGGAATGGGTCGCGAACATCCAACAGGAGGTGGTTCCAGCCGCCGCCATGCCGGAGGACAAGTATGCCTTCGCTCCCCGCAACGGTAAATTCGCCGGGGTGCGGACCTTCGCCGGGCAGGTTAAACATCTGGCTGCAGTCAACTACCAACTGGGCTCCCGCGCACTCGGGGAAAAACCCCCGGCTGGCACAGCGGATGAGAGCGCGCCCGAGTCGGTAAAAACAAAAGCTGAGATTCTCGAGTACCTGCAGGGCTCGTTCGCCTGTCTTCACCGCGCCGCCGCCCGCCTGGATGCAACAACTGTGATCGAACCGCTCCCGGGCGCCCAAGACACCCGGCAGCAGACGCGCCTCGGGTCGCTGGTGGACGCGCTCGCCCATTCCTCAAATCACTACGGGCAGATGGTGGAATACTTACGGATGAACGGCATTGTCCCGCCCGCCAGTCGCTGAAGATTGACGGGGGGGCGCACTTAGTCTGCCGCAGATGACGATCGACTGGAATCGATCCCCACCTGGTTGGTGTCGATAGCGGTCATTTCATCCAAACAGCCGCTAAACAACCCTTCCGTGAGGCCAGCTCTAGTTCTCCGTGGGTTCGGAGGGCGCGCCCCTTCCCGGCACCTTGGGTGGTTTGGGCGGCTTGGGCGGCGCGGCCGCTTCGGCGGGGACTTCGATCGATCCCTTCCGGATCGCGATCGTCCCGTGCTCGCTGTTCAGTACCAGCCGGATGGCGCCGTTGCCCACCGTGCCAGTTGCCGTGCCCTGGTTGTCGTCGTTGCTGACTTTCAAATCCGGAAAGTCGACTTGTACTTCTCCACCGCGAGTCCGGGCGTCCACCTTGAATCCAATCTTTTCTGGCACTCCGACCGTGATGTCCCCATGCCGGTTGTCGACCTGAACGTTGCCCGCCGACTTGAGCCGGATTTCCACTGGACTGTTCTCGTCCTGCACCCGCACGTCCCCGGAGACGCCCTCTAGCGTCACGTCCTTGGAGCGGGTCGTCAGCCGGATTGGGCCGGTCAGGCCGCTGGCGCGCAGGTCGCCCGAGTCAAGGTCAAGGTCGCCTTCGAGTCTGGCGAACTCCATGTCGGTGCGCGACGAGTTGAACTTCACCGATTTCCCAATCTTCGAGAGCTTCACGCTCTCCATGAACTCGCCGCTCAGGTGCGCGGCGCCTTTCACATCCGTGAGCGTGACGTTGTTGGAGCGCCCGGCGATCATCACGTCGCCCGAGATCTGCGACCCTCTTACCGAGCTGCGGTCCATGTTCAGGGTCACGTCGCCATTCACGTCATCGACGTTGACTTCGCCGCGCTGGCTCGAAATCTCAACCGCACCGTCGCGTCCCATCACATTCACGTCGCCCCGTTGCGAGGAGATGGTGAGGGGCGCTTTGCGCGGGATGGCTACATTCAGGTCCGCGATGACTGTGTGCTCGCCGGCGCCGCGCGTGTTGGCGTTGATCGTGACCAGGTTCCCGCTGACCGAGATCTGCGGCTTGGTCTGCTCATTCCATTTATTCGCTTCCTCCTGGTTCTCGGCCCGGATCTTCTTCTCGTAGGTCACGCGGATCTGGTCGTCGTTCGAAACGCTGACGTTGACCGCGCCCCGATCGTTGACGATCTTCACGCTCCCGCCCGAAGGCAGTGCCTGGGTGAGCGACGGCTGATCCTCGAAGTCGAACGTCCTCCCGAAGAACGGGATATCGTTGTCTCCGATGTCGACGTGGTCACGCAAATCATTCCAGTTCACACGCACGATCTGGCTGGCAGTCAGGCCGGCCACAATCAGGAAGATCAGGAGGAATACGCCGCCCGCCCCGATGCCAGACGCGGCCAGGCCTTCCTGCTTTGCACGGTAATGCTCAACCAGTTTGACTGCGCCCCACAGTATCAGCAGCACTGGCCAATAGTGGGCGAACCACACCCCGAGCCGTCCCCACGAGATCAGGTGCAGGTTCCCGAGCAGGAAGATGACCCCGACGAAGATGAGGATGAACGGACCCGTCATCGAGCGGCGCCGTCGGGGAGGAGCGACCACCGGGCTAGCCATGGCTCACCTCGCTGGGTGGCACTTCCGATTGTCCCTGCGGTTCCTGCGCAGAGCCTGCACCCGCAGGGGGCGCGCTAGGCGGGAGCACGGGCGGCCCGCCTACATGGCCTGCATCGGAGGCATTGCTCTGGAGCAGTTTTACCGCGCCAATCACCAGGAGAATCGCTGGCCAGGTGCGCCAGATGCTGATTCCGAATTCGTCGAGCAAAATCAGGATTCCGGCAGCGATGAAAATCACCGGCCACATGACGCAGCGCATGCGGCACCGGTCGCACTCGCAGACGGCACCGGTCGAGCCGAACATGCCCCATCGCCTCGCCAACATCCAACCGCCCAGGAAGACCAGGATCAGCGACCAGTAGCGGCCGATGTCGTAGTCGAATACCCCCACTGTGTGCAGCATGAACAGCACGCCCAAGCCGATCAGAACTACGGCGCCCGTAGGCACATTGTTGCGATAACGTCCCTCAGCGGCTGGAACGTTGGTCGCCGCCGCCGGGCTGGACACGCTCGTAGTGGTCGAGCGAGTTCCGTATTGTGGCGTCGGCCCGAACATGCGCTCGAACCCAAACGGATCCGGCACGGGTTGTCCCAACTCGAGGGCATGGGCGGTCTTGTAAGCGTCAAATACCAGGTAAAAGAAATACGCAAAAAAAATCGGGATCATGATGGGGCCAAAGCGAGCCGCCATCCAGATCAGGCACACAAACGCCATGACGTGGATGAAACCCTTCATGAACTGCCCGTTGTACATGGCTCCGACGCCGGGGATGAAACCGAGAGTAGCTGCCAAGCCCGGACTGGGCACGCGTTCCGTCGTGTAAGCGGCGGCTGTTCCGGCTCCCGGCGAACCGGGCAGCGGGGGTGGGGGAAGGGCACCGGCCACGCGCTCGGCGAGGCAGTGCTCACAGAAAATTGTGCCCCGTACATCGCGGGCACAAGTGGCGCACAGCGGCTTTCCGCACGTGCGGCAGTAGGCCACTGCGGCAACTGAGTTGTGCGTGGCACAGTTCATACCAACCTCCTGATCGTGGTCACCGACACGGCAGGTGGATCTTCCGGAGCAACGGCCAGCACGGGCTGGTTTTCGTCGCGGCTATAATTTCTCTCCTGTCTGGGCTCGGGTTGTCCACTGGTATTATCTTTGCGGGTTTTGTCCCGCTCTTTCTCCTTGGGGCCCGGTTCGGCGGGTGTGGTTGCCCGCTTGAACTCCTGCACTCGCGACTCGATTTCATACACGAGGCGGATATTCTCGTAGTACTTCACTACTCGGGCCGACGTGGTGTAGTACGTCCTCCGCAATCCACTCCGGCTCAGGTCCGCCTGCTTCAGGTCGGTCGGCTTCACCCCGGCTACGCTCAAGGCGACCGACAGGGAGAAAAACGCCATCCCGAAGGACATGGCAAACCGCGGCTGCCGCACTGTACCCCACACCGGCGTGAGGAGCGAATCTACCCATTCCCGGATCCGTTCCCCGAGCGACGGCCGATGCTTTGTCGGAACCGTGGACTGCAGACGATAACTTTGAATCCCGCTGCTCGCGGCCAGAATGTCATTTACCAGGTTGGCTGGAGGCTCCACCTCCGTGAGTGACTTCAGCCAATGCTGCCCCGCCTCCACCTCGGCGAACATCGGTCCGCATTTGGTGCAAGCGCGGGCATGAGCCCGAAAACGCTCCTGTTTTCCACCGGATAACTTCTGGTCCAGCGCGTCAAACAGGAGAGCTTCGAACTCGTTGCACTGCATACCGTTATGGGATTCACCTGGCATCACATCACCTGCCTGTAGATACGTTGGAGGAGACGTGCAAGTTCCGCTCGCCCCCGGTTTATTCTGGACTTCACGGTTCCTTCCGGAACCTTGAGAACGGCAGCGATTTCCCGGTAGTCCATGTCCTGTAAGTCCCGTAGAATCACCGCTTCCCGCAGCTCCGGCGACAGCTTCTGCAGGGCCTGGTGCACCGCTTGCTTGGCCTCCCGGCTCTGCACCCGGGCGTCGGGCGGGGCCGACTGATCCTCGATCCGGTCGCTGAGGGGCATGGCGTCCTCATGGTCGGATGGCGCGGCATCGATCGAGTCCGTGACCCGATCCTGCTTGGTCTTGCGGAAGTGGTCCACCAGCAGATTGCGGGTCATGGTCGTGACCCAGGTCATGAAGGCGCCGCGCTCCACGTCGTAGGAGTTCAGCGTGCGATACATTTTGATGAAAACTTCCTGGGTCAGATCCTGGGCATCGTCAGAAGTGCCCGCGAAGCGATAGCAGATATTGAAGATGCGCCGGTGGTAGCGCTGGACGACTTCTTCCCAGGCGACCGCGTCCCCCGCCACACAGCGGCGGATGAGACCGTTGACGATTTGCGCGTCTTCCAACCGGTACTCCCGGGAACTCCTGGTTTTTCAGCCGGAGACGGTGGTGCCAGACCCGGCACACCCCTGGCATGACATCACACGAGCAATACGTTGATGCGCGACCAAAAGTTCGCAAACTCGGCAGCAAGTCATTATGCGGCAAGGAATTGTAGCAGGCGAGAAATCGTGGCGAAGCCAGGTTCAGGGTCGTTGCGTCGCTGGTGAAGATCGCAGCGGTCCCGTGTGCTCCTTGAGAGCCGCGCGCCGGGTCCAGTCTTTCCTGCCTTCCACCGCGGCTTTTGAGTCATCTGCCCCGAGGGGCCTTGACGGACCGGGTTTGTACATCATTGGAACTCTGAAACTAACGACGCACGGCGACCGGGAGATCGTGATGACACCCGTCTTCGACGCGCCGCGCAGCGTGGTCTTCGACGCCTTCACCAAGCCCGAACTGGTCAAGCGGTGGTTACTCGGGCTGTCTGCGGCGTCGCCAGCGGCTCCATCACGGCGTGCCTCGAGACTGATCGGCCCATGACGCACGCCCTGGTGCCGCAGC